>NZ_JBEZFO010000005.1:0-345448 GCF_040649495.1 Micromonospora sp. NPDC048947
AGGTACCCCGGGGATAACAGGCTGATCTTCCCCAAGAGTCCATATCGACGGGATGGTTTGGCACCTCGATGTCGGCTCGTCGCATCCTGGGGCTGTAGCAGGTCCCAAGGGTTGGGCTGTTCGCCCATTAAAGCGGTACGCGAGCTGGGTTTAGAACGTCGTGAGACAGTTCGGTCCCTATCCGCCGTGCGCGTAGGATACTTGAGAAGGGCTGTCCCTAGTACGAGAGGACCGGGACGGACGAACCTCTGGTGTGCCAGTTGTCCTGCCAAGGGCACGGCTGGTTAGCTACGTTCGGAAGGGATAACCGCTGAAAGCATCTAAGCGGGAAGCCTGCTTCAAGATGAGGTATCCCACCCACTTTGTGGGGTAAGGCCCCCAGCTAGACGACTGGGTTGATAGGCCGGAAATGTAAGCCCGGTAACGGGTTCAGTTGACCGGTACTAATAGGCCGAGGACTTGACTACTAAGCTGCTACGCGTCCACTGTGCAACTCTGAACAAGCGAACACCCGTGTAGTGGTGCCGGGGTTGTTTGATATGTTCATAGAGTTACGGCGGTCATGGCGGAGGGGAAACGCCCGGTTACATTCCGAACCCGGAAGCTAAGCCCTCCAGCGCCGATGGTACTGCACTCGTGAGGGTGTGGGAGAGTAGGACGCCGCCGGACAATCTTTCAGAATGGGCCACCCCCGACAGGGGGTGGCCCATTCTGCATTTCCCTTTTTCCTTGCATGAGCGCCCCCGTTCCTCTGACATCCCGGCGGGACGGCCGGCGAGGCCGGGAACAGGGGGCCCGACGTCAAGGTCACGCTGGATCCTGGTTGTAGTGGTGTCCGCGCCTCGTGAGGCCACTACAACCAGGATGTTGCGCGATCTTGCGGCCACCCAGGCAGCCGACCCGCGGGTCGGTGGTCCAGTGCGGGGGAGCCGCGGTGACCGGTCAGTCTCGGGTCTGCATACCGTCGCGGAGGGTGCGCAGCAGGCCACCGGCGTCGCCGACCGACCGGCCCGGGAACATTGCCATCACCACGCTGCCGTGGTCGGCCCAGCCGCACACCGCGAAGTCCCCGCCCTCGCCGCTGGTGCTGCCACACTTCAGCACCCCGCCGAGGTCACCTGCGGGCAGCTCCCGCAGACCGTTCACCGCACCGGTCTCGTCAGACATCAGGCGGAAGAGGCTGTCCAGGTCCCGTTCCGGCTGCCAGAGCAGTGTGGTGCCCCCGAAGATGAGCACGGAGCGCTTGTCGTCGGCCGGGTCGCGGTAGACAGTGCCGAAACTGCGGTCCAGTTCGATGTTCGCCGCCAGACCGCTGCGTAGATAGTCGGCGGTGCTCTTCGCCCGCTCGCTGTCGTCGCGGGTCAGACCAGCCACCCGATCGGGTGACGCCAGTTGGGTGTCCTTCTGCTGCGCCACCCGCCACCCAGCGACACCCAGCACGCCGGCTCCGGCGAGACCTACCACCAGAGCGACCGTCCAACCGATCTTGCGGCGGCGTGACCAGCCGCTGGACCGCTCGTCGGGGTCGCCTCCAGAGTCCCGCGTGCTCAGCTGGATCGGCTCTTCGGTCAGCTCGACCGGCTCGCGGCCGCCATCGCGCGACCGCTCGGTGAGATGTGCGTCGGACATAGCCGACACCGTACGCGAACGGCAGGTGGCGCACGTCAGGTCTGCGGAAGCCCTCCGTAGACTTGTCCGGTGACCGAGAGACTGGATGCCCGACGCCCCGACGCCCCGACCCTTGCCGGCCAGTACCAGCCCGGTGAGGTAGAGCAGCGACGGTACGAGCAGTGGGTAGCCGGCGGGCACTTCCGGGCCTCCGCCGACAGCGACAAGCCCCCCTTCACCATCGTCATCCCGCCGCCGAACGTCACCGGCTCGCTGCACATGGGCCACGCGTTCGAGCACACGCTGATGGACGCGTTGACCCGGCGTAAGCGGATGCAGGGCTTCGAGGCGCTGTGGCTGCCGGGCATGGACCACGCCGGCATCGCCACCCAGAACCTGGTCGAGCGTCAGCTCGCCGCCGAAGGGCTGTCCCGGCACGATCTCGGCCGGGAGAAGTTCGTCGAGCGGGTCTGGCAGTGGAAGGCCGAGTCCGGAGGCGCCATCCTCGGCCAGATGCGCCGCCTCGGCGACTCCGTCGACTGGGACCGCGAGCGCTTCACCATGGACGAGGGGTTGACCCGCGCCGTCCAGACGATCTTCAAGAAGCTGTTCGACGACGGCCTGATCTACCGGGCCAACCGGATCATCAACTGGTGTCCGCGCTGCCTCACCGCGCTCTCCGACATCGAGGTCGAGCACACCGACGACGACGGCGAGCTGATCTCGATCCGCTACAGCGACGAGGTCGTGGTGGCCACCACCCGGGCCGAGACGATGCTCGGCGACACCGCAGTGGCGGTGCACCCCGACGACGAGCGCTACCAGCACCTGATCGGCACCGAGGTCGAGCTGCCGTTGACCGGCCGCCGGATCCCGATCGTCGCCGACGCGCACGTCGACCCGTCCTTCGGCACCGGCATGGTCAAGGTGACGCCGGCGCACGACCCGAACGACTTCGAGATCGGCCAGCGGCACGACCTGCCCGCGCTGACAGTGATGGACGAGCGCGGCGTGATCACCGTGCCCGGCCCGTTCGAGGGGTTGGACCGGTTCGAGGCGCGGCCGGCGATCGTGGCGGCGCTGCGGGAGCAGGGCCTTATCGTCGCCGAGAAGCGCCCGTACGTGCACGCGGTCGGGCACTGCTCGCGGTGCAAGACCACAGTCGAGCCGCGGCTGTCGCTGCAGTGGTTCGTCAACACCGCCCCGCTGGCCCAGGCCGCGGGTGACGCGGTGCGCGACGGCCGGGTGCGCATCGAGCCGGCCGAGCTGGCGAAGCGCTACTTCGCCTGGGTCGACAACATGCACGACTGGTGCATCTCCCGCCAGCTGTGGTGGGGGCACCGCATCCCGGTCTGGTACGGCCCGGCGGGCGAGATCGTCTGCGTCGGCCCCGACGAGGCGCCGCCGACCGGCGAGGGCTGGCACCAGGACGAGGACGTCCTGGACACCTGGTTCTCCAGCGGCCTGTGGCCGTTCTCCACCCTGGGCTGGCCCGAGCAGACCCCGGACCTGGCGAAGTTCTACCCGACCAGCGTGCTGGTCACCGGGTACGACATCCTGTTCTTCTGGGTCGCCCGGATGATGATGTTCGGCCTCTACGCGATGGACGGCCGGCCGCCCTTCGACGTGGTCGCGCTGCACGGCATGGTCCGTGACCAGTTCGGCAAGAAGATGTCGAAGTCGTTCGGCAACGTGGTCGACCCGTTGGACTGGATCGACAGGTACGGCGCTGACGCCACCCGGTTCACCCTGGCGCGGGGCGCGAACCCCGGCCAGGACGTCCCGGTCAGCGAGGAGTGGTGCCAGGGCTCCCGCAACTTCTGCAACAAGCTCTGGAACGCCACCCGGTTCGCGCTGATGAACGGCGCGCACACCACTGGCGACCTGCCGCCGGTCGAGCAGCTCTCCACCGTCGACAGGTGGATCCTGTCCCGGTTGGCGCACGTCACCGCCGAGGTCGATGAGCAGTTCGAGGCGTACGAGTTCGCCAAGGTGTGCGACCTGCTGTACCACTTCGCCTGGGACGACGTCTGTGACTGGTACGTCGAGCTGAGTAAGCCGGTGCTCGCCGAGGGCGGTGAGCGCGCGGAGGCCAGCCGTCGGGTGCTCGGGCACGTGCTCGACCAGCTGCTGCGGCTGCTGCACCCGGTCATCCCGTTCGTCACCGAGGAGCTGTGGCTCGCGTTGACCGGCGGCGAGACGGTGCAGGCCGCCGCCTGGCCGGTGGCCGACCGGTCGCTGATCGACGACGCCGCCGAGGCCGAGCTGGTCGGCGTGCAGCGGGTGGTCACCGAGATCCGCCGGTTCCGTTCCGACCAGGGGCTGCGGCCCACGCAGCGGGTGGCTGCCCGCCTGGACGGGCTGTCCGGCGCGGGTATCGCTGCGCACGAGCCGCTGATCCGCTCGCTGGTCCGGTTGGATCCGGCCGGTGACGACTTCCAGGCCAGTGCCACGTTGGCCATGCCCGGCGCCGTCGGTGTCGCGTTGGACACCCGGGGGTCGATCGACGTGGCCGCCGAGCGGGCCCGGCTGACGAAGGACCGCGCGGCAGCCGAGAAGGAGGTCGCGCAGGCCCGGGCGAAGCTCGACAACCCTGCCTTCATCGGCAAGGCCCCCGAGCCGGTGGTCGCGAAGATCCGCGACCGGCTCGCCACCGCCGAGGCCGACCTGGTCCGGATCGACGCTGCTCTGGAGATACTGCCCTCGTGACCGACCGTACCGAATTCGCCGCCGTCGAGGCCGAGCTGAACGCCCGCGGCTTCACCCGCATGGTCTTCGAGCTGGACCGGATCGAGTCGCTGCTCGACCTGCTCGGCAGCCCGCAGCGGGCGTACCCGGCGATCCACCTGACCGGCACCAACGGCAAGACCTCCACCGCGCGGATGATCGACTCGCTGTTGCGGGCGCACGGGCTGCACACCGGGCGGTACACCAGCCCGCACCTGGAGACCGTCCGGGAGCGGATCAGTCTGGACGGGGAGCCGGTCAGCGAGGAACGGTTCGCGTCGGTGTACCGGGAGATCAAACCGTTGGCCGAGCTGGTCGACGCGCGGTCGGACGAGCCGTTGACGTACTTCGACATGACCACCGCGCTGGCGTTCGCCACCTTCGCCGACGCGCCGGTCGACATCGCTGTCGTCGAGGTGGGCCTCGGCGGTGCCGAGGACGCCACCAACGTCCTCCAGGCCGGGGTCTGTGTGATCACCCCGATCGGGCTGGACCACACCGAGTGGCTCGGTGACACGCTCCAGGACATCGCGCTGGCCAAGGCCGGCATCATCCACCCGGGGGCCACGGTGATCTCGGCGGCCCAGGAGGAGGAGGCCGCCGGCCCCCTCCTCGAACGCTGCGCCGAGGTCGGGGCCACCATCGCCCGGGAGGGCGGCGAATTCGGCGTGCTGGGTCGGGCGGTCGCTGTCGGCGGCCAGGTGCTCACCCTCCAGGGGCTGGGCGGCGTGTACGACGACGTGTTCATTCCGCTGCACGGTGCCCACCAGGCGCAGAACGCGGCAATGGCGCTCGCCGCCGTGGAGGCGTTCCTGGGCGCTGGGGCTCGACGTCAACTGGACATCGAGGCGGTCCGGGAGGGCTTCGCCTCGACCAGTTCCCCGGGTCGGCTGGAGCGGGTCCGTAACGCGCCGACCATCCTGCTGGACGGCGCGCACAACCCGCACGGTATGAAGGCCACAGTCACCGCCCTCCAGGAGGAGTTCGCCTTCAGCAAGCTGGTGGCCGTGATCGGCGTACTGGCCGACAAGGACGCGGAAGCGCTGCTGGAGCTGCTGGAGCCGGTGGTCGACCAGGTGGTGGTCACCCGCAACAGCTCGCCACGGGCGATGCCGACGGAGGAACTCGCCGCGCTGGCCGCCGAGATCTTCGGCGATGAGCGGGTGGACTCGGCCGAGGAGATGCCGGATGCCATCGAGTTGGCTGTGGCGTTGGCCGAGGAGGACGTTCCCGGTGAGCTGAGCGGGGTCGGGGTGCTGATCACGGGGTCCGTGGTGACGGTCGCCGACGCGCGCCGGCTGCTGAAGCGATGACCAGCCCGGAGCGGGACCCGCACCCCACAGAGGACCCGACCGCCCCGCCGGTCGAGCAGCCGGCGGGGGAGGAGCCCACGGCAGGGCAGCCGCGACGCTCCGGGTTGCGCAACCCGGAGCGGGCGGTACGCGGTCTCGGTGCTGGCACGCTCAGCCTGGAGGCGCTGGTGCTGTTGCTGGCGATCCAGCCGATCCGGGTCGTCGGCGGTGGCCTCGGCGGCGCCGCGATCGGTGCGGTGGTGGCACTGGCGGTGGCTGCCGTGGTGCTCGCCGGCATGATGCGTCGGCCCTGGGCCTGGAACGCCGGCACCGTGCTCCAGGGCCTGCTGTTGCTGGGCGGCCTGCTGCACTGGTCGCTGCTCGGGTTGGGCATCATCTTCGCCCTGGTCTGGGCGTACGCGCTGCACGTTCGCCGCGTCATTCTCGGCTGACGCCGGACCCGGCCGGAGCCGTCCGAAGGTGGGCCGGGTCAGGCGTCGGCGCGTTCGCGCCACTGGGTGAGCGCGACGCCGTGGCCATCCGGGTCGCGGAAGGCAGCCGCCCACCCTTCCAGCTTGGTGCCCCTGTTGACCACCCGGGGCGCGTACGTGAAACGGACGCCCGACTCGCGCAACCGTTCGTACGCCGCCTCGATGTCGCTCACCTCAAGGTTGACGTGCACGAGTCGGCGGCTGATGGGGGCGGCCCCGGTCACCTCGCGCAGGACGATCCGGGTCGACCCGGAGGCCAGGACGGCGTTGTGGGCACCCTGGTCGACCTCGCTGAAGCCGAGCACGTCGCGGTAGAAACCGAGCGACCGGGGCAGGTCGGTGACCAGCAGGGTGAGGCCCACTCCGCTGATCGGCGCGGCCGGATCCGCGGCCGCGCCGGCGTCGAACCCGAAGATCGCCTGGTCCAGTTCCTCGTCGGTCACTGTCGTGCGTGCCGCCACGGCCGGGGCGGGATCGTCCAGCGGAAGATCGAGTGGGTCCAGCGGGTCGGTCGCGCCCGGGCCGGACCGCTGCGCGGGCGGTGGGTCGAAGCGCTGCGCGTCGGGCTGCTCGAAGCGCTGGGCGCTGGGAGGGTCGACGGGGTCCTCGGCGGGTGGGGTGGTGCTGCCGCCCTCCTCCGAAGCGTCGAACCGGTCGGCGGCGGGCTCGTCGAAGCGCTCCTCGGCAGGCGGGCGCGGCGCCGGAGTGGTCGCCCGTCGGGGCAGCCCACCGGCCTGCGGCTCGACGACGACACCCTCCAACACCACCGGGCCGCCCGGGCTCTGGTGCATCACCACGGGCTCGCGCTCCTCGGGCGCGACGCTCGGGTCGTCGCGCCGGACGTCGATGCGCGAAGGGTCGGTGCGCAGCGGGTCACCGACCGGGTCGCGGAACGGGTCACCGACCGGGTCCCGGAAGGGGTCACCAACCGGGTCGCGGAAGTCGTCGCGGAGGTCGTCGTCGGGTGCGCGGTCGGCCCACGGCGGCGCGTCCTGCTGGATCAACAGCTCGTCCATCGCCTCCGCGTCGGCGAACTCCGGCGGAAGATCGGCGACGGCAGCGGCGGTCTCGGCATGGGTGAGCACCTCGTCCCAGAGGACCTTGACGTGCCGCTGGTCGTCCAGTGCGACCCGGATCGGCAGGGTCTGGCCCAGCGACGGCCACTTGGAGACCGGCACCCTCGGCTCAATGATCTTCTTGGACCGCGGCGGCAGACCAGGGGCGTCAATCACCAGTTGCAGTTCGCAGCGGCCGAACGCGTACTGGGTGGGTGGTTCGGAGGCGCTGTGCACGTGCCCCACGCCGACGACCCACGTGCGACCGCCGCCGCGTACGGTCGCCAGCGCGATCGCCAGCACCAGCAGGGCGACCCCGAGAGCCACGATGGCCCAACTCGTCATGCCGAGGCCGAACAGGACGACGAACGTGGCCACGGTGCCCAGCACCGCGCCGATCAGCTTGCGTACCGGCGCGATGGGTCGGTTCCCGCCATTCGCCACAGTGGACCTCCCGGGGTCAGGACCAGGCTAGGCCGAATCGGCCACCGGGGGAAAGACCGGCCGCCGCGCCGGCGCCGGGACCGGGTCGCTAGGCTGACCGTACCGATCCCGAGCGTTCAGCGCGTACAGGAGGAACCCAGCGTGTCCAGCAACAGCCCGGATGAGCGCAGCCTCGTTCTGATCAAGCCCGACGCGGTCCGCCGCGGCCTGGTCGGCGAGGTCCTCTCCCGCTTCGAGCGCAAGGGGCTGCGGATCGACGCGATGGCGCACCGGACGATGGATGCCGCGCTCGCCGACGAGCACTACGCCGAGCACGTCGACAAGGCGTTCTACCCGCCGCTGAAGGACTTCATGACCGGCGGTCCGCTGGTCGCTCTGGTGCTCTCCGGCGACCAGGTCATCGACGTGGTCCGCGGGCTGGTCGGCGCCACCGACGGACGCAAGGCCGTCGCCGGCACCATCCGGGGTGACCTGTCGCTGTCCAACCGGGAGAACCTGGTGCACGCCTCCGACTCGACGGACAGCGCCAAGCGCGAGATCGCGCTCTGGTTCCCCGAGCTGGGCTGACGTCCACCGGCCCGGGGTCGACGACGACGCCCGGGTTCAGCCGACCGCCGGCACCTTCGCCGGGTTGCCGACCACGTAGATCCCGGTGATCCGTCCGTCGGCCGCGGCGATGGTCAGCGTGTACCGACTGCCGTCCGCGCGGGTGATCAGCATCGCCGGCTCCCCGTTGAGCTCGACCGGATCCATCGCGACCCGGTGACGCGGGCCGTAGACCCCGGCGTAGAACCGGGCGATCCGGTCCGCGCCGGTGACCGGGTTGAGGGCGGCCCGCACCCGACCGCCGCCGTCGTTCCACGCTGTGACGTCGGCGGCCACCAGGTCGGTGAGCCTCGCCAGGTCACCGTCGCGGGCGGCGGCGAGGAACGCGTCAAGCAGCCGCTCCCGCTCCGGGCGGCTGGCGGTGAACCGACGCTGCTCCTGCCGTACCCGCGCGGTCGCCCGGTGGTGCAGCTGCCGACAGTCGGCGACGGACCGGTCCAGGATCTCGGCGATCTCGGTGTACGGCAGGTCGAAGGCCGTGTGCAGGACGTACACCGCCCGTTCCGGCGGGGTGAGCCGCTCCAGGACGTGCAGCAACGCGGTGGAGAGCGAGTCGCGCAACTCCGCGCGGTCCAACGGCCCGAACGGCGATGGCGCGGTCGGGACCGGCTCGGGCAGCCAGGTGCCGACGTACGTCTCGCGGGCCGCCTGCCGGGCTCGCAGCCGGTCCATCGCCAGCCGGGTGACCACCCGGGACAGGTACCGGCGTGGTTCCTCCACCGCCGACCGGTCCACGCCGAGCCAGCGCAGGTACGCCTCCTGGAGCACGTCCTCCGCGTCGTGTCGGCTGCCGAGCAGGCGGTAGGCGAGCCCAAGCAGCATCGGCCGATGCGCCTGGAGCGCATCGGCCGCCTCTGCTGCCTCGGTCGTCACACCTGCGCCGGGGGCTCCGTGTGCGTCGTCACGGCGATACGATTCCACACGTTGATTGTGGCGATCGCGAGGACCAGATCGGCCAGTTCCTTCTCCGACCAGACCTTCGCGGCGGCGTCCCACACCTCGTCCGACACTCCGTGCTCGCCGAGCCGGGTGACCGCGTCGGTGAGCGCCAGCGCGGTTTGTTCCCGCTCGTCGAAGAACGACAGCGCCTCCCGCCAGGCGGCCACCGCGAACAGCCGCCGGCTCGACTCGCCGGCGGCGAGGGCGTCGCGGCTGTGCATGTCGACGCAGTACGCGCAGCCGTTCAGCATCGACGCCCGCAGCTTGACCAGCTCCAGCACTGTGTGGTCGACGTTCGCCTGGACGTACTTCTCCAGGCCCGACACGGCCTGGTATCCCTGCGGCGCGACCTCGAAGAGCCTCATTCGTTGCATGACCAACTCCCTGTTCGATCCGACACCGCTACGACGGTCCGACCGGGGCCGGCCGTGACAACCGTCGTGGTGACCCCGGTCACGCGTGGTGGGCCGGCCGCCGGCGTTCCGGCCGGACAACAGGCGTTCGGGCGCCGGTCATCCGGGCCGCCGATCGCGGTCATCTCCGCCCGGTAGACCGACGGGGTCAACCCATGACCGGGAGGAACAATGACCGAGCTTGATCGACGTACCCTGCTGCGGGCCGGCCTGGTGGTCGGCGCCGGAGTCGCCGGCGGCACCCTGCTGGGCGGCGCTGGCGCGAACGCCGCCCCGGCCTGGCGCCCGGCCGCGCGCCCGGTGCTCACCCACGGCGTGCAGAGCGGTGACGTGACAGCGGACTCCGCGCTGGTCTGGACGCGGGCCGACCGGCCGGGCCGGATGCTGGTCGAGGTGAGCCGCCGGCCGGACTTCCGGGGGGCGCGCGAGCTGCGCGGCCCGGTGCTCACCCCCAACGGCGACTTCACCGGCAAGGTCCGGCTGCGGGGGCTGCCGGACGCCGAGCGTCTGCACTACCGGGTCCGGGTGGAGAGCCTGGAGCGGCACGGAGTGGTCAGCGAGCCGCTGACCGGGACGTTGACCACGGCGCCGGGCCGGCACCGGCGCGGCGACGTGACGTTCGTCTGGACCGGCGACATCGTCGGGCAGGGCTGGGGGATCGACCCGAGCTTCGGTGGGATGTCGATCTTCCGGGCGATGCGGGAGGCCCGGCCCGACTTCTATCTGTGCAGCGGTGACACGGTGTACGCCGACGGCCCGCTTGTCGAGTCGGTGACCCTGCCCGACGGGCGGATCTGGCGCAACGTGGTGACGCCGGAGAAGAGCAAGGTCGCCGAGACGCTCACCGAGTACCGGGGGCAGTACGCGTACAACCTGATCGACGAGCATCTGCGGGCGTTCAACGCGGCGGTCCCGCAGATCAACCAGTGGGACGACCACGAGGTCCTCAACAACTGGTACCCCGGTGAGATTCTGGACGACCCGCGCTACACCGAGCGGCGGGTGGACGTGCTCGCCGCCAGGGCCCGCCAGGCGTTCGGCGAGTGGCTGCCGGTGCCGGACAACGGGCCGCTGTACCGGCGGATCTCGCACGGGCCGCTGCTGGACGTGTTCGTGCTGGACATGCGGACCCACAAGGATCCGAACGACGGCAACACGTACGCCGACCCGAAGCGCGGTCTACTCGGCCGTGAGCAGCGCGAGTGGCTGATCCGGGAGCTGAAGCGGTCCACGGCGACCTGGAAGGTGATCGCCAACGACCTGCCGATCGGGGTGGTGGTGCCGGACGGTCCGACCGCGCAGGAGGGTGTCGCGCAGGGTGACCCGGGCGCACCGGCCGGGCGTGAGCTGGAGTTCGCCGAGGTGCTGCGGGCCACCCACCGCGCCGGGGTGACCGGCATGGTCTTCCTCACCGCCGACGTGCACTACTCGGCCGCGCACCACTACGACCCGTCCCGGGCTGCGGTCGGCGACTTCACCCCGTTCTGGGAGTTCGTCTCCGGCCCGGCGCACGCCGGGGCGTTCGGCCCGAACGCGCTGGACGGCACGTTCGGACCGCGGGCCGCCTTCGTGCACGCCCCTCCGGTGGCCAACACCTCGCCGGCGGAGGGTTTCCAGCACTTCGGTCAGGTGTCCATCGACGGCGAGTCGGAGGCCCTGACTGTGCACCTCCGTGACCGCGACGGCGCCTCCCTCTGGAGCACCACCCTCCCCGCTCCCTGATCCCACCTCGGCTCCCTCTCGGTTGATCATGGAGTTGTGGCCACGCCACGCCGTCGAGCGAGGCGAGAACTTCACGGTCAACCGAGGGGGGTTGGTGTTGCCAGCGCCGGTTGGGCCGGGCAGGCCGAACAGCTCCCCGTTACCGACCGTCAGGTCGACGCCGCGGACTGCCCGGACCTCACGGCGCTGGGGTCGTGACCATCCCGGGGCGGCTGCGGCACCTGCGGCTCACCCCGACCGCCTCGATCGCGTGTTCGATCGAGATCCGCAGGCTAGGAGTGCCGGGAACGGGTGGGAAACGGATTCGGATCGAGCCGAATGCTCACGCCGAGGCGCTCGTCGGCTCGTCACCAACGAGCTGTACCAGAGCCAGGCCGGCCGGTTCCAGGCCGTACAACACCCGCCGGCCCACCCGGCGGCGGTGCACCACGCCGGCGGCCAGCAGCGCGGAGAGCTGCTCCGACACGGTGCTCGGGGCGAGCCCCAAGGTCGCCGCGAGGCCAGCGGTGGTGGCCGGCCTCGCCAGCGCCCGCAGCACCTGGGCACGACCACGGCCGACAAGCACCGCCAGGCGATCCGTGGCCGGTGTCGTCCGGGGCGCCGAGGCGGGCCCACCCTCGGCCAGCACCACCGCCCCGCGCGCCTGGTAGGAGACGGCGATGATCTCCGGATGGTCGGTGGCGCAGATGAGCGCTCCCTGCGAGAAGATCAGGGGAAGCAGCAACAGCCGCTGGTTCACCGCGGTGAACTGCTGCTCCGACGGCTTCACCAGCGTCAGCACCGGCTTCTTCCAGCGCACCCGTTCGTGCAGGTCGGTCAGCAGCGCGTCCGGACCGTACGCGGCGAGAGCCCGCGCCCGGTGCAGCACCTCCTCGTCCAGCGCCGCCTGCATCGCCGACCACCACGGCGCGATGGCCGCGTCCCAGTACGCCTCGATGCCGTCGGCGAGCCGGTCCAGGGCGGCCCGCCGGTCCGTGACGAATGGGCCGAGCCACTCCGGCAGGTCGTCCGGGTGGTAGTAGTGGGGGATCTGCTCGGCGATCACTTCGGCCGGCGTCGCGCGCAGTTCGGCGAGCTGTTCGGCAAGGGTCGGCGCGGCCGACGTGGGGATCGGGCTGAGGAAGTCCGGTGCGGGTAGGCCGATGGTCAGCAGCCGGGCCGGCGCGGCCGCCGGCACCTCGTCGAGCACCCGCCGTGCGTGCCGCGCCCAGGCCGTGTACGGCCAGGGTGCCTCCACCGGATGGCGGTGCAGCACGAACAGGCTGGTCAGCACCTCCCACAGGGGGCTGGTGGCGATCCGGGTGCGGGACAGCGTCGGTTCGTCCAACTCGATCCGGATCACCCGGCCAGCCTAGGGTGTGCCGGCGTGGGTCATCACTCGAAGGCGCGGCGGTCGGCGCGTCGAGTATCGTTGGACCCCGTAAGGCGATGACCCGGCCATCACCGGTGAGCCTCCGGAAGAACAGCCGGGTGACCGGCCCAGTAGAACCGGACGGGTGCGGCCCGTCACAGCCGACAATGAGCGGGCGGTCGATCCTGACCGCCAAGCGGGGTGGTACCGCGGGCCACCCGGGAGCGCCGTTCCTGGCGTACCCCGGAAGGTTCGTCCTCGCAGTCCCACGTTGAGTGAGCTGCACGAGGAGAGCGACCCCCGATGGCCTATCCGTTGCACGACCCGACCGCCGCCGGTGTACCGGCGAGCCCGGACCTGCCCGCGGTCGAGCGCCGGGTGCTGGAGCACTGGACGGCCGACAAGACCTTCGAGGCCAGCATCGAGGCCCGCCCCGCCGGCACGGACGGCAAGAACGAGTACGTCTTCTACGACGGCCCGCCGTTCGCCAACGGCCTGCCGCACTACGGTCACCTCTTCACCGGCTACGTCAAGGACGTGGTGCCGCGCTACCAGACCATGCGCGGTCGGCACGTCGAGCGGCGCTTCGGCTGGGACTGCCACGGCCTGCCCGCCGAGGTGGTGGCCGAGAAGCAGCTCGGCATCACCAGCAAGGCGGAGATCATCGACCTGGGCGTGGACCGGTTCAACGAGGCCTGCCGTACCTCGGTGCTGGAGTTCACCCAGGACTGGGAGCGGTACATCAACCGGCAGGCCCGCTGGGTCGACTTCACGAACGACTACAAGACCCTCGACCTGGACTACATGGAAAGCGTCATGTGGGCCTTCAAGACCCTGCACGACAAGGGTCTGATCTACGAGGGCTTCCGGGTGCTGGCGTACTGCTGGCGCTGTGAGACGCCGCTGTCGAACACCGAGACCCGGATGGACGACGTCTACCGGGACCGGCACGACCCCACCCTGTCGGTGTGGTTCGAGCTGACCGCCGACGAGTCCGCGCCGGAGCTGGTGCGCGGGCCGGTCAAGCTGGGCGTCTGGACCACCACGCCGTGGACCCTGCCGTCGAACCTGGCGCTCGCCGTCGGGCCCGACATCGAGTACGCGGTGCTCGAACGCGACGGCGACCGCTACCTGGTGGGGGCGGCGCGGCTGGCCGCGTACGCCAAGGAGCTGGAGGGCTACGAGCAGGTCGGCACGGTGTACGGCCGGGACCTGGTCGGACGTCGCTACACGCCGCTGTTCGACTTCCTCGTCGAGCAGGCCGGGGAGAACGCCTACCAGGTGCTCGGCGCGGAGTTCGTCACCACCGAGGACGGCACCGGGATCGTGCACCTGGCCCCGGCCTTCGGTGAGGACGACCAGAACGTCTGCAACGCCGCCGGCATCCCCACCATCGTCACTGTGGACGACCACACCCGGTTCACCGCGCTGGTCCCGCCGTACCAGGGTGAGCAGGTCTTCGACGTCAACAAGCCGGTGATCCGGGAGCTGAAGGACCGGGGGGTGGTGCTCAAGCAGGACACCTACACCCACTCGTACCCGCACTGCTGGCGTTGCGACACCCCGCTGGTCTACAAGGCGGTGTCGTCGTGGTTCGTCGCGGTGACGCAGTTCCGGGACCGGATGGTCGAGCTGAATCAGGAGATCAACTGGACGCCCGGCCACATCAAGGACGGCTCGTTCGGCAAGTGGCTGGCCAACGCCCGGGACTGGTCGATCAGCCGGAACCGGTTCTGGGGCTCGCCGATCCCGGCGTGGAAGTCCGACGATCCGAACTACCCCCGCCTGGACGTCTACGGTTCGCTCGCCGACATCGAGCGGGACTTCGGCGTACACCTGACCGACCTGCACCGGCCGGCGGTGGACGACCTGGTCCGCCCCAACCCGGACGACCCGACCGGGCAGTCGATGATGCGTCGGGTGCCGGAGGTGCTGGACTGCTGGTTCGAGTCCGGATCGATGCCGTTCGCCCAGGTGCACTACCCGTTCGAGAACGCCGACTGGTTCGAGCACCACTACCCGGGTGACTTCATCGTCGAGTACATCGGGCAGACCCGCGGCTGGTTCTACACCATGCACGTGCTGGCCACCGCGCTGTTCGACAGGCCGGCGTTCCGCAACTGCCTGAGCCACGGCATCCTGCTCGGCTCGGACGGGCGCAAGATGTCCAAGAGCCTGCGCAACTACCCGGACGTCTACCACGTCTTCGACGCGTACGGCTCGGACGCGATGCGCTGGATGCTGATGTCCTCGCCGGTGCTGCGCGGTGGGGACATGGCGGTCACCGAAGCGGGCATCCGCGACGCCGTCCGGCAGGTGCTGCTGCCGCTGTGGAACGTGTGGTACTTCTTCACGCTCTACGCCAACGCCGACGGGTACCAGGCCCGGCGGCGTACCGACTCCACCCACCTGCTCGACCGGTACGTGCTGGCGAAGACGAACGAGCTGGTGTCCACCGTCGGCGCGCAGATGGACGCGTACGACATCTCCGGTGCCTGCGCCACAGTCCGGTCCTACCTGGACGCGTTGACCAACTGGTACGTGCGCCGGTCCCGGGACCGGTTCTGGTCGGGTGACGCCAACGCCTTCGACACCCTGTCGACGGTGCTGGAGACCCTCTGCCGGGTGGTGGCGCCGCTCGCGCCGCTGACCGCGGAGGAGATCTGGCGTGGCCTGACCGGGGAGCGTTCGGTGCACCTGACCGACTGGCCGGAGGCGAGCGAGTTCCCGGCCGACCACGACCTGGTCGCCGCGATGGACAACGTGCGAGCGGTCGCCTCGGCGGCGCTGTCGCTGCGCAAGGCCAAGGGGCTGCGCGTGCGACTGCCGCTGTCGAAGCTGACTGTGGCCTCGCCGGCCGCGGAGCAGCTGCGGCCGTTCGCCGACCTGGTCGCCGACGAGGTCAACGTGAAGGCCGTGGAGTTCAGCGCGGAGCTGTCCGCGTACTGCGAGCAGGTGTTGACGGTGGTGCCCCGGGCGCTCGGCCCGCGGGTCGGCAAGCAGGTGCAGCAGGTGATCAAGGCGGTCAAGGCGGGCGAGTGGGAGCTGGTCGGCGGCGCCCCGGTGGCCGCCGGCGTCACCCTCGCCGAGGGTGAGTACGAGTTGCGCCTGGTCGCCGCCGACGCCGAGCACTCCGCGCCGCTGCCCGGCGGCGAGGGCGTGGTGGTGCTCGACACCGACGTCACAGCGGAGCTGGCCGCCGAGGGGCTGGCCCGCGACGTCGTGCGGGTGGTGCAGCAGGCCCGTCGGGAGGCCGACCTGGACGTCTCGGACCGGATCGTGGTGTCGGTGTCGGCGTCCGACGAGGTACGCGCGGCGGTGTCCGCGTACGTCGACTTCGTCTCCGCGGAGGTGCTGGCCGACTCGGTCGACTTCGTCGAGGGTCCGGACGGCTCCGCCGTCGAGGGTCCGGACGGCTCTGCCGTCGAGGGCCTGGAGGGCTTCGCTGGCGAGGTCGGCGATGGTGAGCGGGTAACGGTGGTCGTCCGCCGGGTATAACGGACCATCGCCAGGGTGCGGGCGCCTCACCACCTCCGTCCGGGAGGTGTGGAGGCGTCCGCTACCGTGACACCGCCTGTTCGCACCTGATCTGCCGGAGGACCAGTGCCCCTGCTCTACACCATCGGCAAGCTCACCGTGGCGCCCACGCTGCGGTTGGCGTTCCGCCCGACCGTGGAGGGGCTGGAACACGTGCCGGAGACCGGCGGTGCGATCTTCGCCGGCAACCACCTCTCGGTGGCCGACGAGTTGTTCCTCGGCACTGTCGTGCCCCGGCACCTGGCGTTCTGGGCCAAGTCGGAATATTTCAAGGGCGCCGGCGTGAAGGGTGCGATCTCCAAGTTCGTCCTCACCGGCCTGGGCGCGATCCCGGTCGAGCGGGCCGGTGGCCGGGCGGCGCTGTCCGCGTTCGACGCGGCGATCCCGGCGCTCAAGGGTGGTGACCTGGTGGTGGTCTACCCGGAGGGCACCCGCTCGCCGGACGGCAAGCTCTACCGGGGGCGGACCGGCGCGGCTCGGCTGGCGATCTCGGCCGGTGTGCCGATCATCCCGGTCGGCATGATCGGCACGGACAAGGCGCAGCCGATCGGTGCCCGGGTGCCCCGGCCGGGCACTGCCAAGATCACGGTTCGATTCGGCAAGCCGCTGGACTTCACCGGCCGACCGGACGACCGCACCTCGCTGCGGCAGATGACCGACGAGATGATGAGTGAGATCCAGAAGCTCACCGGCCAGGAGTACGTGCCCCGCTACGCCCCGCCGCGCGCCCACCCGGACCCGACCCGCGACGCCTGACCCCGCCGGGCGCACCCTGCCCGGCCGCGCGGCCCGAACGCCCGAATGCGGATCACCGCACCCCGGCCTGGCCGAGGTGCGGCTTCAGCCCCGCTCGGGCTGGACGATCTGGGCGCGCAGGGTGCCCAGCAGGTCGGCACTGTCGGCGACGGAGAGTCGGGTGAACACGCCGGTGGCGATGCTGCCGTGGTCGACCGACGTGCAGACGACAACGGCACTGCCGTCGGCGCTACCCACCGCGCACCGTTCGTGCCGGCCCCGCACACCGGTGTCCACGCTCTCCGGGGCATCCAACGCGTACCGCTTGGTGAGCCGGCTGATCTCGGCCTCCGCGTCCGACTCCGGGCTCAGCCGGAAGCCGGTGCCGCCGAAGACGGTCACCCGTTTGCCGCTCGTCGTGGCGTAGACGCCCGCGAACGTGTCCTCGGCCAGCCAGTGCTCCTTGCGTACCTCGTTCTCCAACTTCTGCGCGGCCTCGGTGCTGCGGCTGTCCTGCCGCAGGCTGAGGTCGTCCACCTGGACGGGCAGGGCCGCGCGTGCCGGGTACTGGGCCGAGATCGGGAACCCGTAGTAGGCGGGGCAGCCACAACAGCAGGCCAGGCTGAGCAGCAGCAGCCACGGCCAGCGGCGTCGTCGGCGGACCGGTACCGGCACGTACCCCTTGGGGGCCTGCCACCCGGGCGGCGGCGCTGGCGGTGGCGCGGTGGATCGCCGGCCCCGGCGCTGCTTCGGCACCTTCGGCGGCGCGGGTGGCGACATCGGCCGGGCCGGCACCACGGGTCCGATGGCCCGGGGTGCGCTCGGGGCGGCCGGCGGTGGCACCGGGTGCGGCCCGGCCGGGGCAGCGGGGGGCCCGGACCACTGCCTGGTGTCCGGCGGCGACGGATACGACATCGTGGGGGGCAGCGGGGGCAGTTCGGCGGAGGGCAGATCCCAGCCGCCGGTGTCCACGCCGGCCCACGGGTCGACCGGAGTCTGGTGCTCCGGCGGCCCGACGGCCACCGGCGGGGGAGGGGTTGGCTCGGCCGACTCGCCCCAGGCGGGTCGGCGAGGCAGCGGCGGTGGCACCGGGGCCGAACCGCTCCACCTGGGCGCCGGGACCTCCGCGGTCGCGGCAGGCTCCGGCTGGTCCGGGGGTTCCGGCTGGTCCGGGGGTTCCGGCTGGTCCGAGGGTTCCGGCTGGTCCGGGGATTCTGGCTGGTCCGGGGGTTCCGGCTGGTCCGAGGGTACGGGTGGGGAGGTCGGCTCGTCGGCGACCGCCGGGTCCCGCTCCGGCTCAGCGCCCGGGTTGCTCCCGTCGGCCGGCCGTGCTCCCGGCTGGGGCTCCGGCATCGCGGCAATCTCCTCTCGCGCCGAACCGAGGTTAATACCGCGCCGCCACCATCGCCGATCGGGCGTGCGCGCGATCCCCGCCGGACGAACGCGTACCCTTGGGCATCATGAGTGCCCCGTCCACGACGCCGCGCGCGGCCGCGACCAACTCTCGCGACGACTCCAGCTCGGCCCGTCAGACGCCGCGCCGCGACCTGGAGCCGTCGGTCTGGCCCCAGCTCGAGCCGCTGCTACCCCAGATCTCCAAGCCCATCCAGTACGTCGGCGGCGAGTTGGGTGCGGTCACGAAGGAGTGGGACGCGGCGACCGTGCGCTGGGCGCTGATGTATCCCGACGCCTACGAGGTGGGCCTGCCCAACCAGGGCGTGCAGATCCTCTACGAGGTGCTCAACGAGCTGCCCGACACCCTCGCCGAGCGGACGTACGCGGTCTGGCCGGACCTGGAGACGCTGATGCGCACGCACGGCGTGCCGCAGTTCACCGTCGACGCGCACCGGGCGGTGCGCGGGTTCGACGTGTTCGGCATCTCCTTCTCCACCGAGCTGGGTTACACGAACATGCTCACCGCGATCGACCTGGCCGGCATTCCGATGCTGGCCGCCGACCGCACCGACGCCGACCCGGTGATCGTGGCCGGTGGGCACGCCGCGTTCAACCCGGAGCCGATCGCCGACTTCATCGACGCCGCTGTGCTCGGCGACGGCGAGGAGGCGGTCCTGGAGATCACCGCGATCGTCCGGGAGTGGAAGGCCGAGGGCTCCCCGGGCGGCCGCGACGAGCTGCTGCTGCGGCTGGCCCGCACCGAGAGCGTCTACGTGCCGCGCTTCTACGACGTCGACTACCTGCCGGACGGCCGGATCCAGCGGGTCGTACCGAACCGGGCGGACGTGCCGTTCCGGGTGCACAAGCGCACGACGATGGACCTGGACGCCTGGCCGTACCCGAAGAAGCCCCTCGTTCCGCTGGCCGAGACGGTGCACGAGCGGTACGCGGTGGAGATCTTCCGGGGCTGCACCCGGGGTTGCCGGTTCTGCCAGGCCGGGATGATCACCCGTCCGGTGCGGGAACGGTCGATCACCACCGTCGCGCAGATGGTCCGCGAGGGCCTGGAGTTCTCCGGCTTCTCCGAGGTCGGCCTGCTGTCGCTCTCCTCGGCGGACCACTCCGAGATCGGCGACATGTGCTCGGGCCTCGCCCAGCAGTACGAGGGCACCAACGTCTCGCTGTCGCTGCCCTCGACCCGGGTGGACGCCTTCAACATCGACCTCGCGCAGGAGCTGTCCCGCAACGGGCGGCGCACCGGTCTGACCTTCGCCCCGGAGGGCGGTTCGGAGCGGATCCGCAAGGTCATCAACAAGATGGTGTCGAAGGAAGACCTGATCCGTACCGTCGTCACCGCGTACACCAACGGCTGGCGGCAGGTGAAGCTCTACTTCATGTGTGGCCTGCCCACCGAGACCGACGAGGACGTCCTCGAGATCGCCGAGATGGCCCACGAGGTGATCCGGGCCGGCCGGGCCGCGACCGGCTCCAAGGACATCCGGTGCACGGTCTCCATCGGCGGGTTCGTGCCGAAGCCGCACACCCCGTTCCAGTGGGCCGCGATGGACCGTCCGGAGGTCATCGACCACCGGCTCAAGATCCTCAAGCAGGCCATCAACGCGGACCGCTCGCTGGGTCGGGCCATCGGCTACCGGTACCACGACGGCGAGCCGTCGCTCATCGAAGGCCTGCTCTCCAGGGGTGACCGCCGTGTCGGTTCGGTCATCCGCAAGGTCTGGGAGAACGGCGGCCGGTTCGACGGGTGGAGCGAGCACTTCTCGTACCAGCGCTGGGTGGACGCGGCGGCCGAGACGCTGCCCGCCTTCGGGGTGGACCTCGACTGGTACACCACCCGTCAGCGCGACGAGCTGGAGGTCCTGCCCTGGGACCACCTCGACTCGGGCCTGGACAAGGACTGGCTCTGGCAGGACTGGCAGGATTCGTTCAGCGAGTTCGAGCAGGACGACTGCCGGTGGACGCCCTGCTTCGACTGCGGCGTCTGCCCATCGATGGACACCGAGATCCAGATCGGCCCCACCGGCAAGAAGCTGCTGCCGCTCACCCCGCTGGGCGGCAACGGCATGAAGGTCCCGTCGGGCCACTCGCACTCGCACCCCTGACCGGGTTGCCCGCGGGCAGCGCCGGCTGGCGGTGACCCACCACCCTCCACATCCGACATGTCACCCAACGGGTCCGCGTCTCGCGGGCCCGTTGGCGTTGTCCGGGTGCCCGGCCGCGCTGCGGCCGGACACCGGACCTTCCGTGATATCGGCCGTCATCTGTACCACGTGCTGGTGGCTGGGGCTGCCCCGACTAGGTCAGACTCGATACGCTGCGTCTGACATGGACCGACCCGGCGGGTCGGGGACGGGGGAGGAATCGCATGGGGAGCATCCCGCCGCCGAGTATCGGCGATCTGCAAGTCAGCGTCGAGGACCTTGACGCCGCCGCCACGTACGTCGAGCGGCTCAGGCAGTACATCGACGACACCATCAAGTACGAGATGGAACGCATCAAGGAGCGGATGAAGGGCGACAGCAACAACGCCCAGACCGTCCCTAACGGCACCCCGTTCGGCGCGTACGAGGACGCCCGCATGCAGTGGCGGGCCCTGGAAACCTCCACGGCGAACATGGAAGCGCACCTCACGACGCTCTCCCAGAAGCTCGCCGCGCTGAAGGAGGGCACCGAGGATATCGCCAAGGCGTTCCGCGACACCGAGGCGCGCAACGGCGCCAACGGCAAGGAGATCGAGCGGCTGCTGGAGTCGGCGGCGCCGCCGCCCACCGCCAGCGGCGCACCCACCTACCCGTACACGGCCTGAGGGGGACGTCATGGCTGGAGGAACCTGGGAGCGGTGCGTCCGCGAGGTGACGCTCTCCGCGGACCCGGAAACGGTCGGATCGGTCGGAGCGGGCTGGAGCAACCTCTCCAGCGGCCTGCAACAACTGCGCGACGCGCTCGTCGGGCGCTCGTTCGTCGGCCCGATCGCGACGGGCCAGGAACGCCCGCACGTCGGCGGTCTGCCCGGGATGCTCGCCGGTTGGAAGGGCAGCGGTGGTGACGCTTACCGCGAGCACCTGGGCAAGATCGGCAAGCAGATCGAGGATCTGATCACCGACGCGACGAACGTCAGTGGCGCGTTGACGCGGATCGAGGGCGACATCCGCAAGTCGGTCTCCACGATCCCGATCCCACTGATGGACGACTTCGGGTTCAACGAGTGGAGCCTGCCCAACGGCACCGAGCTCGACGATGCCCGCGACGGCGAGAGTTCGTCGGGGTTCCTCGCCGCGCTGCGCAAGGACTACCAGAGCAACCCCGGCTCGTACGCCGACGGCGCGTTCCGTGACAAGGCCGACGACCTGGAAGCGACGATGAAGGTCGACGGCCAGGCCGGTGACCAGAAGCGGGGCGGCTGGTGGGACACCGGAGCCCACCTGGACAACTGGTACCGGGACAATCAGAACGCGGCGAACAGCGCGATGGCCCCGCTGCCCCAGGCGGTCTACACGGAGCGCCCCAAGCTCACCGTCAACGGCCCGGATGCCGGAACCGAGGTCAACGACATCACCCGTGACACCCGGGTTCCGCCAACGGGGCGACCCGACACCGGTGGTGGCGACTTCGGCGGGAAGCCCGACATCGGTGGTGGCGGCCCCACGATCGGCAGCAGGCCGCCCGGCATCGGCGACACTGGCGGTCCGACGTCCACGGTGGACCCGTTCTCCCCGACCAAGCCCGGTGGGATCGGCGATGGCTCGCCCACCGGCGGCACCGGTCAGCTCACACCGCCGTCGACGGGCTCCAGCTACCCGGGTTACCCGGACGGCGATGCCGGCTACAGCAGCGGTCTGGCTGGCGCCACCCCGGGTGGCGTCGGTGGCTTGGGTGGTGGCATCGGCGGCGGCGGGGTCGGCAGCGCCGGTCTCGGTGGCGCCGGCGGTGGGTTCGGAGGCGGTGCCGGCGTCGGCTCGGCCGGTGGGATCGGTGCCGGCGGTGGCCTGGGCGGCGGTGCCGGGATCGGCGTGGGCGGTATCCCCGGCATGGTGGGTGGCGGCAACGGAAAGCTGCCGCCGATGACGAGCGCGGCGAACGCCTTGCGCACCGCCCAGGCCGCCGGCGGCGCCGGGATGGCGGGCGGCGCGCGTGGTGCGGGCGTCGGCGGCGCCGGAATGATGGGCGGCGGCATGATGGGCGGCGCGGGCGGCGCCGGGCACGGCGGTGGTACCGGCTCCGAGCACTCGTCGTGGTTGACTGAGGATGACGATCCGTGGGGTCCTGGTGACGGGGCGTCTCCGGGTGTCCTTCGATGAGGATGGACGGATGAGGGTGAACGTCGGAAGCCTCCGGTCTGTGACCGCCTGCCTGCTGGCGGGGCTCCTGGTGGTGGGGGCCGCTCAACCGGCGGCAGCCGCGCCCCGGCGGGCCGAGCAGTGGTATCTGGACGAGTTCCGGATCGACCAGGTGCACAAGATCTCGACCGGGCGGGGCGTGGTCGTGGCCGTGCTCGACAGTGGCGTCGAGGCCAGCCATCCGGACCTGCGCGGTCAGGTGCTTGCCGGTGGTCGTAGCTACGGCACCTCCGGCGACGGCCGGTCCGACGACGACGGACACGGCACGCACATAGCCGGCATCATCGCGGCGAAATCCAGCGGCGACGGGGTGGTCGGCATCGCCCCCGGTGTGAAGATCCTGCCCATCAAGATGCGCAAGGACGACGGGGTCTACAAGGGCGAGGGGATCGCCCGGGGCATCCGGATGGCCGTCGACGGCGGCGCCAAGGTGATCAACATTTCCATTAGTGGCCCGGGCCTCGCCAAGCCGGTGGAGCGGGACGCGATCAAGTACGCGTTGGACCGTGACGTCGTGGTGGTCGCCTCCGCCGGTAACACCGCCAAGGGCCACGTCGCGGTCGGAACCCCAGCCAACACCCCCGGTGTCGTCGCGGTGACCGGGACGACAAGGGGCGGAGCGTTCTGGTCCGGCTCCGTCCAGGGGCCGGAGGCGGTGGTCGCCGCTCCCGGCGACAGCGTCTACAACGTCACGAACGAGGGTGGCTACGGCTGGGGTGACGGCACCTCCGACTCCGGTGCGATCGTCTCCGGTCTGGCCGCGCTGATCCGGTCGAAGTATCCGGATCTCAATGCTCCGAGCGTGATCAACCGGATCATCCGGACCGTGCGGGACGCGGGCCCGTCCGGCCGCGATCCGCAGTACGGCTTCGGAGTGATCGACCCGATGAAGGCGCTGACCGCGAACGTGCCGGCGGTCACCGCCAACCCGCTGCTCGACCCGGCCGCGGCGCCGGTCGACCCGGGCTCGACTGCCCGTGCCGCGGGTCCGGACGAGGAGTTCGACGTCACCCAGCACGGCGATCGCGGTGGCCCGACCGACCAGCAGGTCATGGTGGTGGGCATCGGGATCGCCGTGGTGCTGGTGTTGCTGTTGGGGCTGGCGGTGTTCCTCATCTGGAACCGCCGGCGGTACCGGCGGGAGGCGGCCCGGGCCGCCGACATCCCGGACGAGGCGTTGGACCAGGCGCTCTCTGGTGCCTACCCGTCGCCGGGCGCGGGTTACGCCCCGACGTCCGGCTACCCGCCAGCCCCCGGGTACGCCCCATCCGCCGGGTATGCCGCTCCGCCCCCCGGCCAGGGCCCGCCCTCCGGCTACGGCCCGCCTCCCGGTTACGCACCGCCTCCCGGTTACGGCCCGCCGGGCGGCCCGCCGCCCGCCCCGCCGCAGGAGCGGTAACCGGTCCTGATCGTGGTGGCCGGCTGGTGACTCTTGCGGGTCACCAGCCGGCCATCGGGCTTCTCCGGCCGGTGGTCACGACCCGTACGACCATTTTGCACCCGTCTGTCGGGCCAATCGCCCCGCCCCGGCTGCGTACCGTCACGAGCCCTGCGCCAGGATGGGCGGACACGCAGGTACACCCGAGGAGCCCACGATCGCCAGAAAGCCTCAACCCGAGGGCGGCCAGGCACCGGTCGTCCAGCGCGTCCGCATCCGGTACGCCAAGCGTGGACCGCTGCGATTCACCTCGCACCGGGACTTCGCCCGGGCGTTCGAGCGCGCGCTACGCCGGGCCGCCGTGCCGGTCGCCTTCTCCCAGGGTTTCCACCCGCACCCGAAGATCTCCTACGCCAGCGCCGCGCCCACCGGGGTGGCGAGCGAGGCGGAGTACCTGGAAATCGCCCTTCAGGCGGCCGTCGACCCGGCGGCCTTGCGCGCCGCGTTGGACGCCGCGCTCTCGCCGGGGCTGGACGTCCTAGACGCCGTGATCGCCGAAGGGGGCAACCTGCCGGACCGGATCGAGGCGTCGCACTGGCACATCGAGTTGCCTGAGGTCGACACGGCGGTGCTGCGCGCTGCGGTGGACGCCTTCGTGGCGGCCGAGGAGGTGCTGGTCGAGCGGATGACCAAGCAGGGTCGACGCACTTTCGACGCCCGAGCCGCCGTGATATCGATCGATGTCCAACTGCCTACGCCGACGCCTTCCGGGGCGCCGGCCGTACCGTGTGCGATACTCGAACTGGTCGTGCGGCAGGTCACCCCGTCCGTACGGCCCGATGACGTCCTTTCCGGCCTCCGCGTGGTGGCCGACCTGGAGCCGCCGGTTTCGCCGAGGGTGACACGGCTGGCTCAGGGCACGTTGACCGCGCAGGGTGCGATCGTGGATCCGTTGGATGCGGACCGCGACGGGGCAGCCATCGTTGGGCACTGACCGACGGTCGGTGTTCTGGCAGGCAGACTTCGGCGGTCGCGCACCACGCGCGCCCGGCGGAAACACTTTTGCGGCGACCCTGCGTGGCAGCGCTCACCCGCGCCCGGGCTAGCCAGAACTGGAGAACGTCCATGCTCGAGAACGAGCCCGAGGGCGGCGAACGGACCGGTTCACAGCCGGCCGGTGCAACCGCCGACCAGAGCACCACGGCCGACGGTGCCGCCGTCGAGACCTCCACCACGGCCGTCGGTTCGGCCTCGGTGGAACCGGCCGACGCGGAGAGCGCTCCCGCTGAGGCCGCCGAACCGGCCGCGCCAGCGCGGCGCACCCGGGCGACCCGTCGTCGGGCCGCCCCGCTCAACCAGCCGGAGCAGACCGACGCCCCGATCGAGGCGCCCACCGGTGGCGCCGGCAACGTCGAGTCGCCGCAGGCGGAGGTCTTCGCCCCGGTCTCCGGCGACCTGGACGTCGCACCGAAGACTCCCCGGCGCCGCCGCAAGGCCACCCCCGTCGAGACGACCGCCGAGGAGCCGCTGGTCGCCGCCTCTGCGGAGGCGGCCTCGGCCGAGGTGGTGCCGCCGGTCAAGGTGACCCGTACCCGGCGCAAGAAGGCCACACCGGCTGCCGTCGAGGAGCCGCCCGCCACCGAACAGCCGACCGCCGTCGACGAGTCGCCAGCGGTCGAGGAGCCGGTCGTCGAGGAGCCGGACGTCGCCGAGGCGCCGGCGGAGTCCGACCTGCGCGAGGCCGAGGCCGAGTTGAACGACTCCCCGGCCCTCCCGAGCACGTCCGCCGCCGAGCTGGCCTGGAGTAGCGGTGCGCAGGAGCGCTCCGGCGAGGTGCCACCTGGTGTGGCCGTCTCCGGTGTGACGGATGAGCCGAACGAGCCGGCCGAGATCGAGCCGGAGCAGCCGCGTACCCGTCGTCGGCGCGCTGCTCTCTCCGCGCCCACAGTGCTGTTCATGGCACCCCAGCCGGACGCCGTGCCGGTGACCCGACCGGTGGAGCCCGCCGCGGCGACCGAGGAGCCGGCCGTCGAGGAAGCCGCCGAGCCGTCCCGACGCCGTCGGCGTGGTCGCCGCGAGGTCGAGCCGGTGGAGCCGATCGAGGCCATCGAGGCCGAAGAGGAGCCGACCGAGGAGGCCGACGAGGCCGCCGAGGCGGATGAGGACGACGAGGACAGCGCCGCCGCGCGCCGCCGCCGCCGACGTGGTCGCCGGGGCCGGGGCCGGGGCAAGGGCGGGGCCGACGACGCCGAGGACGAGGAGTCCGAGGAGGCGGCGCAGGCCGACGAGGAAGAGACCGCCGAGGCCGAGGCCGAGGGCGACGAGGACGAGGAGTCCGAGGGCGGGGACGGCCTGACCCGTCGTCGTCGCCGCCGTCGCCGTCGTGGCGCCGGTGACACCGAGGGCGCGGCGGACGACGGCGTGCCGACAGTGGTGAAGATCCGCGAGCCGCGCCGGACCGTCGACGAGGTGCAGGGTGTGTCCGGCTCGACCCGGCTGGAGGCCAAGCGCCAGCGTCGCCGGGACGGTCGGGAGCAGCGCCGTACCCGCCCGCCGATCCTCAGCGAGTCGGAGTTCCTGGCGCGCCGGGAGGCCGTCGACCGGGTGATGGCGGTCCGCCAGCGCGGTGACCGCACCCAGATCGCCGTCCTGGAGGACGGCGTGCTGGTCGAGCACTACGTGACCCGCAACTCCTCCGGGACGATGGCCGGCAACGTGTACCTCGGCAAGGTGCAGAACGTGCTGCCGAGCATGGAGGCCGCGTTCGTCGACGTCGGTCGGGGCCGTAATGCCGTGCTGTACGCCGGTGAGGTCAACTGGGACACCTCCGGGCTGGAGGGGCGGGCCCGCTCGATCGAGCAGGCGCTGCGCTCCGGCGACTCGGTGCTGGTCCAGGTCACCAAGGACCCGATCGGGCACAAGGGCGCACGGCTGACCAGCCACATCGCGCTCTCGGGTCGGCACCTGGTCTACGTGCCCAACGGCAACGCCTCCGGGATCAGCCGCAAGCTGCCGGACAACGAGCGCAAGCGGCTGCGCGACGTGCTCAAGAAGCTGGTCCCGGACGGCGCGGGCGTGATCGTCCGGACGGCCGCCGAGGGCGCCACCGAGGACGAGTTGGCCCGCGACGTCAAGCGGCTCCAGGCGCAGTGGGAGGACATCCAGGCCAAGGCCGCCGAGGGTGGCGCTCCGGTGCTGCTCTACGGGGAGCCCGACCTGGTCATCCGGGTGGTCCGGGACCTGTTCAACGAGGACTTCCGCGAGCTGGTGATCGAGGGCGAGCAGTCGTACGACATGGTCGAGTCGTACCTGTCGCACGTCTCCCCGGACCTGGTCGACCGGGTGCGCCGGCACGTCGGCACGAGCGACGTCTTCGCCGAGTACCGGATCGACGAGCAGATCATCAAGGGCCTGGACCGGAAGGTCTTCCTGCCCTCCGGCGGCTCGCTGGTGATCGACCGCACCGAGGCGATGACTGTCGTCGACGTCAACACCGGCAAGTACACCGGCTCCGGGGGCAACCTGGAGGAGACCGTCACCCGCAACAACCTGGAGGCGGCGGAGGAGATCGTCCGTCAGCTCCGGCTGCGGGACATCGGCGGCATCGTGGTGATCGACTTCATCGACATGGTGCTGGAGTCGAACCGTGAGCTGGTGCTGCGCCGACTCACTGAGTGCCTGGGCCGGGACCGCACCAAGCACCAGGTCACCGAGATCACGTCGCTCGGCCTGGTGCAGATGACCCGTAAGCGGATCGGCGCGGGCCTGCTGGAGGCGTTCAGCGAGACCTGCGAGTGCTGCAAGGGCCGGGGCGTCATCATCCACACCGAGCCGGTGCCGGAGAAGCCGCGTCCCGCCGGTGCGGGGGAGAAGGTCAAGGCGGTCGCCTCAGCGGTGACTCCCGCTCCGGCGGCCGAGCAGGGCGCCACCTCGTCCCGCCGCCGGGCGCGCAAGAACGCTCCGGCCGCGGCCGAGCGGACCGCGGTCGAGGTCGTCGACACCGACACCACTGCCGAGCCGGGCGCCGACTACCAGGACACCATGGGCTACGACCTGTCCCGCTACGAGTCGGACACCGCCGCCGCGCCGGCGATCTCCGATGCTCAGCAGGGTGAGTCGGCTCGGCTGGCCGCGGCGGACGACCCGGACGCGCTCGCTGACGGTGAGGGCGACGAGGAAACCACCGAGGGCGGTGGCGGTCGTCGCCGGTCGCGTCGTGGTGGCACCCGTCGGCGGACCCGCCCCTGAGCGCCTGACCGGCCACGTGTTTGACGAGGTCCCTCTCCCGGCAAAGTGACGGGGGAGGGACCTCGCCGTTGTGGCCACCCGGTCCTCGATCGGCTGTCCCAGGTCAGGAGAAGAAGATGCGCCGTCTGCTCGCGGTCACCGCGCTGCTCGCCATGCTCTCCGTCGCGGCGGGCTGCTCCACCGGTGGGACCGGCGAGGGCGCTGGCTCGGCGGCCGCCGGCACCCCTGCTGGCCCGACCGGCATGCCGGCCAGCGGCGGTGTGGCGGGCGGCGACGCCACCCAGGTCTGCGCCGCCGCGCAGGAGGCCAGCACCACTGCCGTTCGGACGTACGTGGCTGAGCTGGGTCAGATGCTCGCGGCGGTGGGCGCCGGGGACAGCCGCACGGCCGAGGCCGCCCGGGGACGGGCCGAGGCGGCGCTGGCGGGCTGGCGGGCCGTACTGCGGGAGCAGTCGGAGCGGACCGGCGATCCGCAGCTCAAGACGCTGCTCACCGACCTCGGCACCGAGGTTTCCGCGCTCGGTGCCGACGTCGAGTCGATCGACGAGACCGAACTCGACCGGCTCCAGCAGCGCCTCGACCAGCTCTGCGCGCGCTGACCAGGGCGGGCCGGTTTGGGGTCCGGGCCGGCGATGGCGTACTCTTGCCTGCGGCCCACCTTTGGTGTGCCGAGTTCCCGTGTGCCCGCGCCGCCGTGCACTGCTACCCGGCGAGCCGCTGCGGGAACGACCGCCAGCAGCCTCAACGACAGGGAGTCCGCCTCCGATGTACGCGATCGTCAAGACCGGCGGCAAGCAGTACAAGGTCGCCGAGGGCGACGTGATCGAGGTCGAGAAGCTCACCGGTGCTCCCGGTGACGCGGTGAAGCTCACCGCGGTGCTCCTCGTCGACGGTGACGACCTGGTGACCGACGCGGCGAAGCTTGCCGAGGTCGCGGTGTCCGGCGAAATCGCCGCGCACACCAAGGGCCCGAAGATCCGGATCCACAAGTTCAAGAACAAGACTGGCTACCACAAGCGCCAGGGTCACCGCCAGCCGTTGACCCAGGTCAAGGTGACCGGCATCTCCAGCGGGAAGTAGGTCGTCCTCCAATGGCTCACAAAAAGGGTGCGTCCAGCTCGCGTAACGGTCGTGACTCCGCGGCCCAGCGACTCGGCGTGAAGCGCTTCGGTGGTCAGGTCGTCAGCGCCGGTGAGATCATCATCCGGCAGCGTGGCACCAAGTTCCACCCCGGTGACCTGGTCGGCCGTGGCGGCGACGACACGCTGTTCGCGCTGTCCGCCGGTGCGGTCCTGTTCGGCACCAAGCGCGGTCGCAAGACCGTCAGCATCGTTCCGCAGCAGTAGTTCTCGGGCTAAGCGGGCCGTGGACCTCCGGGTCCCGGCCCGCTTAGCCTTTTTCGCGAAGTGCGAGGTTGGACCTCGCTGGAAGGATTGACGCCGTGGCAACGTTCGTTGACCGGGTCGTTCTGCATCTGCAGGCCGGCGATGGCGGGCACGGTTGTGTCTCGATCCACCGCGAGAAGTTCAAGCCCTTCGGTGGACCGGACGGCGGCAACGGTGGGCACGGGGGCAGCGTGTCCCTGGTGGTCGACCCGCAGGTGACCACGCTGCTCGACTTCCACTTCCACCCGCACGTCAAGGCCGACAACGGCAAGGGCGGCGCTGGCTCGAACCGGGACGGGGCCAACGGCCGCAACCTGGTGCTCAAGGTGCCCAACGGCACGGTGGTGCAGACCTCCGATGGCACAGTGCTGGCCGACATGGTCGGCGCCGGCACCACCTTCGAGGTCGCCCGCGGTGGGCGCGGCGGGCGGGGCAACGCCTCGCTGGCCAACGCCAAGCGCAAGGCGCCCGGCTTTGCCGAGCTGGGGGAGCCCGGCGACCAACTGGACATCGTGCTGGAGCTGAAGAGCGTCGCCGATGTGGGCCTGGTGGGCTTCCCGTCCGCCGGCAAGTCGTCGCTGATCTCGGTGATCTCCGCCGCGAAGCCGAAGATCGCCGACTACCCGTTCACCACCCTGGTGCCCAACCTCGGCGTGGTCCGGATGGACAACCACACCTTCACCGTGGCGGACGTGCCGGGCCTGATCCCCGGCGCGGCCACCGGCAAGGGTCTGGGCCTGGAGTTCCTGCGGCACATCGAGCGCTGCGCGGTGCTGGTGCACGTCATCGACTCGGCGACCCTGGAGCCCGGCCGTGACCCGGTGGCCGACATCGACGCCATCGAGGCCGAGCTGAGCCAGTACGGCGGTCTGGCCGACCGCCCACGGCTGGTCGCCGTCAACAAGGTAGACGTGCCGGACGGCCGGGACCTCGCCGAGATCGTGCGCCCCGACCTGGAGGAGCGCGGTTACCAGGTGTTCGAGGTCTCCGCGGCCACCCGGGAAGGGCTCAAGGAGCTGACCTACGCGATGGCCGAGCTTGTCGACGCGGAGCGTAAGGCCGCCCCGCCCGCCGAGCCGACCCGGATCGTCATCCGCCCGATCGCCGTGGACGACGACGGTTTCACCATCACTGCCGAGGCGGACGGCTCGTTCACGGTGCGCGGTGTGCGGCCGGAGCGCTGGGTCAAGCAGACCAACTTCGACAACGACGAGGCGGTCGGCTACCTGGCTGACCGGCTGGCCCGGCTCGGGGTGGAGGACAAGCTGGCCAAGGCCGGCGCGCAGCCCGGTGACCTGGTCCGGATCGGCGTGCGCGAGTTCGACTGGCAGCCGACCCTCTTCGCCGGTGTGGACTTCGTACCCGGCAACCGGGGCACCGATGTCCGCCTGGAGGAGAAGTCGAACCGGGCCTCCGCCGCGGATCGGCTCGCCGCCCGGAAGGCTCGCCGGGTGCGTTCGGCCGACGATCTGGGCGCGGACGCGTCCGACGACGACATCGACGACGAGGACGACGCCGAGTAGTCCGTTGCGCTCCGTGGTGGGGTTGATTTCCGGAAACCTTCCCGAAATCCACGCGTCCTAGCGTGGGGTGATGCTGATCGAGTCCCGGCCCGGCACCGACCCGGAGATCGCCGCCATGGTCATCGCGCAGCAGCGTGAGCTGCGCGAGGCCGATGGTGGGTTGGACGGGCAGGTCTTCGTTCCCCATGACGACGTCCGCTACCTGGCGGTGGTGGTGAACGGCCGGGCGGTCGCGTGTGGTGGGCTCCAGGCGATCGATACCGAGACCGGCGAGGTCAAGCGGATGTACGTCCGGCCCGCGTACCGGGGGCGGGGGATCGCTCGTCAGTTGCTCGCCGCGCTGGAGGAGTGCGCGTTCCGGCAGGGGCACTCGGTGGTGTGTCTGGAGACGGGCACCTACCTGCCGGCCGCGATCGCGCTGTACACCTCGTGCGGCTACCAGCAGGTCCCGGTCTACGGCGAGTACGTGGGCAACCCGTACAGCGTCTGTTTCGCCAAGCGGTTGCCGGTCGCGGCCTGACGGTCGGCGGCGTCGCGCCCCCGTCTCAGGCGCCGGTGCTGGCGTGCGCGACGGTCACCGGCTTCGACTCCGGCGAGGCGTGCTGGCGCAGCACGATGCTCAGCAGGATCAGCGCGCCGACCGCGAGGAACTCGCTCTGCCAGTTCTGCATCGACTGGAACCAGAAGTCGCTGGTGCGGAGGAACTCCCACGCCCCGATCGGCGGCGCGCCGCTCTGCAGCGCCTGCTCCTGGTTGTACGCGGCGGTGCCGCCGAGCAGGTGACCGACGAACGAACCGGCGAAGATCAGCAGCAGCGCGAGGGAGAGGCTGTTGCGGTAGATCACCAGCGGCAGGCCCCCGACGCGCACCGGCAAGGGTGACTGCGCGGTCGCCCGGCGCTCGTCGTCCTCCGGCCGGTCGGTCTGGTCCACCGGCTTCGACTCGGCCGAGCCCCGCTGCACCAGGTACGCGGTGAGCAGCACGTACCCGCCCATCTGGAGGAACTCCGACTCCCAGTTCTCGAAGACCGCCTCGGCGAAGTGACCAGTGGTCAGGTACGCCGGCCAGCTCAGCGGCGCGGCCCCGAACTCGGTCAGCTCCTCATTGTGGGCCTGCCAACCGAAGACGCTCTGCAACACCAGGAAGACCAGGAACGCCCCCAGCATGGCGATGGCCAGGGCGTTGTCACGCAGCCAACGAGGCATGATCACACCTCCTTCGCGGATCGATTACCCCTGCGGGCGCGACCACGAAACCCAGGTCAGTGCCGGTTGGCGGGGTCGTCCAGGCGTCCGCCGGTGCCGGCCTGGTTCGACAGCAGCAGCCCGAGCGCGAGCATCCCGAAGCCGAGCGCGAGGTGCAGCCAGTTGTCGGCGTCGTTGACCGGCAGGATGTTCGCCCCGCCCTCCGGGTTGACCGCCTCGATCCCCAGGCCGTACAGCCACAGAGCGAGGTAGACCGCGCCACCGGCGGCCAGGAAGACGCGGGCGCCGGCGACGCTGCGGGCCAGCACCAGGCCGGCCAGCCCGAAGAGCAGGTGCACCGCGTTGTGCAGGATCGACACCTGGAACAGCCCGAGCAGGCGGGCATCCGAGTGGTGCCCGGCGAAGCGCAGCTCGCCGTAGTCGGTGGTGATGCCGGGGATGAAGCCGAGGACGCCGATCAGCAGGAAGACCCCGGCCACGACCAGCGCGGCCAGCTGGACCCGGGGTCGGGGACCGGCCGCTCGGCCGCCTCGTGCGCCTCGTGCGCCTCGTGCCATCGCTGCCCCCTCCGTGGATCTGCCGGCCTCGCGAACCTCACTGTCCGCAGCGGCGACGTGACGCAGCCCGACGATCCTCCATTTTGAAGACCAACCGGTGGGCCGCGCAGATAAATGCACGAAGAGGTATGGAAGCCAGAACGCAGGGTAGGTGAATGGTCAGCGGCCGCGGCAACGCGCCGCATCCCCCCAGCACAACCGCTACGACTTTCTGAGCGGAAGGGAAATCATGACTTACGATCTTTCACCTACGTCTTCCACGTACGGGCAGCAGTCGACCAACGGCGGTGGCGTCCGCGACCAGGCGCGCCAGGTCGGGTCGGAGGCCGCGCAGGCCGGTGGCGCGGTCGCCCAGACCGCCAAGGAGCAGGGCACCGAGGTCGGCCGTGAGGCGGCCCGGCAGGCCCGCAACCTGTACGGCGAGGCCCGCAGCCAGCTCGCCAGCCAGACCGGTGAGCAGCAGCGCCGAGCCGCCGGTGGGCTGCGTTCGCTGGCCGACGAGATGCGCTCGATGGCCGAGCAGGGTGGCCAGGCCGGCCCGGTGACCGAGCTGGCCCGCCAGGCAGCCGACCGGGTGCAGGGTGTCGCCGGCTGGCTTGAGCAGCGTGAGCCCGGCGACCTGGTCACCGAGGTACGCGACTATGCGCGGCGTAACCCGGGCACCTTCCTGGTCGGCGCTGCGGTGCTCGGTGTGCTGGCCGGCCGGCTGACCCGTGGCATCTCGGCCGCTGGCGACGACTCCGGCAACGGTTCCTCGACCTTCCGGGGCGCGGGGGCGTACGACCCGGAGCAGACCGCCGTGATCCCGACGCCGCCGCCGGCGCCCCGCGCGGTGCCGGACGCCGTCCCGCCGGGCGGCTACCTCGACCCGACCCCCGGCACGCACACCCCGCCGACGTCCGGTGGCTACGCCGACCCGGCGCCCGGTACCTACGCCGACCCGGCGCCCGGTACCTACGCCGACCCGGCGCCCGGCGGCTCCGTCGAGCCCGGCCGGGGCGACTACCCGGAGCACTCCGGCACCGGCCAGCCGCTGCCGCCGGTGACCCAGACCGACCCGCTGCCGGGCGTGCCGTCCAGCGGCAGCCCTCGCCCGTGAGCCGCCGAGTCATCCGAAGGGAGGCGACGGCATGAGCATGCCGACGCAGGGGTCCGGACTGGACTCCGGTTACCACCCCGACGCGGGTGCCCCGCACACCGCGTCGGAGGTGAGGAGCAGCTCGCTGGGTGACCTGATGCGTCAGGTCACCACCGACCTGTCGACGCTGATGCGTCAGGAGGTCGAGCTGGCCAAGGCCGAGATCCGGCAGGAGGGCAAGAAGGCCGGCAAGGCCGCGGGCCTCTTCGGCGGTGCCGGCTTCGGCGGCTACATGGTGGCCCTCTTCGTGTCCATCGCCGTCTGGCAGTTCCTGGACAACGTCATGGACTCCGGCCTGGCCGCGCTGATCGTGGCCGTGATCTGGGCCGTGGTCGCCGCGGTCCTCTACTCGATGGCCAAGAAGAACGCCCAGCACGTACGCGGGCTCAAGCAGACCAACGACAGCGTGCAGCGGATCCCCGACGCGCTCAAGCCGCACCCGGAGGGAGTCACCCGATGAGCACCGATCCCGATCAGATCCGCCGCGAGATCGAAGCCACCCGTAACAGCCTCAGCTCCGATGTGGATGCGCTGGCGTACAAGGTCAGCCCCAGCCGCATCGTCGACGACCGCAAGCAGCGGGCCCGCTCCGCTCTGCAGAATGTGAGGGACAAGGTCATGGGAACCGCGTCTGACCTCGGCCACGGCACCGGCCAGGCCGCCCACTCGGTGGGTGACCGCGCCTCGTCGGCGGCCTCCAGCGTCAGCGACGCCGCGCACTCGGCGGCGGCCACTGTCAGCGACGCCGCGCACAGCGCGCCGCGGGTGATCCGGCAGAAGTCCCAGGGCAACCCTCTCGCCGCCGGCCTGATCGCGTTCGGGGTCGGCTGGCTGGCCTCGTCGCTGATCCCGGCCTCCCGCCGCGAGCAGCAGGCCGCCAGCCAGGTGAAGGCCAAGGTCAGCGAGCACAGCGGGGCCGTGAAGGAGAAGCTGGGCGAGGTGGCCAGCGAGCTGCGCGAGCCGGCCCAGCAGGCCGCCGAGTCGGTGAAGTCCACCGCTCAGGACGCCGTGCACGCGGTCAAGGACGACACGAAGTCCGCCGCCCACCACGTCAAGGACCACGCAACCCCCTGACCCACCCCAACAGCACGACAGCTCGCGGTCACCCTCCGGGGTGTCCGCGAGCTGTCGCGTTGAGGTCAGCGCCGATCTTGCGGTTTCGGCCGGAGTTTCGTGGGTCTACCGACGGTTTTGTCCCAACCGGAAGTGCAAGATCGCGGGGAGCCGTGGGTTGCGCGGGGCGGGGTTGGCGGCTCGGCGGATTCGGGTGTCGCCGTAGCGGACACCGCCCAGCAGGAGACGCTGGCTGATCGCCAGCCAGCCGCACACACCGCGTTCCAGCAGCCAGAGTGGGGCCGCCAGCGCCGTGGCCGGCGGGAACACCCGGGTGCCACCGGCGCGGCGGCGACCCGCCTCGGCCAGGGCGACGACCCCGGCCACCGCGCCGAGCACCAGCCTGGGCCGGCGCGACGCGACGGCCGCCGCCAGTGCCGGCAACACCGCGAGCACGGCCAGCAGGCGGGCCGGTTGAGCCAGATCGTCGTACGCCTGACGGACCCGTTGACCGCGGAAGTGCGCGGCGTCCGGAGGCAGCCGGCGGACGTACAGCCAGGGCGGGGCGGCCTCGGTGCCGCCGTACCCGCGCACCGTGCGGATCAGCTCCAGGTTCTCGAAGAGCACGTCCGGGTCGTACCCGCCCATCGCGAGGAAGGTGCTGCGCCGCACGGCGAGGGTGCCCGGGTAGTCCGCCCCGAGCGCCCGGTTGAGCAGCGTGCGGCCGGTGTCCCACCAGGCGTGCCAGGGCAGCGGGTCGAAGTAGTTCTGCGGCCTTACCAGGTCGGCCCGGTCCAGCAGCCGGTGTACCGCGCGCAGGGCGGACTCGTCGTACCGGACGTCGTCGTCGGCGATCACCACGTCCTCGTGGCCGGCCGCGCGGACGCCGGTGTGTACGCCCAACACCTTGCCGTTGAGCCCACGCTCGCCCGGATTCGGTGAAAGGTGCCGGACCAGCCCTCGCCACGCCTCGGCGTGCCGGGCGAACAGGGGCAGAGGGGAGCCGTCGACCACGAGCACCTCTACCCGGTGACCGAGCCAGCGCAGGTAGTCGGTCAGCTCGGCCAGGCCGGTGTCGGTGTGCCAGCGCAGCGGCAGCACGTACGTCATCGGTAGGCGCGTCGGCGGGGCTTCGACCGACCGTGTCGCTTCGTCACCTCGACCACGCACGATCATCGCCGCTCAGGCGGTGTGGCGGACGTTGGTGAGGGTCAGCCCGAGAGGCGGCAGCGCGGGCATCCGGTGCAGATCCAGGGCCAGGTTCTGGACGGGAACGTCGTAGCGCATGGTGGTGACGAGGTTGGTGACCGCCCGCTTCACCAGGTCGATGGTGATCCACTCACCGGCGCAGCGGTGCCCGGCCCAGTGGTCGCCGCCGCCCTGCGGGATCAGCGCGAACGAGTCGACTTGGCGGCCGGCGAACCGCTCCGGGCGAAACAGCTCCGGTTGCGGCCATAGCCTCGGGTGGTGGTTGGTGCCGTAGAGGTCGAGCAGCACCCGCCGGCCGCGCGGAAAGTGGTGGCCCTGCCAGTCGAAGGACCGCCGGACCCGGGCTGCCGCGATCGGAAAGAACGGATAGTAGCGGCGTACTTCCTGGACGAACTGCTCGGTGGCCTGGTCGTCGTCACGGACCCGGTCCCGCCAGGCCGGATGGTCGTGCAGGGCGACCGCGGCGAAGGTCATGTACTGGTCGACGGCGACCACCGGGCGTAGCACGTTGAGCAGTTCCACCGCCGCGATCCGCCGGGGGAGAAGGTTGCCGCGCCCGTCCCGGTGTTCGGCGATCACCGCCAGGGCGCTACCGGTCGGCGCCGGGGCGAAACCGACCCGGGTCCGTTCGATGAGGTCGGCGAGCCAGCGTTCGGCGCGGTACCGGGCCAGCCGTCCCCGCCAGTGCCGGGGGCCCAGCACGGCCGGCGCCTCGATCATGGCGTGCAGCTCGACGGCGCGGCGCTCTACCTGCGACGCGGGCAGCGGCACCCCGGCCCAGGCGAAGACCACCCGGGTCAGCATTCGGCCCAGCTCGTCGTAGAGCGACACCGGGCCGGCGCTCTCCCAGGCGGCAACCCGGGTCCGCCACTCGTCGTCGAAGAGCTGACCCAGTCGCTGGATCGCCGACGGTGTCATGATCGACATGAACATGGCCTTGCGGTCGGAGTGCTCGGGCCCGTCCAGCCCCTGCACCCCGCCCCGCCCGGTCAGGGTTCGCTGCACACGCAGCGGCATCGCTGTGGCGCGTTGGAAGCGGTCGTTGTCGTAGAACAGCTCCGCCGCCGGCCGGCCGCGCAGGCAGATGGTCGGGGCGAGCAGGATCCGGGTCTTGAAGACGTCGCTGCCGTACCGCTCGCAGCGCTCGCCGATGAACCGGTAACCCGCGCGGAGCAGCGCGAAGGTGCTGTCCGGGCTGCGGTCCGCCGGCATTGTCGCCATCGGGTCTCCTCACGCGCAGGTGCGGCTGGTGGCTGTTTGCCGCTGCGCTTACCCCCGTCCTCGCCGCTGAACCCCGCCCGGCTGGCCCCTCCCAGGGGCGGCGGAACCTGGTTTGCTGCTAGGGCGTGTTTCGGAAGTGCTGGTCGGCCTGGACTCCGGCTCGGCTCGACCGACACTTCCGAAACACGCCCGAGTGGGACGAGCACGGGGAGGGCGAATGCGCGACAACAGATCGCCGCACTGGCGGCAGCGGCGAGCGGCCGGGGCACTGGGCGCAGGCCGCGACGGGCGGTCACTGATCGGGCCGCCGCGGCGGCCCACTCGTCCGCACCGGTTCTTCACAGTGCACCTGGGCTTTACCGCGCCCGGCCCGGCCGAGGCGCGCGAGCTGGCCGTGGCGTACGCGGAGGCGCTGAGCCTGCTCCGCTCGGAGGTGGCACTCGGTGCGGCGGCCCTGTCACCGGCGGACGCCTGGCAGCGGGCCGAGCGACTGTTCTGCGGCGCGGTCGGCCCGGACGGCGAACGCTGCGTCGACGTGGCCGACCATCCGGGTTTCCACCACGCCCCGGGCCCGGGTGGCCTCGGCTGGGGCGACGGCGATGGTTGACGACCGGCCCCGGTTGGCCGATCCGGGAGTGCGCAGGCCAACCCGTCGGCGTGGCGGTGCCGGTGTCCCGACCTCGGGCACCGGCACGGCGATCCACCACCGACGGGTCGGCGGGCACTGTCAGTCCAGGTCGAATTCGCCGTCCTGCGCGCCGGCCACGAAGGCGTCCCACTCGGCCTGGGTGAAGACCAGCACCGGCCCGTTCGGCTCGGCCGAGTTGCGCATCCCGATCAGGTCGTCGACGAAGGCGACCTCGACGGCGCTGTCGGAGGTGTCCCCCTCGGCCCGCTGCCAGACCGCCCGAGAGAGGTCGAAGTCGCCCTTGGGGTGCTGCGCCATGGTTCTTTCCTCCAGTGCCGAGGGTCGTGTGGTGACCGGGTGCCGATCCCCATCGGGCAGGATAAGCGGATGCCGAGCCTGACCCGTGTAGAGGCGACCGCGCGTGGCGCGGCGATTACTGTCGAGTCCTATCAGGTGGACCTCGACCTGACCGGTGACGGCGACGTGTTCCGCTCCCGCGTCGAGATCCGATTCCGGGCCACCGCCGGCGCCGCCACCTTCGCCGAGGTCAAGCCCGCCAAACTGCGCGGTGTACGCCTCAACGACAGCGACCTGGACCCCGGTCTGCTCATCGACAACCGGCTGCCGCTCGACGACCTGGCCGAGGAGAACACGCTCATCGTCGAGGCCGAGATGGCCTACTCCAAGACGGGGGAGGGGATGCACCGCTTCGTCGACCCGGCCGACGGCGAGACGTACCTCTACGCCGAGTCCTTCCTCGACAACGCGCCGCGCATCTTCGCCGCCTTCGACCAGCCCGACCTCAAGGCCCCGATCACCCTCTCGGTCACCGCGCCGCCGCAGTGGATCGTCGCCGGCAACGCCGAGCTGGCCGCCAACCCGGCCCCCGGGCGCTGGGAGTTCGCCCCGAGCGAGCCCCTGGCCACGTACTTCTTCTCGCTGATCGCCGGGCCGTACCACGTCCGGCGGGCCGAGCACGACGGCATACCGCTGGGCATCTACTGCCGCCGGTCGCTCGCCGAGCACCTGGACGCCGACGCCGACGAGATCTTCACCATCACCCGGCAGTGCCTGGACCGGTTCCACCAGCTCTTCACCGAACGCTACCCGTTCGGCAAGTACGACCAGGCGTTCGTGCCCGAGTTCAACAGCGGCGCGATGGAGAACCCGGGCCTTGTCACCTTCCGCGACGACTACGTGTTCCGTTCGGCGGTCACCGACACCCAGCGCGGGCAGCGGGCCGGCACCATCGCCCACGAGATGGCCCACATGTGGTTCGGTGACCTGGTCACCATGCGCTGGTGGGACGACCTGTGGTTGAACGAGTCCTTCGCCGAGTACCTCGGCACCCGGGTCACCGCCGAGGCGACCCGCTTCGATCAGGCCTGGACCACCTTCGCCATGCGGCGCAAGGCCTGGGGCTACGCCGCCGATCAGCGGCCCTCCACCCACCCGATCGCCCCGCAGGAGGTCGTCGACGCCGAGGCGGGCCTGCTCAACTTCGACGGCATCTCGTACGCCAAGGGCGCCAGTGTGCTGCGGCAGCTTGTCGCGTGGCTCGGCGACGAGGCATTCCTCGCCGGCCTGAACGCGCACTTCGCCGCACACCGCTTCGGCAACGCCACCCTCGCCGACCTGCTGGGCAGCCTCTCCGCCAGCAGCGGGAGGGACCTGTCCGACTGGGCCGAGCTGTGGTTGCGCCGCCCGCAGGTCAACACGCTGCGTGCCGAGGTCGCAGTGGACGCGGACGGTCGCTACAGCGAGGTCGCAGTGGTGCAGACCGCGCCCGAGTCGCACCCGGTGCTGCGCCCACACCGGATCGGCGTGGGCCGCTACTCGCTGGACGGCACCGGGCGGCGCGACGAGGCGGACATCGATCCGAACGCCGACGGAGGTCGCACCGTTCTCGGTGCGTTGACCGGCGAGCCGGCGGCCCGGTTGTTGCTGCTCAACGACGGTGACCTCACCTTCGCGAAGGTGCGCCTCGACCCGGCGTCGGCGGACGCCGTCCCGCAGGTGCTGCCTGCTCTGACCGACCCGCTGGCCCGGGCGGTGCTCTGGCGCGAGGCACTGGACGCGACGACCGACGGCGAGCGGCCAGTCACCGGCCTTGTCGACCTGATGGCCGCCGCGCTGCCCGCCGAGACCGAGGTGATCATCGCGGAGGATGTGCTGACGCTCAGCCGGTCCCTGGTCGACCGCTACCTCGACCCCCTGACCCGCTCCACGGCGCTGGCCAGGGTCGCGGGGACGTGCCAGCGGCTGCTCGACGGCGCACCGGCCGGGGAGTCGTTGCAGCTCGCCGCCGCACGGGGTTGGATCGCCGCGACCACCGACGCGGATCTGCTCGTCGGTTGGCTCGCCGGCCGGGACGTGCCGGCCGGTCTGACTGTCGACGCGGAGCTGCGCTGGGCGGTGCTGCGTCGCCTGGTGGTACTGGGCGCCGCCGGCGAGGCGGAGATCGCCATCGAGGCCGACGCCGACAACAGCTCCACGGGCGCTGAACAGGCCGCCTACTGCCGGGCGGCAGTGCCCGACCCGGCGACGAAGCAGGCGACCTGGGAGATCATCGTGCGGGGCACCGAGCTGTCCGGTCGGCTGCTGGAGGCGATCACCGAGGGGTTCTGGCAACCCGAGCAGGCCGACCTGACCGCCGCGTACGTCGATCGGTACTTCGCGGAGATGCCGGCCGCCGCGCACCGGCGTACCCCCTGGACGGCCGAGCGGGTGGCCGCCCTGGCGTTCCCCCGCTACGCCGTGGCGCAGCCCACCCGGGAGGCGGCCGCGGCGTTGCTGGCCCGCGACGACCTGACCCCCGGCCTACGTCGGGTGGTGACCGACGCCGACGACGACCTGCGTCGCGCGTTGGTCGCCCGGACGGCGGTGGCCGCCGCCTCGGCCTGAGCTCTGAGCGGCGCGGCCTGCCGACGCGGGGTGGCTGGCCGCTGCGGGGTGGCCGGCCGGCCACCCCGCAGCCACCGCTCAGCGCAGGGCGGGCTCCGCCGTGACCGGCGCGTCCCAGTCGATGACGTAGCGCTGCTCGTCGGCAACGGTCTTCTCCGGGTCCAGCACCGTGCGCACCATCAGCGGCATCAGCAACGGCATCAGCGTCCGCGCGACAGCACCGGGGGCCTTCGCGTGGTTGATCCGGGCCGCGCGGGCGGCGACCTTCTCCACCCGGCTACGACGCAGCCGCACGTACGCGGCGAACGCCCCCTCGACGTCCGGCAGGTCGCGCAGGCAGCGGGCGAGTTGCACGCCGCTCTCGATGGCCAACGACGCGCCCTGCCCCGAACTGTTCGACGGCGCGTGTGCCGCGTCGCCGACCAGCACCATCCGGCCCCGATGCCAGTGCGGCACCGGCGGCATGATCTGCAACGACCCGACCACCTGGAGGTCGTCGGCGTTGCTGGTCGCCACCAACTCCCGGCCCGGATCGTCGTCGCCGTAGGTGGCGCGCAGCGTGTCCAGCCACTGCTCCGACGGCACCGCCCGGGCCTCGACGAGGCTCATCGGCCGCTGCTGCGGCAGGTTGGCCCCCCATCGGGTGCCGCCGCCGGGCTCCGGCCAGTACAGGTAGTAGCCGCGTCGGCCGAACGCGAACGTCATGGTGCCCGGTTCGGCGTCCACCTCGTGCCGGGCGACCGCCTCGAAGCCGAGCAGCCCGGTGAACCGGGGACCGGGCGCGGCCGGGTCGATGAGACCCCGGACCGTGGAGCGGATCCCGTCCGCGCCGACGAGGATGTCGGCGGTCGCGGTGCTGCCGTCCTCGAAGCGTGCGATCACGCCGTCGCCGGTCTGCTCGGCGTCGACCAGCCGCTTGCCGTACGCGAACGGCACGCCCTCGGCGAATGCCTGGTCGTGCAGCACCTGGTACAGCTCGGCCCGGTGCACCACGTGCAGCGGCGGCACCCCGGTCAGCGTGGGCATGGCGATGCGGCGCCGGCCGACGGCCAGAGCGCTGCTGCCGATCGGTGTGGCGATCGCCGTCACCGCCTCGTGCGCGCCGACCGTACGCAGAGCCGCCATGCCGTTGGGCGCGAGGGCGAGGGTTCCGCCGATGCCGCTGGCCGTGGTCGGGTACGCCTCGTAGACGGTTGCGGTGATGCCGGCGCGGCGCAGCGCGAGCGCTGTCACCGGCCCGGCGATGCCACCGCCGATGACGATGGCCGTTCGTACCGTGGTCATGCTCTCTCCCTGGTGTGGTCGTCCGTGCGCGGGCGCGCGGACCTGGGAGGGAGCCCGGTTATCCTCGTGGTTGCCGCTTCGGGCCGGGTGCCTTCCCAGGCGTCAGTTCGGGGTCAGGGCCCCGGTGAGGTGTTGGCGCACCTCGCCGGGGCCGCTCGTCAGCCGGTGGTGTCGGCTCTCCGGCTGAAGCTGTCGGGGCGTTCGGCGCTGTCGGGGTGGGCCTCCGGGCTGTCGGTGGTCGGGGTGTCGGAGCTGGCCTTCGGGGTGCTGCCTCTCGCGGCCAACTCGGTCAGTTCGGCAGGCATCTCGCCGGTCTCGTGGAAGGCCCGCCAGGTGTCCAGCCCGGGGTAGCTCCCCGAGGTCAGCTCCGCGAGCAGTGCCCGCAGCCAGGCGGCCTCCGCGTCCCGGATGGCGAGGTCGTACTCCGACTCCACCAGGAACAGCCGGGGGATCTCCCGCAGGTGCGCGTCGAGCGTCTCGCGGTCCTGGCGGATCGCTGTCTCCAGCAGGTGGAGTCGTTGCCGCAGCAGGCCGGTGGCCTCGTCGGGGTGCAGCGCGGCGAGCACCGACAACCCGGCCCGGAAACGGGGATGCTCCGCCATCGGGGTGGAGACCAGCTCGCGGGCCCAGTCGACCAGCTCCGCCCGCCCCGCGTCGGTGATCCGGTAGACGGTGCGTTCCGGGCGTCGGCCCTCGCGCACGTTCTCCACTGCCTCGATGAGGTGGTGTTTGTCCAGGTTGCCGATCACCGTGTAGAAGGACCCCCACTTGAACTCCATGTCCTGGTCCTTGCCCCAGGCGCGCAGTGCGGTGGCGATCTCGTACGGGTGCATCGGCCGCTGGACCAGGGCGGACAGCACGGCCAGCGCCAGCAGGTTGCCGACCTTGCGCCGCTTCGGCACGATGACCCCCCTCGCTCGTCAACGGTTACTCGTCGACGAATATACGCCGACGTGCGGAATGTGGCGACCCCCGCGTGGGGTGCCCTGCGTGCGGTGCCCTGCGTGCGGTGCCCTGCGTGCGGTGCCCCTCGCTTGATCGACTCGGGTTTCATGAACTCGCGGTGTCCGGGTGTCCCGGATGGGCCGACTTTCAGGAAGTCGAGTTGATCGCGGCCTGGCAGTCGAGTTGATCGCCGTGCCGCTGCGAGCCGACCACGGTGGGGCGTTGGGGTGGTCGCGGCTCGCTGGACAGTCGGGCCGGAGTGGGGTGACGGACGGCGGTGCCGGGCCGGGACGGTCGGCCACGACGCTCGGCCTACGATCACTGGGTGGAGGAAGATATCCGGCGGATCGGGATCATGGGTGGCACCTTCGACCCGATCCACCACGGGCACCTCGTCGCGGCCAGCGAGGTGGCGGACCGGTTCGGCCTGGACGAGGTGGTCTTCGTCCCCACCGGTCAGCCGTGGCAGAAGGCTGACGAGCCGGTCAGCCCGGCCGAGGACCGGTACCTGATGACCGTGATCGCCACCGCCTCCAACCCTCGCTTCCAGGTCAGCCGGGTCGACATCGACCGTAGTGGGCCGACCTACACCGTCGACACGCTGCGTGACCTTCAGGCCGAGTACGGCCCGAAGGTGCAGTTGTTCTTCATCACCGGCGCGGACGCCCTGCAGCGCATCCTGTCCTGGAAGGACCTGGACGAGATCTTCGAGTTGGCCCATTTCATCGGCGTGACCCGGCCCGGTTTCCCGCTGAGCGACAAGCACCTCCCGGCGGACACCGTCAGCCTGATTCAGGTGCCCGCGATGTCCATCTCGTCGACCGATTGTCGCGCTCGGGTCGCCCGAGGCGAGCCGGTCTGGTACCTGGTGCCGGACGGTGTGGTGCAGTACATCGCCAAGCGGAGCCTCTATCAGCGCTGAGTGCACCCGTTATGCCCAGGTTCGTGGCGTTAACCGACCAGAACTGGACGATCGGAGTGCCGGCGGGTATGAGACGCTTGGAGGATCGCACGCCTGATCGAAGGAGAACGGTGACAGTTTCCGAACGCGCTCACGAGCTGGCTATCGCGGCCGCCCAGGCCGCCGCCGACAAGAAGGCGCAGGACATCACGATCATCGACGTCGGCGACCAGCTCGCCATCACCGACGCGTTCGTGCTCGCCGCCGCCCCCAACGAGCGTCAGGTGCTGGCCATCGTCGACGCCATCGAGGAGAGCCTGCTGGAGCTGCCGGAGAAGGCGAAGCCGGTGCGGCGCGAGGGCGAGCGTGGTGGCCGTTGGGTGCTGCTCGACTACGTCGACGTCGTGGTGCACGTCCAGCACACCGAGGAGCGCGAGTTCTACGGGCTCGACCGCCTCTGGAAGGACTGCCCCACCATCCCGTTCGTCGATCGCGACCTGGTCGAGGCCGACGCCAGCGGGTCCGCCGCCGCCGAATGACCCGACTGATCGTCTGGCGGCACGGCAACACCGACTGGAACGCCGCCAACCGTGTCCAGGGGCAGACCGACGTACCCCTCAATGAGCTGGGGCGCGACCAGGCCCGCGCCGCCGCGCCGCTGCTCGCGGCGCTGCGGCCCGACGCCATCGTGGCCAGCGACCTGAGCCGCGCCGCGGAGACCGCTGCCGCGCTCGCCGCGCTGACGGGCCTGCCGGTCCGCACCGACGCCCGGCTGCGCGAGCGACACTTCGGCAAGTGGCAGGGTCTGCACCTCACCGAGGTCGCCGAGCGATTTCCCGACGAGTACGCGCGCTGGCGGGCCGGCGACCCGGACCCGGGCGCGGATCTGGAGCCCCTGCACGACCTCGGCGTGCGCGTCGGCGCGGCGCTGCTGGAGGCGGCCGAGGCGGCAGCCGGCGGCACCGTGGTGATCGCCACGCACGGCGGCGGCTCCCGGCAGGGCATCGGTCACCTGCTCGGTTGGGACGCCGGTGTCCTGCGCTCCATCGGCTCGTTGGCCAACTGCCACTGGAGTGAGCTACGGCACGACGACCGTGCACCGGACATCGGGCGTCCGCAGGACGTCAGCGGCTGGCAGTTGCGGGCACACAACGTCGGCCTGATCACCGCCCCGGTCGCCGTCGACGCGGTCTGAGCACTCGCGCCTCGGCGTTCGCGCCCTCGATCGGCTAGCGTGCCGGGCATGCCCGTCGCGGTTGTCATCGACTCCACCGCCTACCTTCCGCCCGAGCTGGTGCAGGCGCACCGGCTGACCGTCGTGCCGTTGACCGTCGTGCTCAACGGCGCGGAAGGGCTGGAGGGGGTGGAGACCCAGCCGGCCGACGCGACAGTGGCGCTGAGCGCCCGCCGGGTCACCGCGACCACCTCCCGCCCGGCACCCGAGCAGTTCGCCCGGACGTACCGTCGACTGCTCGACGCCGGCGCCGACGGGATCGTCTCGGTGCACATCTCCGCCGCGCTGTCCGGCACCGTGGAGGCCGCCCGGCTCGCCGCCGCCGGCCTGGATGGCCGGGTCGAGGTCGTGGACAGCCGCTCGGCGGGCATGGGGCTGGGCTTTCCGGCCATCGCCGCCGCCACCGCCGCCGCCGAGGGTGGCGCCGACCTTGCCGCGGTACGCGACGCGGCGCTCGCCGCCATCGCCCGCACCACAGTCTGGTTCTACGTCGACACCCTGGAGTTCCTTCGCCGGGGCGGCCGGATCAACGCGGCCGAGGCGTTGGTCGGCACCGCGCTGTCCGTCAAGCCGATCATGCACATGCCGGACGGGGCGATAGTGCTGCGAGAGAAGGTCCGCACCGCCAGCCGGGGCGTGGCCCGTCTCGTGGACCTGGCCGTCGAGTCGGCCGACGGCGACGACGTGGATCTCGGGGTGCACCACCTTGCCGCGCCGCAACGAGCCGAGGCGCTGCGCGCCGCGCTGACCGAGCGGTTCGGTGACCGGCTGCACGACACGTACGTCTCCGAGGCGGGTGCCGTCGTCGCCGCGCACGCCGGACCGGGCCTCGCCTGCGTCGTCGTCCACCGCCGACCGGAAGGCTGACCCGTGCACACGTCGTGCGTGGTGACCGGAGGCGGCCGCGGTGTCGGCCGGGCCGTGGTGGAACGGCTGGTGGCGACCGGCGCCACCATCGTCGTACTGGAACGCGACGCCGACGCGGTCGACTGGTTGACCGACCATCCGGCCGCCGATCGGCTCGTCGCGGTGGTCGGCGACGCGGCCGACGAACAGGTGGCCGAGCGCGCCGCCGAACTGGCGGACCGCGCCGCGCCGATGACCGGCTGGGTGAACAACGCGGCGGTGTTCCGCGACGCCACACTGCACTCCGCGTCGGCTGACACGGTGCTGGACCTGATCGGCTTGAACCTGCGCCCAGCCGTGGTCGGTGCCGCGGTCGCCGTCCGCCGCTTCCTGGCCCGCGCCGCCGGCGGCGCGATCGTCAACGTCTCGTCGCACCAGGCCCGTCGGCCGGTGTCCGGTGCCCTGCCGTACGCGACCGCGAAGGCCGCCGTGGAAGGGCTGACCCGGGCATTGGCCGTCGAGTACGGGCGGCACGGCATCCGGGCCAACGCGGTAGCGCTCGGCTCGATCGCCACCGAACGGCACGCCGAATTCCTCGCCACGCAGGAGCCCACCCAGGCCCAGTGGATCGACGCCGAGCTGACCCGGCTGCACCCGGTGGGTCGCATCGGGCGGGCCGAGGAGGTGGCCGAGGCGGTCGCCTACCTGCTGTCACCCGCGGCGAGCTTCGTCAACGGCGTGACGCTGCCGGTGGACGGCGGACGGGCCGTACTCGGCCTCGACCCAGAGGCCCGCTGACCCTTCTCGTCGCGCTGCTGCTCCGCGCCGCTGTGTTAGCCTCCGTGCGCGCCCCAGATGGGCCTACCCCCCGGAGGTTCTGGCTACTTCAGCCACCACGCCGAGATCGATGCGATGTACGCGTCTCTCGTGCGGGATCCGGGGCGTCGGTGCCCTCGGGGTTTTGTCATCTGCGTGGCTGGGTGAAGGCTGTGGGCCTCCGGTCGGGTCTTCGGATCGACCGGGAAGAAGACGGTACGGATGACAGTCACGTTCAACCACACCATCATCGCCAGCAAGGACAAGAGCGCCTCGGCCGCGTTCTACCGGGAGCTGTTCGAGCTGCCGGAGGCGCCTTCGTGGGGACCGTTCGCCAACGTCCAACTGGACGAGGGTGTGCTGCTCCAGTTCGCCGAGCCGCCGGTGGACATCCAGATGCAGCACTACGCGTTCCTCGTCGACGACGAGCTGTTCGTGCGGTGCCTGGCGTTCGTCGAGGGGCGAGGCATCACGTACTGGGCCGACCCGCAGTTGAAGCGGGAGGGGGAGACCAACACCGAGCACGGTGGGCGGGGCTTCTACTTCTTTGACCCGGCGGGCCACGCCATCGAGATCATCACCCGGCCGTACCTGTAGCGGTCGGCGACGAGTGTCGGCTCCGCTTCCAGCGGGGCCGACACCACATCCTCGGCAGCTCTTTGCCTGCCGGACCTACTCTGCTGTCCATGAGGCCTCGCGGTCGTCGTCGTTTCCTCAATCCACTCGGCGCGGTGTATCTGGCGGTGTTCGCCGTCGCGGGGGCGATCGGTGCCCTGGCGGGGACGACCTGGATCCGAGCCGACAGCGTGGCGGTGGCGGGCACCCTGGTGTGGGGCGCTGCCCTGATCGTGGCGGTGCTGGTGGCCTCGCCGCCGCCCCGGATGTTCACGCTGTCCATGGCTTGGCTGATCAGTCCCATCCTCATGTTCGTGGCCGCCGGGGGACTGTGGTCGACAGTGCTCGACCAGCGCGGTGAACGGGTCGTGGCAACTGTCGTCGAAGTCCGAGACGGCAACGAGAAGGGCCGCCACCTCTATTACGCTCTCGCCGACCAGCACGACCGACGCATCCCCGGTGAACTGGGAACATGGCCGGGGAGCAGCATCGGGGCCTCGAACAACCCGGAAGGCGCGGTGGGACAACGCGTCACCGTGGTGCGGGATCCCCAGGGTCTGGTCGACCCGCGCCTGCCCGAGGAGATGGAAACCGGCGAGGGCATCCTGATCCTTGTGCCGGGCGTCCTCGTCATTCTCGCCGTGCTCTGCATGCTGGCCGGGCGGCCATTGCTCAACGATGACGGAACGACAGGCTTGAGTTGGCGACGACCTGCTAGACGCGCTGCTGCCAAGACTGGCTCGGCCCAGGCCCGCCACCAATCCTGAACCACGGCCTGGTTCCTCCGGCGCCGGCGCCGGGGCCGGCCCTGACCAGACGAGACCAGACCAGACCGACCAGGATCAATATGCTGGCCCCTTAGCAAATCGAAGCTTGATCAGGTAGTTGTCCACAGTGAGGTTGGCTATCCACAGGGCGGTGCCACCGCACCCCACCGTCTCGGCCGCCGCCATAGCGTCGCGCTGTGTCGCACGACGAGGAGACAGAGGTACGCCAGCGCCTGCGTCGGCTGACGGAGACTGCTGTCGCACCGCCGCCCCGGCCCGAGGGGCCGCTCGGAGGCGTACCCCTATTTGGTGTGCCGTCGTCTCCCGCCGGCGCGGAGGTGTTGTCCGCTCGACCCGCCGCGCCGGTCTCGGAGCCGACGCCGGGCAAAACTGCGCTTGCACCCGGGTCGCGGCTGCCCGGGCCGGGGGCGTTCGACCCCGGGCGGCGGGGTGCGCGGGCGTTGGCGGTGGTCGCCGTGGTGGTGGTGTTGGGCGCGGCCGGTTGGGCTTGGCGATCTCGGCCGCAGTCGGAACCGGTCGCCCCGCTGGTCGCCGAGGCCGTGTCGGCCGCGCCGACGGGCGACCCCAGCGCGTCCGGCTCCGGCGAGCTGGTAGTGGCGGTGGCGGGCAAGGTCCGAAAACCTGGTCTGGTACGCCTGCCGGCCGGGTCCCGTCTCGCCGACGCGGTGCAGGCGGCCGGCGGCGCGCTGCCCGGGGTCGACGTGGCGCTGCTCAACCCCGCCCGGAAGGTCACCGACGGCGAGCTGATCGTGGTGGGCGTGACGCCACCTCCGGGCGGTGAGGCCGGGCCCGCGGCGGGCGGTGCGGCACCCGCCGCCGGGCCGTTGAATCTCAACACCGCGACGCTGGCGCAGCTCGACGCGCTGCCCGGGGTCGGGCCGGTGCTCGCCCAACGGATCCTCACCCACCGGGATCAGCACGGCGGGTTCAAGTCCGTTGGCGACCTACGCCAGGTCGACGGGATCGGCGATGCCCGCTACGAGCAGCTCAAGGATCTGGTGACGGTGTGAGCAGGTTCGCCGCTGGTCCACCGCCGCTCGGCGTCGCCCACCCCAGGCCCCCGGCCGAGCAGGCCCAGCCCAAGCCCTCGGCTGGTCGGGCCCGGTCGGAGCCGCTCGCTGGTCGGGCCCGATCCGAGCCGCCGGATCTGCGACTGGCTGGGCTCGCCGTGGCGGCCTGGCTCACCGCGCTCGCCGGCCTGCACCTCGCCAGTCGCACCGCTCTGCTGGTGGCTGGTTCGGCGGCAGGCCTGACGGCCATGGGCGCGCTGCACCTGCTGGGCCGTGCCGGCCGCCCTCGAGCCATCACGCGGCGTTACGGGTGGATGGTCGTGGCGGTCGGCCTCGGAGTGGTCTGCGGCGGTGCGGCCACCGCCGCCCGGCTCGCCGTTCGCGACGCGCCGCTGATCCGTGCCCTCGCCGAGCAACGCGCTCCGGTCACCGCCGACCTGGTCGTCCGGGACGATCCGCGCCCGATCCGGGGCGCCGGGCGGCCGGGGATGCTGCTGGTGTCGTCCGAGCTGGTCCGGCTCACCGGCCCGGATGGTCGACGGATCCACGCGTCGGTGCGGCTGCTCGTCCTGGCAACCGACCCGGCGTGGCGGGGCCTGCTTCCCGGGCAGCGCCTCACCGTCGACGGCCGACTCGGCGTTCCGCGCGGCGGCGATCTCACCGCGGCGGTGCTCAGCACCAACGACCCACCGGAACGGCACGGCGCGGCGTCCTGGGCGCAGCGCGCCGCCGGGACACTGCGTACCGGCCTGCAACGGGCCTGCGCGCCGCTGCCCGACGACCCCGGCGGGCTGCTGCCCGGGCTGGTGGTGGGCGACACCAGCCGGCTGCCACCCGCCGTCGAGGCGGACTTCCAGGCCACCGGGATGACCCACCTCAATGCGGTCTCCGGCTCCAACGTCGCGATCGTGGTGGGTGCGGTGTTGTTGCTGGCCCGATGGTCGCGAGCTGGCCCGTGGCTCGCCGCCGCGCTGTGTGGGGTGGCGCTGGTGGGGTTCGTCATCCTGGTCCGCCCGTCGCCGAGCGTCGTACGGGCAGCCACGATGGGAGCGATCGGGCTCGCCGCGCTCGCCGCCGGTCGACCTCGGGCGGCGCTGCCCGCGCTGGCCGCCGCCGTGACCGTGCTGGTGCTCGTCGACCCCGAGTTGGCCGGGGACCCCGGGTTCGCCCTCTCCGTGCTAGCCACCGGTGGCCTGCTGCTGCTCGCGCCGCATTGGCGGGACGGGTTGCGCCGGCGAGGCGTCCCGCCTGGGCTGGCCGAAGCGCTGGCCGTGCCGGCGGCTGCCCAACTTGCCTGCGGCCCGGTCGTCGCCGGGATCTCCGGCACGGTGAGCCTGGTGGCGGTGCCGGCGAACCTGCTGGCGGTGCCGGCCATCGCCCCGGCGACAGTGCTGGGCGTGCTGGCGGCCATGGTGTCGCCGATCTGGCCGGCCGGCGCCGAGTTCGTCGCGTGGCTGGCGAGTTGGCCGGCCTGGTGGCTGGTGGTCATCGCCCGTCAGGGTGCTCGACTGCCAGGTGGCACCCTTCCGTGGCCGGGCGGGGTGCCCGGTGCCCTGCTGCTGACCGGGCTGACCGTCGCGCTGCTGATCGCGGTGCGCCGGCCACTCGTACGACGGCTGGTGGCGGTGGTTGGGGTTGCCGCCGTGCTGGGTGCCCTGCCGGTTCGACTGCTGGCCGCCGGCTGGCCGCCCACGGGGTGGGTGGTGGTGGCCTGCGCGGTGGGGCAGGGCGACGCCCTGGTGCTCCCGGTCGACCCCGGCCGGGCCGTGGTGGTGGACGCCGGGCCGGAGCCGGGTGCGGTGGACGGCTGCCTGCGTCGGCTCGGCGTACGGGAGGTGCCTCTGCTGGTGATCAGCCACTTCCACGCGGACCACGTGGGCGGAGTGGCCGGGGTGTTCCGGGGGCGGCGGGTGGGTGCCGTGCTGACGCCGTCGTCCGCCGACCCGGAGAGCGGACGGGACCTGGTTCGGGCGGCGGCCACCGGCGGGCGGGCCGCGCTGCTGACCACAGTTGCCGGCGCTCGGCACCCCGTGGGCGGGGTCGACCTGCTGGTGCTCGGCCCGCCGTACCCACTGGCCGGGACCAGGTCCGACCCGAACAACAACTCGCTGGTGCTGCGCGCCACGGTGGCCGGAGTGCGGATCCTGCTGGCGGGCGACGCGGAGACCGAGGAGCAGCACGCGATGGTGGCGCGGGTGGCCCCCGGCCAGTTACGGGCTGACGTGTTGAAGGTCGCGCACCACGGGTCGGCGTACCAGGACCAGGGCTTCCTCGACGCGGTGCGGCCGACGGTGGCGCTCGTGCCGGTGGGCACCGGCAACACCTACGGGCACCCGAGTCCGGGGCTGCTCGCCCACCTGGGCCGGGGCGGCGTGCGGGTGCTGCGTACCGACACGGACGGCGACGTGGCGGCGGTCCGAACGAGCGGCGGTCTGGCGGTAGCCGGGCGAGGTGTGCCCGCAGGCCGGCAGCCCTGACCCCGGGCCGGCAGCCTTGCGTCGCGGGCCGGCGGCCGGACCCGCGCTGACCGTCCGGCCGCTGATCGACTCGGGATCGCTGACATCGGGGTGTCAGCGGCGGTCCAAGACCGCAGTTTCCGTGATCCCGTGTGGATCAAGAACGGGCCTCTGATTAATCGGGCGAATTGCGGATTAAGCGAGGAATTGAGTTGGATGTCTGGATTTGCGCTGTGTGCGGGCTGCGCCGATCAAGCAGCGAATGAGCAGGCACGATCCCGCCGCAGGCCGTGCGAATATGGGCGGCGTGACCCCCGCCAGCCTCGCCCCCATTCTGCTCGTCCTCGGTGACGAGGAACTGCTCGCCACGCGCGCGGTCACCGAAGCTGTCGCGAAGGTTCGCAGCGTGGACCCCGAGGTGGACGTCCGTGAGTACCAGGCCAGTGCGCTGACCGTCGGTGAGATCGCCGAGATGCTCAGCCCCTCGCTGTTCGGCGGGCGGCGGCTGCTGATCCTGCGTTCCGGCCAGGACGCCCGCAAGGACCTGGTCGCCGCGCTGTTGGCGTACGCGAAGAATCCCGACCCGGAGGTGCAACTGCTGGTGCTGCACCTGGGCGGCGCCAAGGGCAAGGCGTTCGCCGACGGTCTGCGGGCGGCCGGCGCGACTGTGGTCCCGGCCGCCAAGCTCAAGGGGCACCGCGACCGGGTGGCCTTCGTCCGCGACGAGATCCGCCGGGCCGGCGGAAAGTGCACCGACGACGCCGCCGAGGCGCTCATCGCGGCGGTCGGCAACGACCTGCGTGAGCTGGCCGCCGCCTGCTCTCAACTGGTCGCCGACACCGATGGGCGGATCAGCGCCGAGACGGTCTCCCGTTACTACCGGGGCCGGGTCGAGGTGACCGGTTTCACGGTGGCGGACGCCACGATGGTTGGCGACGTGCCGGCGGCGCTCGAGGCGCTGCGCTGGGCCCTGCACGTCGGGGTCGATCCGGTGCCCATCGCCGACGCTCTGGCCGACGGGGTGCGCACGGTGGCCCGGGTGGCGTCGGCCGGGCGGGGTAGCCCGTACCAGCTCGCCAGCAGCCTCGGAATGCCCGCCTGGAAGATCGAGCGGGCACAGCGGCAGGGTCGGGGCTGGACGCCGGAGGGCCTGGTCCGGGCCATGCAGGTCGCCGCCGCGTGCAACGCGGCCGTCAAGGGCGGCTCCGACGACAGGGCGTACGCCCTGGAGCGTGCGGTCTTCTCGGTCGCGGCGGCCCGGCAGGGCAGCACCAGGTGACGGGGGCGAACCGCCCAGCGTGGGCCACCATTGCCGTGGACGAGGCGCGTTACCGACCGCTCTACGCCCGGCTCCTCGGCCTGCGGTTCGTCAACCCCGGCGGCGTGCTGTGCTTCCTTTTCTTCGAGGGTGCCATCGCCCTGGCGGTGCTGCTCGCTCTCGCCGAGTTGGTCAGCTGGTGGGCGGTGCTGGTGCTGCCGGTCGTGGTGGCCGCCATGGTGAAGCTCAACGACATGGTGGCCGCGATCGTGGTCCGCTCCGCCGCGCTCGTGCCCGAGCAGGAACGGGATCGGTTTCGCCGGGAGATGGAACCGGTGGTCGGCCGAGCCCGGGTGGAGTGGGTCTCGCACAGTGTTCCCGGCGTGGTGATCACCGCCGACCCGGTGCCACCGCCCCGGCGGGCCAACCCGTCAGACTGAGCGCCGACCCCTTCGGGGCCATCGCACAGGGTTGGCCGGCCGGAGAAACGCGGCCGGCACAACGCACAGAACGGCCGGCCCGGACAAACACTGCCGGCCTCTGGACACACGGAAACCCCGGGCCTGGGGCCCGGGGTTTTCCGAATCAGTCTGACGGTGAAGTCGTCAGGCGGAGAGCGACACCACGCGCTTCGCGATCGCGGACTTGCGGTTCGCGGCCTGGTTGGAGTGGATCACGCCCTTGCTGACGGCCTTGTCCAGCTTGCGCGAGGCGTCCAGCATGAGCGCGGTCGCCTTCTCGACGTCACCGGCCTCGGCAGCCTCGTGGAACTTCCGGACGGCGGTCTTCAGCGACGACTTGACCGACTTGTTGCGCAGCCGGGCCTTCTCGTTCTGCCGGTTGCGCTTGATCTGGGACTTGATGTTCGCCACGCGACAGCCTCGTCTTGATAGCTCGGGTTGGTCAGCTTATTGCGCGTGATGACGAACGTGCGTCATCGCTGCGCGAAGAGCCAGGTTACCAGGTCGCCGGGGACGAGCCAAAACGGCTCGGCCTTCGCGCGGACGGACCCGGCCCGTCGGGGACCAGGTTACGCCCTCGAACACGGCGGCGGCTCACCGCCAGCCCGGCGGCAGGCCGGTTCGCCGCACCGCCAGCCCAGCCCGCGTCACCGTCAGCTCACCCCAGGCCAGCCCGCGTCACTGTCAGCTCACCCCAGGCCGGCCCGCGTCACCGCCAGCCCTGGCGGCGGGCCAGCCAGTCGAGCGACTGCTCGCCGCTCCACCGCTGGTGGGCGGGCAGGTGCGGCGAGGCCGTCGGCGGTGCCGCCGCAGCTCCGGTGAGGTAGTAGCCGGCCAACGCGGCCAGGGTCGCGTCCAGCGCGTCCGGGGGCGCGTCGGCGGTGGCCGGGTGCGCGGCGAAGAGCCGGTCCGCGTCCAGCCCGCTGGCGTACGCGGTGAGCAGCAGGCCGGCCAGGTCGAACCAGGCCGGCCCGGAGCAGACCCAGGTCCAGTCGCAGAACCAGGCTCGGCCGTCCGGGCCGATCAGCACGTTGTCGACCCGCAGGTCGCCGTGGATCAGACCGGTCGCGCCGGCTGCGTACCGGGGGAGGAGGGATTCCAACTCCACCAGCTCGGGCAGCCGGTCGAGCAGCGGCGCGGGCAGTGGCGGGGTCGGCTCCCGACCGGCGGCGACCTCCTCCCACCAGAGGATGTCCGACCGGGCCAGGTCGGCCAGGCGCGGCAGGCCGAGCGCTGTCAACTCGGCCGGCGGGTCGGCCAGGGCGGCGGCGACCTGCGCGTACCCGGCGAGCGTGGCGTCCAACTCGGCGGGCACCCAGGGCAGGTGCGGGGTGTGCCCGTCAACCGCGTCGGTGCACAACACGAACCAGTCGGCCGCGGAGAGGGTCCACCGGGGGCGGGGCGCCGGCAGGTCGGCCGGCAGCCGGTCGAGGATCGCGGCCTCTCGGGCGTACCAGTCGACCAGATGCGGTTGCTCGGCGGCGGGTGCGGCCTTGACGAAGGCCCGACCACCGTCGGCGGTGTCGAGCACGGCGGCGAACCCGCGGGTGAAGCCCGCGCCGGCGACCCGGGCGGTGACCACCGGCGCGCCGAGCCGTTCGGCGACCGCGGCCCGCAGCGCCGCCGGCAACGCCGGCCACGACGGACGCAGGGCGCTCGCGTGGTACGGCACCGGCGGCAGCGGGGGAGGGGACATCCCACCATGCTGCCCCGGGGTACGTGCGCGACGCACGGCGACACTGCCAGACTGCCAAGCCATGAGGACCGAGGACTTCTGGCAGCTGATCGACGAGGCGCGGGCCGGCGGCGGTGGTGAGCCCGGCCCGGTCGCCGCGCGGGCCGTGGCGTTGCTCGCCGAGCGCGACCCGGAGGACATCATCGGGTACGCGCGACACCAGACGCGGGTGCTGGCCGCCTCGCACAAGGCGGATCTGTGGGGCGCGGCGTACCTGATCAACGGTGGTGCCTCGGCCGACGGCTTCGAACACTTCCGGGGCTGGCTGATGGCCCAGGGCCGGGCCGTCTTCGCCCGCGCGGTCGCCGAACCGGACTCGCTGGCCGAACTGCCCCAGGTGCGGGCGGCCTCGCTCAGCGGCGAGGAGTTCTCCGCCGAGCAGATGCTCTCGGTGCCGTGGGACGCGTACCGCAAGGCCACCGCGACCGAACTGCCGGCCGACCGTGACCCGGTGCGGACGCCGGATCTCAACGACTTCTGGGACTTCGACGACGAGGACGAGGCGCGTCGCCGGCTGCCCCGGCTGGCCGCCCTCTTCGTCGAGCCGCCGATGGAGTGAGGGGTCCTCGGGCCGTTCCATCGCCCGCGCAGTGGGCGCACCCCGGCGGCGTGGGAACATAGAGGGGGTCGGCGGCGCGCCGGCCTGTTCACGTCAGCCGACCAGAACGGACCGCTGTGCCACCGAAGCTCGATCCCGGCGCGAACGCCCCTGGTGCCACCGACCCCGGTCGCATCCGGAACTTCGGCATCATCGCCCACATCGACCACGGGAAGTCGACCCTGGCCGACCGGATGTTGCAGCTCACCGGCGTGGTCGACCCGCGGCAGATGCGCGCGCAGTACCTGGACCGGATGGACATCGAGCGCGAACGCGGCATCACCATCAAGAGCCAGGCCGTCCGCATGCCGTGGACCATCCGCGAGGGTGAGCGGGCTGGTGAGCAAGCGGTGCTCAACATGATCGACACCCCGGGGCACGTGGACTTCACCTACGAGGTGTCCCGGTCGTTGGCCGCCTGCGAGGGTGCCGTGCTGCTGGTCGACGCCGCGCAGGGCATCGAGGCGCAGACCCTGGCTAACCTCTACCTGGCTCTCGAGAACGACCTGCGCATCATCCCGGTGCTCAACAAGATCGACCTGCCGGCCGCGCAGCCGGAGAAGTACGCCGAGGAGCTGGCCCACCTGATCGGCGGTGACCCCGCCGACTGCATCCGGGTCTCCGGCAAGACCGGCGAGGGCGTTCCGTACCTGCTCGACGAGATCGTCCGGCAGTTCATCCCACCGGTCGGTGACGCCGAGGCGCCCGCCCGGGCGATGATCTTCGACTCGGTGTACGACGTCTACCGCGGCGTCGTCACGTACGTCCGGGTCATCGACGGCCGGATCAGCGCCCGCGACCGGATCAAGATGATGTCCACCGGCGCGGTGCACGAGTTGCTGGAAATCGGTGTCATCTCACCCGAGATGGTCAAGGCCGAGGCGCTCGGCGTCGGCGAGGTCGGCTACCTGATCACCGGTGTGAAGGACGTCCGGCAGTCCCGGGTCGGTGACACGGTGACCATCAACAGCCGACCGGCGGCCGAGGCGTTGGGTGGCTACAAGGACCCGAAGCCGATGGTCTACTCCGGCCTCTACCCGATCGACGGGTCCGACTACCCCAACCTGCGCGAGGCGTTGGACAAACTCAAGCTCAACGACGCCGCGCTGGACTACGAGCCGGAGACCTCCGGCGCGCTCGGCTTCGGCTTCCGCTGCGGCTTCCTCGGCCTGCTCCACCTGGAGATCATCCGGGAGCGGCTGGAACGCGAGTACAACCTCGACCTGATCTCCACCGCGCCCAACGTCGTCTACCGGGCGATCACGGACGACGGCGAGGAGATCGTCGTCACCAACCCGAGCGAGTACCCCACCGGCAAGATCGCCGAGGTGTACGAGCCGGTGGTCCGGGCCACAGTGCTGACGCCCAACGACTACGTGGGCGCCGTCATGGAACTCTGCCAGGGCCGGCGCGGCACCCTGCTGGGCATGGACTACCTCTCCGCCGACCGGGTGGAACTGCGCTACACGCTGCCCCTGGCGGAGATCATCTACGACTTCTTCGACCAGCTGAAGAGCCGTACCAAGGGTTACGCCTCACTCGACTACGAGCCCTCCGGCGAGCAGGCGTCCGACCTGGTGAAGGTGGACATCCTCCTGCACGGCGAGCCGGTGGACGCGTTCAGCGCCATCGTGCACAAGGACAAGGCGTACAACTACGGCGTCACCATCGCCGCCAAGCTGCGCACCCTGATCCCGCGCCAGCAGTTCGAGGTACCGATCCAGGCGGCCATCGGCAGCCGGGTCATCGCCCGGGAGACCATCCGGGCGATCCGCAAGGACGTGCTCGCCAAGTGCTACGGCGGCGACATCAGCCGTAAGCGCAAGCTGCTGGAGAAGCAGAAGGAAGGCAAGAAGCGGATGAAGATGGTCGGCCGAGTCGAGGTGCCGCAGGAGGCCTTCATCGCCGCCCTCTCCTCCGACTCCGGCGACGGTAAGGCCGCTGGCAAGAAGTAGTTCACGCCGCCGTACGCGCCCGGGTGCCACTCGCACCCGGGCGCGTACGCGTTTCCGGGCGCCTCCGGTCAGCGTGCTCGAACGTCTTGTGCGGCGAAGATTGGCGCGGGCTCGTCTGGCGCGACTCGGCCGCTCTGCCCCGTCAGGTCTGTCGGGCCGCCGAGATTGCCGGCTGAGTGCGCCGGTGCGAGGAGTGTGACCGCCGGGTGCGGAAAACTTTTCTGTCGCTGTGGTGGGGCCGACTGGTCGACGAGATGGGCTCCTACCTGTGTGGACGTACTCACGCGTCAACCGACGCACCTCCTAAACATTGACGAATGACGGTGTCGATTGAGGTGAGTCGGTTTGGGCTTTCGGTGGGTCGGGCACTTAGCCGTCACGACAGGAAGCACACGCCTCGTGTGTCAGACATTCTTTTAAGGAGGGCGACCGTGGAGTTCACCGTGTGGGGCATCATCACTGCGATCGTTGTTGGTCTCATCGTCGGCGCGCTCGGCCGTCTGGTCGTCCCGGGCCGGCAGAACATGCCGATCTGGCTGCACATGCTGATCGGCATCGGCGCCGCGCTGCTGGGCACCGTCCTGGCGCGGGCCATTGGCATCGCGACTGAGACGAGCGGTATCGACTGGGGCGAGCTGCTGGTGCAGGTCGTTGTGGCTGCGATCGCCGTCGCGCTGGTGGCCGGTGTGGGTGGCCGCCGCCGGGTGACCCGGTAACACCACGGCACCAACCCTTACTACTGCGACACCCCGATGGGCGCCCGGCCGACAGGCCTGGCGCCCATCGGCGTTCCGCCCGTCGTGGCGGGCGTCGCCGCTTCCGTGCGCTGCGGCGTGCGTCGCTGTGCTCCGTCCGCTGCGGCGGCGTTGCTGTGCTCCGTCCGTCGGGTGGGCCTCACGTCCGACGTCGCTGGCATGCGACTCGAGGTTTGCCCCTTATGCGGTCGGCGGTGTGCCGTGGTGCGGTCTGCGGTCTGCGGTCTGCGGTCTGCGGTGTGCCGTGGTGCGGTCTGCGGATTGGCGTGGTGCGGCCCTCGGTTTGCCATGGTGCGGCCCGAGGCCTGCCGATTGGAGCCTGAGGTCTGCGGCGACGCCCGCCCGACGTCTGCGGCGTCCTGTTGGAGGTCCCCGGCGAGCTGGACCGCAGTGATCATCTCGGTTTGGTGAAGCTGGGGTGTCCTGGGTGTTGTATCGCCGCACAGCCACCGCCACTAACCCCACAAAATCCATCTCACCTCCCCGCCTCGAGAGATCTTGGACAGTTTCCGTTAGCACGGAACGGAAACTGTCCAAGATCTCTTGTCGGCTCCGGTTGAACGACGCCATCCGCCTCCGCCGGATGCGGCGCGGCGCGCAACCCGCACGGACCGACATGATCCACTCGGCTTTCATGAAGTCGGGGTATCCCCGCACCTGGACACCGCGGTTTCAAGGAACCCGAGTTGATCATGGCCCGGCGGCCCGGCGGCCCGGCGGCCCGGCGGCCCGGCGGCCCGGCGGCCCGGCGGCCCGGCGGCCCGGCGGCCCGGCGGCCCGGCGGCCCGGCTGCCCGGCTGCCCGGCTGCCCGGTTGCCCGGCTGCCCGGTTGCCCGGCTGCCCGGCTGCCCGGCCGGTTGCCCGGTTGCCCGGTTGCCCGGGCGATCCGGCGGTCGGGCGGTGGCGTGGGCGGGGTGGTCAGGTGGCCGGGCGGTGGCGCGGGCGGGGTGGTCAGGTGGCCGGGCGGCCGGGTGGGCGGGGTGGTCGGGTGGGGCTGCGGTGGAACGTGCCTTTGTTGGCCAAGTCGTGATCGTTTGGTGAGTGAAGTCGGTTTGGATTTTGGGTGGGTAGGGCAATTAACGGTCACGACAGGAAGCACACGCACCGTGTGTCAGACATTCTTGAAGGAGGGTGGCCGTGGAGCTCACCGTGTGGGGCATCATCACTGCGATCGTTGTTGGTCTCATCGTCGGCGCGCTCGGCCGCCTGGTCGTTCCGGGTCGGCAGAACATGCCGATCTGGCTGCACCTACTGATCGGCATCGGCGCCGCGCTGCTGGGCACCGTCCTGGCGCGGGCCATCGGCATCGCGACTGAGACGAGCGGCATCGACTGGGGCGAGCTGCTGGTGCAGGTTGTTGTGGCTGCGATCGCTGTCGCGCTGGTGGCCGGTGTGGGTCGCCGCCGCAGCGTCACCCGATAACGACCCGGCATCATCTGACGAGACAGCAGAACTGGTAGGACAGCACTACTGGAAAGAGCGCCCGGCCGAGAGCCGGGCGCTCTTTCGTGCTGGAAGGCCCGACTTTGGCCGGATGTTGGAGTGCCGGTCGTCGGGCTGCTGCGGTACGGTCGCCTCGCTTCGGCCAGTCCCGCCCACTGTCGTAAAGGAATTCTCCGTACTAGGGTGCGGCGGAGAAGGTTAGTTCCAGGCGGCGCGAGGGGAGAAGTGGCGTGAACAGGTGGAAGCGGCTGGCCCCGGTCACCGCCATGGTGGCCTCGGCCGCGATGGTGCTGACCGGCTGTGGAGGCTCCGGCGACGACGCGGCTGACGACAGCAAGCTCACGGTCTGGATGATGGGCGAGGGCGGGGACGCGCAGAACTCCTTCCTCGACGGGGTCGAGGCCGAGTTCCGCCAGAAGCACCCCGACACCGACGTGGTGGTGCAGTACATCCCCTGGCTGGAGGCGCCCAAGAAGTTCCAGGCGGCGCTCGCCGGCGGTGAGGGACCGGACATCACCGAGCTGGGCAACACCGAGACTCAGGGTTGGGCCGCCCAGGAGGCGCTCGCCGACGTGAGTGGTCGGATGGGCGGCTGGGCCGACGGCAAGGATCTGCTGCCCGACCTGGTGCGCAACGCTCAGCTCGACGGCAAGCAGTACGGCGTGCCCTGGTACGCGGGTGTGCGCGCCATCTACTACCGCACGGACTGGTTCGCCGAGGCCGGCGTGCAGCCCCCGAAGACCTGGGACGACCTGGTGACGGTGGCCAAGGCCGTGCAGGCGAAGAAGAAGGGCACCTACGGCATCGCGCTGCCCGGCAACTCCGAGCTGCCTTTCTACTCCTTCCTCTGGGGCGCGGGCGGCGAGATCGCCAGCAACCAGGGCGGCACCTGGAAGTCCGGCTACACCACGCCCGAGGCGCAGCGGGCCGTCAAGTTCTGGACCGACCTGGTGACCGTGCACAAGGTCGCCCCGCCGGCGGCGGCGGGTTGGAACGAGATCGACGCGCGTACCCAGTTCGCCACCGGCAAGGCCGCGATGGCCTTCGCCGGTAGCTGGCAGCAGGGCGCCATCAAGAAGGACAACCCCGAGATCGAGAAGGTCTGGGGTACGTTCCCGATCCCCGGCCCGGACGGCAAGGCGGCGCCCGGTTTCGCGGGCGGCTCGGACGTGGCGATCTGGAAGGACAGTGAGCGGCAGGACCTGGCCTGGGACTACCTGACAGTGCTGCTGAACAAGAAGAACGCGCAGAGCTTCGCGAGCAGCCTCGGCTTCTTCCCGGTCTACAAGGACCTGGTCTCCGGTGACGCGTACGCGAACGACAAGGTGATGGCGTCGTTCGCCACCACGATGCAGAACACCAAGCTCACGCCGCTCACCCCGAAGTGGGTGGAGGTCAGCCGGACGAAGACGGTGACCCAGGCGATGAACAGCTCGGTCATGAAGGGGCAGAAGACGGTCGAGAAGGCTACCGCCGATGCGGCCGTTGAGATGGAAGGCATTCTGAACAGCAAGTGAGCGCTCAGACAAAAAGTCCGAAGACGGCCGCCGCGCGGGAGACCCCTGTGCGGCGGCGTCGCCGGGTGGACCGCCTGCCCTACCTGCTGCTCCTGCCCGCCCTGCTGATCATCGGGGTGCTGCTGCTCTGGCCGCTCGGCCAGGTGGTGGTGATGTCCTTCTACCGGCTGAACAGCGTCCGGCAACTGCGCGGCGATCGGGAGTGGCCGTGGGTGGGGTTCGGCAACTACGTCGACATCCTCTCCGACCCGTTCTTCCTGACCGTGCTGCGCAACACGGTTCTGTTCGCCGCAGCGAACGTGCTGCTCACCATGGTGCTCGGCACCCTGGTGGGGCTGCTGCTCAACCGGCTCGGTCGCAAGATGGCGACGTTCGTGGCCAGCTGCGTGATGCTCGCCTGGGCAACGCCGGCGCTGACCGGCACCATCGTCTGGAAATGGATCTTCGACGACACGAGTGGCCTGGTCACGTGGCTGTTCAACGCGTTGCCGGATGGGCTGTCGAACAGCCTGTTCGGGCGCAGCGACTGGACCGGATACGGCTGGTTCAACTCGCCACTGCTCTTCTTCGCCATCCTCACCCTGGTGGTGGTCTGGCACTCGTTCCCGTTCATCGCGGTGAGTGTGCTGGCCGGTCTCAAGAGCGTGCCGAGTGAGCTGCACGAGGCGGCCCGGGTGGACGGCGCCAGCCCGTGGCGGGTCTTCTGGAAGATCACCTTCCCGTTGCTGCGCCCGGTCTTCGGGATCCTGATCGTGCTCTCCACGATCTGGGACTTCAAGGTCTTCACCCAGCAGTTCGTGCTGGCCGGCGGCACCCAGGACCGGCCGACGTTCATGCTCGCCATCTACTCGTACGCCGAAGCCTTCTCTCCGCCGCCCAAGTATGGGCTCGGCGCGGCCATCGCGGTGATCCTCACGCTGATCCTGCTGGTGGTCACCGGCTTCTACGTACGGATGGTGCTCAGGCAGGAGGACGAGTCGTGAAGAAAATCGCCCTCAACGGCGCCGGGCTGCTGGTCGCGCTCTTCGCGGCGTTCCCGGTCTACTGGATGATCTCCACCTCGCTGAAGCCGAGCAGGGAGATCTTCTCGTCCACTCCGCAGCCGGTGCCGACCCATCCGACGCTGGATCACTACCGGGAGATCCTGACCGGCAACCTGATCCCCGGCGTCAGCTTCCTCGACTTCTTCCTCAACAGCGCGCTGGTTGCCGTCTCCACTGTGGTGCTCAGCGGTCTGGTGGCGTTGCTCGCCGCGACAGCGGTGGCCCGGTTCCGTTTCAAGCTGCGGACCAGCTTCCTGATCATGCTGCTGGTGGTGCAGATGATCCCGCTGGAGGCGTTGGTCATCCCGCTCTTCCTGATGATCCAGCGGCTCGGGCTCTACAACACCCTGCCCAGCCTGATCCTCACGTACCTCGGGTTCTCGCTGCCGTTCGCGGTGTGGATGCTGCGCGGCTTCGTCGCCGCGGTGCCCAAGGAACTGGAGGAGGCTGCGGCGATCGACGGGGCCAGCCGGGCCCAGATCTTCCGCCGGGTGCTCTTCCCGCTGGTGGCGCCCGGCCTGGTGGCGACCAGCATCTTCTCCTTCATCACCGCGTGGAACGAGCTGATCTTCGCGTTGACGTTCATCAACGACCAGGGCAGCTACACGCTTCCGGTGGCGATGACCTTCTTCTTCGGCCGGGACGACACCAACTGGGGGCCGGTGATGGCCGCGTCCACCCTGTTCACCCTGCCGGTCATCATCTTCTTCCTGCTGGTGCAGCGTCGGATGGTCTCCGGCCTGGTGGCCGGCGCCGTCAAGGGCTGACCCTCGCGCCCCGACAGTCCGAGGCCGACGTCGGCCCACGTGCGGAATGCTGACGCCGGTGCCGGATCCCCCGTGCCGGGCAGGTTGGTCGGCGTTGGACCGCCACTAGGCTGGCGGTCATGACGGGCAGGGTGGCAGCGGTGAACCTCGGCATCGTGACCGAGGCTGGGTGGGCCGGCGACGCGAGCGGTCGCAGCGGCATCGACAAGCGGCCGGTCGACGGCTCGGTGTCGCTGCTCACTGGCGGTGTGGCGGGCGACTTCATCGGCGAGCGGCCCCAGCACGGCGGCCCCGACCAGGCCGTCTACGCGTACGCGGAGGAGGACGCCGCCTGGTGGGTGGCCGAACTGGGCCGCGCCATACCGCCTGGCGGCTTCGGCGAGAACCTGACCACCTACGCGGTCGACGTGACGGGTGCGGTGATCGGCGAGCAGTGGCAGGTCGGCTCCGCCCTGCTCCAGGTCACCAAGCCGCGCACCCCCTGCACCACGTTCGCCGGGTTCTGGGGCGTACCGGATCTGATCAAGCGGTTCACCGTCCGGGCATCGCCCGGGGCCTACCTGCGGGTGCTGCGCGAGGGGGAGGTCGGCGCGGGCGACCCGGTCGAGGTGGTGGACCGGCCGGCGCACGGTGTCACCATCGGTGAGGTGTTCCGGGCGACCAGCCTGGAGCCGGAGTTGTTGCCTCGGCTTCTCGACGCCGAGGACCTGCCGGCGCCGATCCGGGAGAAGGTTCGACGACGCCTCGCCGCCCAGGGCTGACCGGCCGCGACGGCATCCACCGCGACGTCGCGGCGAGCACCGACGGTATCCACCGCGGCGAGCACCGAAGGCATCGGCCGCGGCGAGCACAGACGGCATCCGTCGCGGCGAGCACAGGCGGCATCGACCGCGACGTCGCGGCGAGCGCCGACAGGCTCGGCGGATCCGACCCGGAAGAAACTCCGATGACGGGCCCAGCGGCGGACTTGCCCGTATTGTCCCCACGGAGGGCGTGCGGCGGGGACCGGGTGGAGCGCGATGTCGATGGCGACGGACGGCGGTGCCGCAGCCGCGTCACACCCCGATCCGGGCGTGGAGCGTCCGGCGTTCCTGGAACTCTTCTTCGACCTCGTCTACGTCTTCGCCCTGGTCACCCTGGCGACGGTGCTGGCCGACAACCTGACCTGGACCGGCATCGTCGAGACGCTGGTGTTGCTGCTCGCGTTCACGATGATCTGGGCGCTGACCGTCTGGACGGCGGACAGCGTCGACCTGACCCGCCCGGCCGGGCAGGGGCAGTTCATCTGGGTGGCGGCTGCCAGCCTGCTGTTGGCCGCGCTCGCCGCCGATGCGTACGGCGACCGCGGGCTGCTGTTCGCCACCACGTACCTGGTCATCCACCTCAGCACCGCGGCCTACTACATGGTGGTCGTCTCGCACCGGAGACCGCCGCGCCGCAGCGTCCGGATCCTGATCTGGGAGGCTGCCGCGGGCATCGGCTGGATCGGTGGGGCGCTCGTCGGCGGTTCGGGGCAGGTGACGATCTGGGTGCTCGCTGTCGTCGTCGAGTACGGCGCAGCGGCGTTGGGCTGGCCGCTACCCGGGATCGGCCGCTCACGAGCGCGCGACTGGCGGCTGGTCGGCGCGCGGGTGGCCGAGCGTTACCGGCAGTTCGTCATCGTCGCGCTCGGCGTCTCGATCTTCGTGATCGGTACGACCTTCAGCATGAGCGAGTACACGCTTGAGCGAGCCTGGGCTCTACTCGTGGTGTTCACCACCGTCGTGTTGATGTGGCGGATCTACATCTACCGCGCCGGCGAGCTGCTGACCGACGCGATCGCCCGGTCGTCCAACCCGGCGCTGCTCACCCAGTCCGCCGCGGTCACCCATCTGATCATGGTGGCCGGGATCGTCGGCGCGGCGGTCACCAGCCGGCTCGTGCTGGGCCGTCCGATGGGCGAGACCCCGCCCTCGTGGGCCGCGGTGATCCTCGGCGGGCCCGCGGTGTACCTGGTCGGCCGGGGCGTCCTCGACTTCACGGTGTTCGGGCGGATCTCGCGGTCCCGGCTGGCCGGGTTGGTGCTGCTGGTGGGAGTGGCGCCGACCACGCCCCTGCTGCCGCCGGTGCTGGTCGCCCTGCTCGCCATGACGGTGCTGCTCCTGATCGCCGTGGCGAACCTGGTGAGCACCCGGCGACACGCGCGTACGCCGGCACCGCCGATGCTGGGGTGACTCCGCACGGCGGCCGGACGGCCCCTCATCGCGATGGCGCGGCGGCCCCGACCAGCCGTCGGCGCGCGGCCAGCCCTTCCCCGACCAGGGTGACCAGCAGGACCAGGTTCGCCAGCACCAGGGCGGCCAGGGGCGGGATCAGGAGGGTGGCGGGTGCCAGCAGGGCACACAACACCACGATCGCCAGGACCCGGGACCAGAGGGGCCGGCCGGTCACCACGGCATCGAACAGCACGGTGCCGAGCAGGAACAGGGCCGGTCCGCCGAGGGTGGCGACCATCAGCTCGACCGGGGCGCGGCCGAACGGCCGGTCGATGACCAGCGAGGTGCTGGTCGAGACCAGCACCACCCCGGCGACCATGACCAGATGGCTGTACGAGGTGGAGGTGCCGGAGCGGACCCGTTCCACTGTTGCGACGCTCGGTGGTGCCAGGATCCGTTGGACCCGCTGGAAGTAGAGCTGGAACAGCAGGACCGCGCTGACGAACGCGACAGCGCCGGTGGCCACCGCGCCGATGGTGAATCCGCTGCCGGCCAGCCCCGTGCCGGTGCTCAGGATCAACTCGCCGAGCGCGACGATGAAGATCGCCCGGTGCCGCTCGGACAGGTGCACCCCGGTGAAGATCTGGCTGGCCAGCTCGGTACGTCCCAGCTTCGGCGTCGGCCAGCCGACCCGGGCCGAGCCGAGGTCGACCGCCACCGCGAGCGACCAGAGCACCAGTCGGGCGGTCTCATCCACGAACACCCCGGCCACCCAGGGCGTCACTGTGACGCCGAACCAGAAGAACACCCTGATGCTCCTGGCCTGGATCGGCCGGTTCACCCGGGTGCCGGGGATCAGGACGGCGTCGCGGACCAGGTGGATGCCGAAGTAGGCCGCGACGAAGAGCCACCCGTACCGACCGAAGGCGTACGGGGTCGCGATCGCCATCAGCAGGGTGCCGAGCATGACCAGCAGGGTGGTCGCCTGGATGATCGGCAGTTGGGGGTTGAACAGGTCGGTGAGCCACGCGGTCAGCACCCAGACCCACCAGGCGGCCAGCAGCAGGACGGCGGTCTGCGCCGCGCCCTGGAAGGTGAGGTTCTCGGCCAGGCTGGCAGCGAGCCGGGAGAACATGAAGATGTAGACGAGATCGAAGAAGAGTTCCAGGAAGGTCGGGTATTCCGGCTCGCCGCGGCGGCGGAGGATCCGGGGGAGCGGAGCGGATGTCACTGCGCTGCCTCCTGTGCCACCCACGCCCTGGGCGGGGGCGCCGCGCCCCGACCTGCGCACCCGCCACGCTACCGACAGTGCGGTCCCCGGTGGCCGGAACGGGCTCGGCCCGAACGGTCGGGTCCGCAGACGTGGAAACGGCCCCCCGCCAACGCTTGGCGTCGGTGGGGGGCCGTCCTACGAGCGGTGGGTCAGCGGAGCCAGGGGATGTTGCGGTCGAGCAGACCGCGCTCCTTGAGCTCCTTGCGGAGCGGGATCTCGTCGTCGACGTACCCGTCCCAGTTGATGCCCCAGTAGTTGGCGGTGTGGGTGCCCTCACCGATCAGCTGGCGCTGCACGGGGGTGCGGTTGCGGTACCACTCGCCGTTCACGTCGGGGTGCAGCTCGTCCAGCGGACGGATCCACCGGTAGGTGTAGCCGACGAAGAGCATCTTGCGGGTGATGGTCGACAGGTTCGTCGACCGTGAGTGCCACTGCCGGCGGTCGAAGATGAAGGCGTCGCCCGGGTTGGCGGTGATCTCCACCGTGCCCTCCGGGTCGGGGTTCTGCACCGTGAGGTCCGCCGGCCGGGGCAGCGAGTTCTTCAGGTGGCTGCCCGGGATGACCTTGGTGGCGCCGCGGCCGGTCTCGGAGAGGTCCGACAGCACGTACGCGACCTTCAGCGAGAACATCGGCCGAGGCAGGTTCGGGTCCATCGTCTCCGGGTCGGAGTTCTGCCGGTACCCGTCCTGGTGCCAACCCCAGTACGGCTTCTCCGGCTCGGCGGCCGGTGGGGTGACGTCCAGGTGGTTGTGGTGGGTGTAGATGTTCCAGCCGGCCAGCCCCCACATGTACGGGAAGGCGATCGGGTGGGTCAGCAGCTCGCCGAAGAGCTCGTCGCGCTCCAGGAAGCCCAGCAGGTGCAGGGTGCCGTCCTTCTTGGTGGTGCCCTTGGCCTGCTCCTCCGCGTAGACGCGGTCGACCGCCGCCTCCAGCGCCGCCCGGTGGTCCTCCGTCAGGACGTTGCGCAGCAGGAGGAAGCCCTGCTCGTGGAACTCCTTGCGGTCAATGTCGCTGATCGGTTCGTAACCGGTCCGGTCGCCGTAATCGAACACCGCGTCGTACCCCTCCCCATGAGGTGAAACCTTTTCTGGCACAGGCCGCCGATCGTAACGCGGCCGTCCAGGCATCGGGGAGGGTGTGGTGCGGGATTGGGCCACGGCGGGACCCCACGCAGTGAGAGAAACGCACAGAGTGAGATCTGCGTGATCAATAGTGCGATTCGGCGGGCATTGCCCGATTGTGCGGTGACTGCCGGTTAAGAGATCCGGGTCGGTCAACCCTCGTTGAACACCTCGGCGACCACCTGACCGGCGGGGTTCTGTCGGCCGTCCACCCGGCCCCACGAGCCGTCGCGGGCGGTCCACTCCAGGTCGCCGAAGCGGACCCGCTTCACGCCGTGGTCCTGGGCGTGCGAGACCAGCCAGTGCGCGTACCGCCAGCCGTCGCGCTGGTCGCCCGGAGTCACCGCCAACCCGGTCGGGTCGGTCGGGTCGGTGCCCTTCAGCCCCCAGTCCAGCACCAGGTTGCGGGTCAGTTGCGCGGCCGCCGCCGCGCCGTGCATCGCCGGGGTGCGCCCCACCGAGCAGGAGACCGCGCCGCTGGCGTCGCCGAGCAGGGCCCGGCTGAGCACCTCGGAGTCGTCGGCCCACTTCTGGTACGCCTCGGGGAACGCCGAGCGCTGCACCCGCTGGGCGGCGTCGGTGACCCGCATCTTCTCCCAGCCGCGCACCTTCTTCAGGGCGGCGTAGAACCGGTTGGCCGCGTAACGCGGGTCGCGGATCTGCGCCGGAGTGCCCCAACCCTGGCTTGGCCGCTGCTGGAACAGGCCGACCGAGTCGCGGTCGCCGTCGGCGAGGTTGCGCAGCCCGGACTCCTGGTACGCGGTGGCGAGCGCGACCACGACGGCCCGCTCCGGCATTCCGCGCTTCGCGCCGATCGCCGCGATGGTCGCCGCGTTGGCCATCTGGTCGGCGTCCAGCGCGACACGTCCGTCGGCCTGCACCGTGCACTTCCGTGCCACCAGCGGCAACCTGAGGTTGTCGCCCACCTGCCGTACGACGAGCCAGATCGCGATCACGGCGACGAGGATGAGCACCACTCCACCCGCCACGGTTGCCCGAGTTCGCACCCACACCCCCAGATCGACAGTTCGCCAAGCGTACGTCCCCGCAGGCCCTCTCCGGGTCGTCCGAGCGGTTCGGGCCCAGCCTGGCCGACTCCGACCAGTTCGGGGCGGCTCCGCTGTGGCGTACCGGTTGGCGACGTTCCCGCTCCGGTCGCGATCTCACCTGCTGCGACGTTCTGTACCGGCCAGGGCTGTCATGAGCGTCACCGGGTAACCGACAACGGGAAGCGATTGATCGGTCAAGGACTTAACCGAGTTGACATATCAATCCGACTTACCACCCAACCCGGGCGCGTTGGTCGCCGAACGAGGAGGAGTTCCATGGGAACGCTCGATGGCAAGGTCGTCCTGATCACCGGCACCGGCGGTGGTCTGGGCCGCGTCGCGGCGCTGACCTTCGCCCGCGAGGGCGCGAAGGTCGTCGGGGCCGACCTCCAGGTCGCCGGCAACGACGAGACGGTCGAACTCGTCCGCCGCGCCGGCGGCGAGATGACCGGCATCGCGCCGGTCGACCTCACCGACCCCGAGCAGGTACGCAAGCTCGTCGACGACGCCGCTGCCGCCTACGGCGGGCTCGACATCGTCTACAACAACGCAGCCGCTCTCCGCTTCGGACCGATGCCTGACTTCTCCGTGCAGGACTGGCGCTACACCATCACCGGAGAACTCGACATTCCGTACTTCGTGTCGAAGTTCGCCTGGCCGCACCTGGTCCGGCGCGGTGGCGGTGTCATCATCAGCGCCGCCTCCATGGCCGGGTCGATCGGCGGTCACGTCCCGCCGATGGTCGGTCACACCGCCGCGAACGCCGGCATCATCGGCATGACGCGACAGCTCGCGCTCGAAGGCGCGCCCCACGGCATCCGCGCGGTGGCGGTCAGTCCCGGGCCCACCCTCACTCCGGCCAGCGAACGCGACCTCGGTGACAACCAGGAGGCCCGGGACGCCATCACCGCCAAGACGCTCCTCAAGCGCTTCGCGCGTCCCGAGGAGGTCGTCGAGCTGGTGGTCTTCCTCGCTTCCGACCGGGCGTCGTACATCACCGGGGCGAACTACCCGGTCGACGGCGGCGCGACCGCCTGGTGACCCGACAGTGGGGCGCCGCCGCTCCCGGTGGCGCCCCGGCCGTCAGCCGTCGAGAGCGGGCACCCAGCGCGCCGGTCGACGTTCGCGGAACGCCATGACTCCCTCGCGTCCCTCGTCGGAGAGGAAGTAGCCGGTCGAGACGGCGGAGAGGCGGGCCAGGTCGGCGCGCAACTCGGCGGTACCTGGTCGGCGCAGCAACTCCTTCGCGCCGGCCAGCGCCCCCGGCGCGCCGCGCACCAGCGAGTCGCAGTAGCTGCGTACCGCGTCGTCCAACCCGTCCGCCGGGACCGAGGCCGTCACCAGGCCGATCTCGGCGGCCCGGCAGCCGTCGAAGGTGTCGCCGGTCAGGTACAGCGCGGCGGCGGCGCGGGGGTGCAGCCGGGGCAGCACGGTCGCCGAGATGACCGCCGGGATCACCCCGATGCGCACCTCGGTGAACGCGAAGGTCGCCTCGTCGGTGCAGACCGCCAGGTCGGCGGCGGCGATCAGGCCCAGCCCACCGGCCCGCGCCGGCCCGCCGACCCGGGCGAGCACCGGCTTCGGGCACTCCCAGAGCGCCGCGAGCACGTCACCCAGCATGCCGGCCGGCACCGTCCCGCTGGCGTACGCCGCCGCGGTCTCCTTCAGGTCCGCGCCGGAGCAGAAGACCGGGCCGGTGTGGTCGAGCACGATCACTCGAACCGCCTCGTCGGCGACCGCGTCCGCCAGCCCGGCCAGCAGTTGGGTCATCAGGCCGGTGGAGAGCGCGTTGCGGTTGTGCGGGCTGTCCAGGGTGAGGGTGGTCACCCCACGGGCCGTGGCGACCCGCACGAGGACGTCGGGAGAGGTCATGCCGGGCACACTAGTGGCCATGCCCGGCGTCCTTCCAGATGGTGAGACCGTCCCCGTCGACGGATCGTTGCCCGCCACCGCCACCACTGCGGTCGGCGCGCGCGGGTTCGGCGTGTACGTGCACGTGCCGTTCTGCGCCAGCCGCTGCGGATACTGCGACTTCAACACCTACACCGCCGCCGAACTGGGTGGCGGTGCCAGCCGTGAGGGGTACGCCGACACGGTGCTGGCCGAGCTGGCGCTCGCCGCCCGGGTGCTCGGCAACAACCCGCCGCCCCGGGTCGACACCGTCTTCGTCGGCGGCGGCACGCCCACCCTGCTCCCCGCCGACGACCTGGCCCGCATCCTCGACGGCATCGACCGCACCTGGGGGCTGGCCGCCGACGCCGAGGTGACCACCGAGGCCAACCCCGAGTCGGTCACCCCGGAATCGTTGAAGCTGCTGCGGGCGGCCGGCTACACCCGGATCTCGCTGGGCATGCAGTCCGCCTCCCCGGGGGTGCTGGCGATCCTGGACCGCAAACACAGCGCCGGCCGAGCCACCGCCGCCGCCCTGGAGGCGCGCGACGCCGGGTTCGAGCACGTCAACCTGGACCTGATCTACGGCACCCCGGGGGAGCGGGCCGAGGACTTCGCCGCCTCGCTGGAGCAGGTCGTCGCCGCCGGGGTGGACCACGTCAGCGCGTACGCCCTAATCGTCGAGGACGGCACCCGGCTCGCCGCCCGGATGCGGCGCGGCGAGCTGGCGTACCCCAGTGACGACGTGGCAGCGGACCGCTACCTGGCCGCGGAGGCCGCTCTCGACGCGGCCGGGCTCTCCTGGTACGAGGTCTCCAACTGGGCCCGCACCGAACAGGCCCGCTGCCGGCACAACCTGCTCTACTGGACCGGCGCGGACTGGTGGGGGCTGGGGCCGGGGGCGCACAGCCACGTCGGCGGGGTGCGTTGGTGGAACGTGAAGCACCCCACGACGTACGCCCAGCGGCTGGCCACCGGCGCGTCACCCGGCCTGGCCCGGGAGGTGCTCACCGTCGACGAGGCGCACATGGAGGACGTGATGCTGCGGCTGCGGCTGGCCAGCGGTCTGCCGCTGGCGGTGCTCGACGCCACCGGCCGGGCCGGCGCCGAGCGGGCCCTGGCCGGTGGCCTGCTGGCCGCCGACGAGTACGCCGCCGGCCGGGCGGTGCTCACACTGCGCGGGCGGCTGCTCGCCGACGCTGTCGTCCGCGACCTGCTGCCCTGAGTGGCCCACCGCTCCCCGGACCGGAACAGCGGTGAACCGCTCCGGCCGGGGGAGCGGCCGGACCGGTTCACTTGATGAAGTTGGCGGTCATCGGGTAGCGGTACGGGGTGCCCTCGTTGGCCTTCATGCCGGCGATGATCCCGAACAGGATCTGGATCACCACGACGGCGATGCTGGGCAGGAAGAGCAGGCACCAGCTCACGAAGAGCAGCACGAACGCGATGATCGACCAGAGGATCTGGAAGTTCAGGGCGGCGAGGGCGTGCGCCCGGACGGTCGGCGACTGCTGACCCCGGGCCAGGTAGGCGATGAGCGGGGCGACGAAGCCCAGCGGACCAAAGCTGACCAGTGCGCCGAGGGCGCCGCCGAAGTGCGCGACAAGGGCCCAGGTCTTGTCCTCGTTGTTGGCGTAGCCGCCGCCGGGGCCGCCGTAGGCCCCACCGGCCGGATAGCCGCCGGGTGGTGGGTAGCCCCCGGGTGGGGGGTAGCCGCCTGCCGGAGGGTAGCCGCCTGACGGCGGTTGGTCACCGGTGGGCGGCGGATAGCCACCGGCCGGGGGATAGCCGGCCGGGCCGGGTGCCCCGGACAGTGGTGCGGTGGGCGGCTCGGCCGACGGGGACGGGCCTGGGGAGGTGGGCTCCGGCGGGTAGTTGCCGGGGTCGCCCGACCCGGGAGGGCGAGGAGGTTCAGTCATGGATGTCACGGTAGGTGCCCGTGGCAACGCCGCACCAGAGCGACACCGCCCGGCAGTGCGGGCCGATCGGCCCAACGCCGGTGGCGTGGGCCGCACCGACGGGTGGCCGTTGATCATCGCGTCGGCCGGCCCGCCGACGTAGACTGGCACTCGTTACAGTCGAGTGCCAGGACGGCCCGGCCGGCCCAGAGCGCCGGCGGCCGACGTGCGACAGGAGGTGCGGAGGATGGGTCTCGACGACCGGAAACTCGCAGTGCTCCGCGCCATCGTCGAAGACTACGTCTCCACCCAGGAGCCGGTCGGCAGCAAGGCGCTGGTCGAGCGGCACCAGCTCGGGGTCTCCCCGGCCACTGTCCGCAACGACATGGCCGTGCTGGAGGAGGAGGGCTACATCCGGCAGCCGCACACCAGTGCCGGCCGGGTGCCCACCGACCGCGGCTACCGCCTCTTCGTCGACAGGCTCTCCCGGGTCAAGCCGCTCAGCCCGGCCGAGCGCCGGGCCATCGAGCGGTTCCTGGTCGGCGCTGTCGACCTCGACGACGTGGTGCACCGCACGGTGCGACTGCTCGCCCAGCTGACCCGGCAGGTCGCCGTCGTTCAGTACCCGAGCCTGGCCCGCTCCTCGGTGCGTCACCTGGAGCTGGTGCCGATCTCCACCACCCGGCTGATGCTCGTCATGATCGCCGACACCGGGCGGGTGGAACAGCGACTCGTGGAGCTGCCCGGGCCGGTGCCCGCCGACGACGTCACCGACCTGCGTCGACTGATCAACGAGAAGCTCGCCAACGCCCGGCTGTCCGAGACGCCGCCGCTGGTGCAGGCGCTCGTCGAGGAAGCGCCGACCGGGCTGCGTCCGACCATGACCACGCTGGCCACCGTCCTGCTGGAGACGCTCGTCGAGCGGCACGAGGAACGGATCGCGCTCGCCGGCACCGCGAACCTCACCCGGGGCGGCCTGCTCGACTTCCAGGGCTCCCTGCGGCCGATCCTCGAAGCTCTGGAGGAGGAGGTCGTGCTGCTCAAGCTCATCGGTGAGACCGAGCCGAGCACGACCCGGGTGTTGATCGGCGACGAGAACGAGTTCGACAACCTGCGCGCCGCCTCGGTGGTCAGCACCGGGTACGGCCCGGGCACCACCATCGTGGGTGGCCTGGGGGTGCTGGGGCCCACCCGGATGGACTACCCCGGCAACATCGCCACGGTGCGCGCCGTGGCACGCTACGTGGGCGAGTTGCTGGCCCAGAACTGATTGGTCAGGGCCGATGCGGCCGGCTGCGGCCGCCGACCGGCGCAACGCGAGACGAACATGAGGACACGGAACGCAGTGGCCAGGGACTACTACGGCATTCTCGGTGTGAGCCGGGAAGCCTCCGATGACGAGATCAAGCGCGCCTACCGCAAGCTGGCGCGCCAGTTCCACCCGGACGTCAATCCGGACCCGGAGGCTCAGGAGAAGTTCAAGGACATCAACGCCGCGTACGAGGTGCTCTCGGACGACCGGAAGCGGCAGATCGTCGACCTGGGTGGCGACCCGCTCGCCCCGGGTGGCGGCGGCGCTGGCGGCCCGGGTGGCCCCGGAGGCGCCGGCCCGTTCGTCGGTTTCCAGGACATCATGGACGCGTTCTTCGGCGGTGCCGGAGGTGGCGCCCGTGGCCCACGGCCGCGTACCCGCCCGGGCGCCGACGCGATCCTGCGGCTCGAACTCGACCTGCACGAGACGGCCTTCGGCGTGGAGGCCCCGATCACCGTCGACACCGCTGTGCTCTGCACCACCTGCTCCGGTGCCGGCACGGCCGCCGGCACGCACCTGGCGACCTGCGAGGCGTGTGCTGGCCGGGGCGAGGTGCAGTCGGTGCAGCGCACCTTCCTCGGCCAGGTGGTCTCCGCCCGGCCGTGCACCGTGTGCCAGGGCTACGGCACCACCATCCCGCACCCCTGCCCCACCTGCGCCGGCGACGGCCGGGTGCGGACCCGCCGTTCGCTGACCGTCAAGATCCCGGCCGGCGTCGAGGACGGCATGCGGATCCGGCTGGCCCAGCAGGGCGAGGTGGGCCCCGGTGGTGGCACCGCCGGCGACCTCTACGTGGAGATCCACGAGCGGCCGCACGACGTGTACTCCCGCAAGGGCGACGACCTGCACTGCCGGGTCACCGTGCCGATGACGGCGGCGGCGCTGGGCACCCGGCTGACCATCAAGACGCTGGACAGCGAGGAGACCGTCGACGTCAAGGCCGGCACCCAGCCGGCCAGCACGCTGCGACTGCGCGCCCGGGGCGTGCCGCACCTGCGCGGCACCGGCCGAGGCGACCTCTACGTCCACCTGGACGTGCGGACGCCGACCAAGCTCGACCCGGACCAGGAGAAGATGCTGCGCGACTTCGCCAAGACCCGTGGCGAGGAGGTCGCTGAGCTGTCCAAGCAGGGCGGCTTCTTCTCCCGGATGCGCGACGCGTTCAACGGGCACGCCTGAGGTGTCCGCACCGCTGTTCCTGGTGGAGGCGCTGCCCACCGGCGACGCGTTCACAGTGGACGGCCCGGAGGGGCACCACGCCGCGACAGTGCAGCGGCTGCGCGTCGGCGAGGAGCTGCTGCTCGCCGACGGCCGGGGTGGCACGGCCGCCGCCGTGGTCACCGCCGTCGGCCGGGGCAGCCTGGAGGTCACCATCACCTCCCGGGGGTACGCGGACGCGCCGGTACCCCGGCTGGTGACAGTGCAGGGCATCGCCAAGGGCGACCGGGGTGAGCTGGCCGTGCAGGCGATGACCGAGGTCGGGGTGGACGAGATCGTGCCCTGGGCGGCGTCGCGCTCGGTGACGCAGTGGCGCGGCGACCGGGGCGTACGTGCCCGGGAGAAGTGGGTGGCCACCGCCCGGGAGGCGGCCAAGCAGGCCCGCCGGCCGTGGCTGCCGGTGGTGGCCGGCGCGCCGGACGAGTCCACCGCCACTGTGGCCCGTCGGATCGCCGGTGCCGCCGCCGGGTTCGTGCTGCACGAGGAGGCCGAAGACCGGCTCACCACCGCAGAGCTGCCCACCACCGGCGAGATCGTGCTGGTGATCGGTCCGGAGGGTGGCATCGCCCCGGCCGAGCTGACCGCCTTCGCCGAGGCCGGCGGGCGACCCGTACGCCTCGGGCCGGCAGTGCTGCGCACCTCCACCGCCGGCGTGGCGGCCCTCAGCGTGCTCGCCGCCCGCCTCGGCCGCTGGTGACAGTGGGCTCTGGCTGGTTCAGGGCCGGGGAAACACCGGCACCACCTCTTCCTCCGGCCCGAGGTCCAGCCCGGCCGGCCCGATGATCTGCGGGTCAGGCGCGCCGACCACAGCGAGGTCCTTGCCGGTGTAGTCGAAGCGGTGCAGCACGTGCCGCATCGCCTCCAGCCGGGCCCGCTTCTTGTCGTTGCTCTTCACCACAGTCCACGGCGCGTCGGCCGTGTCGGTCCAGAAGAACATCGCCTCCTTGGCCTCGGTGTACTCGTCCCAGCGGTCGAGTGAGGCGATGTCCATCGGAGACAGCTTCCACTGCCGGACCGGGTCGACCTGGCGGATCGCGAACCGGGTGCGCTGCTCGTTCTGGGAGACGGAGAACCAGAACTTGACCAGCCGGATGCCCGAGCGCACCAGCATCCGTTCCAGCTCCGGGGCCTGCCGCAGGAACTCCAGGTACTCCTTGCGGCTACAGAACCCCATCACCCGCTCCACGCCGGCGCGGTTGTACCAGGAACGGTCGAACAGCACGATCTCACCCGCCGCCGGCAGGTGTGCCAGCCACCGCTGGAAGTACCACTGGGCGGCTTCCCGCTCGTCCGGCTTGGCAAGCGCCACCACCGACGCGCCACGCGGGTTGAGGTGCTCCATGAAGCGTTTGATGGTGCCGCCCTTGCCGGCGGCGTCCCGGCCCTCGAAGAGAATCACCAGACGTTCGCCGGATTCCTTGATCCAGTCCTGGAGCTTCAGCAGCTCGATCTGGAGCAGCCGCTTGTCGCGGTCGTACTCGTCGCGGTCCAGCCGCTCGTCGTACGGGTAGTCCTCGCGCCAGGTCTCGACGGGGGTGCCGTCGGGGCGGAGCAGGACAGGGTCGTCGTCGTGGCCATCGGCCACCCGGTAGTCGGCGGTGAGGTCCAGCAGCGCGGAGTCGGCCATGTCGGTGGGACTTACCCTCCCGCGCACCGCCAACCACCCCCCCGGCCGGGTGATCCGCCGGGCGGCGTCGACCTCAGCTGCGCAGGTAGGAGGCGCCGTTGACGTCGACGATCGTGCCCGAGGCCCACTCGGCCTGCGGCGACGCCAGCCAGTGCACGGCGGCGGCGATCTCCTCCGGTTTGCCCACCCGGTCGAACGGGCTCTGTGCCCGGATCGCCGCGCCCTCCGCACCGCGCAGGTACTCGGTGACCATGTCCGTCGCCACGAAGCCCGGCGCGACGGTGGCGACAGTGATGCCGTACGGCGCGAGCGCCACGGCGAGGGACTGACCCAGCGCGTTCAGCCCCGCCTTGCTGGCGCCGTACGCCGGCTGGTGCGGCTCGCCGCGGAACGCGCCACGGGACGAGACGTTGACGATCCGCCCGCCGCGTTCGCGCATGTGCTGGGCGGCGCACCAGGTGACGTTGCCGGCGCCGGTCAGGTTGGTCTCCAGCACCTGCCGCCAGCGCTGCTGCCACTGTTCGTACGAGGCGCCGAAGATGGGGTGCGGGTCGTCGCGGTCGCCGTACGTCCCGGCGTTGTTGACCAGCACGTCCAGCCCACCGAGCAGTTCGGCGGCCCGGTCGACCATGACCCGGACCGCGTCCGGATCGGTGAGGTCGGCGCGGACCACCACGTGCCCGGTGCCGGGCAGTTGCCCGCGCAGTTCCTCGGCCGCATCGGCGGAGTCGCGGTGGTGGATGGCCACCCGGTCGCCGCCGGCTGCGAACGCCTCCGCCACCGCGCGGCCGATCCCGCGCGAGGCACCGGTCACGAGTACCGCCCGATCCGTCATGCCGGCCATCCTGCCTCAGCCGTGCCTCCCCCTGCGAACGGGCCGGCGGCGCACGCTGCGCCGCAGCGCCCCCGGCCGGTTAGTCCTTACACTGCCCCGATGGGATCCGACTGCCTGTTCTGCCGCATCGTCGCCGGGGAGATTCCGGCCACAGTGGTCCGGGAGACCGACACCACGCTCGCCTTCCGCGACATCGACCCGAAGGCACCGGTGCACGTCCTGGTCATTCCGAAGGAGCACTACGCCGACATCGCGACGCTCGCCCAGGGTGACCCGGCGCTGGCCGCCGACGTGCTGGCGACGTCCGCCGCCGTGGCCGAGGACGAAGGGCTGCTCGGCGACGGGTTCCGGCTGATGTTCAACACCGGCGCGTACGGCGGGCAGGAGGTGTTCCACGTGCACGCGCACCTGCTCGGTGGTGCGCCCCTCGGCCCGATGCTCGCCCGGGACCTGGCGTGACCCCAGGTGCGGCGCCCGGCTCTCCGGCGGACGAGCACCTGGACCGGCTGGTCCGGCGGGTGCAGGCCGAAGCCCGGGTTCCGGCGGTGTCCGCGGCGCTGCACCGGGCCGACCGGCCGCTCTGGAGTTGCACCGTCGGCGAGACCGGCACCGACAGCCCTCCGGGAGCGGGCACCCAGTTCCGGATCGGCTCGATCACCAAGACGTTCACCGCGGCGCTGGTGCTGCAGTGCCGCGACGACGGGCTGCTGGACCTGGACGACCCGGTGGGCCGGCACCTGGACCTCCCGGCGCACGGCGACCTGACCGTACGTCGGTTGCTGTCGCACACCGGTGGTCTGCAACGCGAGCCGTTCGGCGATGTGTGGGACAGCCTGCGCGCACCGGACGACGACCAACTGGTCGCCGAGCTGGACCGGGCCGAGCGGGTGCTGCCGACCGGCCGCCGGTTTCACTACTCCAACCTGGGCGTGGCCGTACTCGGCCAACTCGTGGCCCGGCTCCGGGGCGGCAGCTGGGCGCAGGCGCTCACCGAGCGGATCCTGACGCCGCTGGGGCTGACCGACACCACGGTGACCCCACTGCCGACGGCGGCCACCGGGTTCCTGGTCGACGCGTACTCCGACGAGGCGCACCCGGAACCGCCGACCGACTTCGGCGCGGTCGGCCCGGCCGCCCAGCTCTGGAGCACCGCTACCGACATGGCCCGCTGGGCGGCGTTCCTGGCCGACCCGGCGGCGCTGGACCCGGCCGGCGTGGTCCTCGCCCCGGCCACCCTGGACGAGATGCGCTGGCCGCTGACCACCACCGACGAGACGCTCTGGGGCGCGGGCTTCGGGCTCGGGCTGATCCTGGTCCCGCAGGGGGAGCGGGTGATGCACGTGGGGCACGACGGGGCGATGCCCGGGTTCCTCGCCGGGGCGTACGGCCGCCGCGGCGGTGACGGCACGCCCGGGGCGATGGGCGCCGCGGTGCTCGGCTCGTCCGGCACGGCGACCGAACTGTTCGACCTGTCGCACCGGCTGCTCGCCGCTGCCGTCGAGCACGACCCGGCCGAGATCGAGCCCTGGCGACCCGGCGCACCCGCGCCGGCCGCCCTGCGGGGTGCGCTCGGCCGCTGGTGGGGCGAGGGCTCCGAGTACGTCTTCTCGTGGCACGACGGCACCCTGCGGGCACGTGGGGTCGGTGACCCGACCGGACGTCCGCCGGCGATCTTCACCCCGCTGCCGGATCAGCCTGACGTGTTCCGGGTGGTCTCCGGTCGGGAGGTCGGTGAGCTGCTGCGGCTGACCCGGGACGAGGCCGGCGCGGTGGTCCGGATGCACTGGGCGACGTACCGGTTCACCCGTCACCAGGAGACCTTCGACCGGTACGACTTCCGGGCCGGGAGTTGATCGCGGCCAGCGGAAATGGGCGCGATGCGGCCCGCGTTGAACCGATACGATGGGTGTAACGTCCGCACGCCAGGCCAGCCGGCCGGCGCCGAGATCGAGAGCAGGTGCGCAGGGCCCTTCGGCCCAACCTATGACCGGCACCCCACCTCCCGGCCCGCCCCGGGTGCAGACCAGGATCACCGTGCCCGACCCGAAGATCATGGTCAATCTGCTCGGCGCAGGCGACGAGATCCTCAGACTCGTCGAACGCTCGGTCACCAGTGACGTGCACGTCCGCGGCAACGAGATCACCATCACCGGTGACCCCGCGGACAACGCCCTCGCCGAGCGGGTCTTCAGCGAGCTCCTCGAACTCATCGAGAAAGGCGAGACCCTGACCACTGACGCCGTCCGGCGTACCGTCGGCATGCTCGAGCAGGGCAGCGCCGAGCGGCCCGCCGAGGTCCTGACACTCAACATCCTCTCCCGGCGCGGGCGCACCATCCGCCCCAAGACGCTCGGGCAGAAGAAGTACGTCGACGCTATCGACACCCACACCATCGTCTTCGGCATCGGCCCTGCCGGCACCGGAAAGACCTACCTGGCGATGGCGAAGGCCGTCCAGGCGTTGCAGGCCAAGCAGGTCAACCGGATCATCCTCACCCGGCCGGCGGTCGAGGCGGGCGAGCGGCTGGGCTTCCTGCCCGGGACGCTCAACGAGAAGATCGATCCGTACCTGCGCCCGCTCTACGACGCGCTGCACGACATGCTCGACCCGGAGACCATCCCGAAGCTGATGGCAGCCGGCACGATCGAGGTCGCCCCCCTCGCCTACATGCGGGGTCGGACGCTCAACGACGCGTTCATCATCCTGGACGAGGCGCAGAACACGACGCCCGAGCAGATGAAGATGTTCCTCACCCGACTCGGCTTCAACTCCAAGATCGTCGTGACCGGTGACATCACCCAGGTGGACCTTCCCGGTGGGACGAGCAGCGGCCTGCGGGTGGTTCGGGAGATCCTGGAAAACGTCGACGACGTGCACTTCTCCCAGTTGTCCAGCTCCGACGTGGTCCGCCACCAGCTGGTCGGGGAGATCGTCGACGCGTACGCCCGCTGGGACGCCGAGCGGGAGAACCAGCAGGCGCAGGGCGTTCACGCCGTGCCTGGGCGACCCGCCCAGGGCGGCCGGGCCGGCCGCCGCCGCTAAAGCAGAGGAAAGCAGTTGTCCATCGAGATCGCCAACGAGTCCGGTGTCGACGTCGACACCGATGCCGTGCTCGCCGTCGCCCGGCACGCCCTCGACGAGATGGGGGTCAACCCCCTCGCCGAGCTGTCCGTGCTGCTCGTCGACATCGACTACATGACCGAGCTGAACCACCGCTGGATGGGTGGCGACGGCCCGACCGACGTGCTCGCCTTCCCCATGGACGAGGGCAGCGTCGACCACGGCCCCGGTGAGTCCGCGCCGGCCGGCGGCGAGCCCGCCCTGCTCGGCGACATCGTGCTCTGTCCTGAGGTGGCGGCCAAGCAGGCGGCGACCGCAGGGCACGCGCCGGCCGACGAGCTGCACCTGCTCACCGTGCACGGGGTGCTGCACCTGCTCGGCTACGACCACGCCGAGCCGGAGGAGGAGCGGGAGATGTTCGCACTCCAGGCTCGGCTGCTGGCGAGCTGGCGGTCGACCCGCACCCAGTGATGTCCACTCCTCCGTTACTCGCGGCCGGCGCCACCGCTGGCCTTCCCGACTTTCAGCTGATCGTCTTCGCGGCCGGTCTGGTGGTGCTGGCCGGCCTGATCGCGATGACCGAGGCGGCCCTCGCCGCGGTCTCACCGGCCCGAGCCGCCGAGCTGGCCCGCGACGGCGTGCGCGGCGCCCGTACCCTCCAGGTAGTGGCCGGCGACGTCGTTCGGCACCTCAACCTGCTCCTGCTGTTGCGGCTGCTCGCCGAGCTGACCGCCACCACACTGGTGGCGCTCGTGGCGGTGGACAGCTTCGGCGCCGGCTGGCGGGCCGCGCTGGTGACCGCCGGCGCGATGACAGTGGTCAGCTTCGTGGTGGTGGGCGTCGCCCCGCGCACCATCGGCCGACAGCACGCCTACGCCGTGGGTCGTGCGGTGGCGCCGCTGGTCCGCTGGCTGGGCCGGGCGCTCAACCCGCTCGCGTCGCTGCTGATCCTGATCGGCAACGCGGTCACCCCCGGGCGCGGCTTCCGGGAAGGCCCGTTCGCCACCCAGGTGGAGCTGCGGGAGCTTGTCGACCTGGCCGAGCAGCGTGGCGTGGTCGAGCACGGCGAACGCCAGATGATCCACTCCGTCTTCGCGCTCGGCGACACCATCGCCCGTGAGGTGATGGTGCCGCGTACCGAAATGGTGTGGATCGAGGAGGGCAAGACGCTCGAGCAGGCGCTGGCGCTCTTCCTACGCTCCGGTTTCTCCCGCATCCCGGTGATCGGCGAGAGCGTCGACGACGTGCTGGGGGTGCTCTACCTCAAGGACCTGATCCGGCGCTCCCGTGGCGGCGACCCGGGGGCCGAACAGTTGCCGGTGGCCGAGCTGATGCGCCCGGCGACCTTCGTTCCCGAGTCCAAGCCGGTCGACGACCTGCTGTCCGAGATGCAGGCGGCCCGCAACCACCTGGTCATCGTTGTCGACGAGTACGGCGGCACCGGCGGTCTGGTCACCATCGAGGACATCCTGGAGGAGATCGTCGGCGAAATCACCGACGAGTACGATGTCGAACGCCCACCCGTCGAACGTCTGGCGGACTCCTCGGTGCGGGTGACCGCCCGCCTGCCGGTCGAGAATCTCGGCGAGATGTTCGACACCGACCTGCCCACCGACGAGGTGGAGACGGTCGGTGGTCTGCTCGCCCAGTCGCTGGGGCGGGTGCCGATCCCGGGTGCCGAGGCTGAGGTCGCCGGTCTCCGTCTGGTCGCCGAGGGCACCACCGGCCGGCGCAACCGGATCGACACCGTTCTGGTCAGCCGGGTGGAGCCGGGCCATGAGCAGGACACCGCGGGGCGCGGCGAGCACGCCGACCCCGGGGACGACACTGACAACTACCGAGACGATGAGAGGCAATCCGCCGATGCCTGACACACCCGCCGCGCCTGCCGCCCGGCCCACCCCCACCGCGTCGGGAGCGCTGAGCGCCGAGGACGGCAAGCTCGTCGTCCTGGCCCGGGGAGCCCGCGCGCGGGTCGGGGCCGTGGAGGGTGCCGCGGTCCGCGACCAGGACGGCCGGACGTACGCGGCGGCCAGTGTCGCGCTGCCGTCGCTGACGCTCACCGCGTTGCAGTTGGCGGTGGCGTCGGCCGTGGCGGCCGGGGCGAGTCGGTTGGAGGCGGCGGTGGTGGTGACCGAGGCGTCGACGCTGGATGGTGCCGGTCACGCGGCGGTACGGGACCTCGCGGCGGACGCACCGGTCCACCTGGCCGCTCCGGACGGCACCGTCCTCGGCACGGTGACCCAGTGAGCCCGGTGCAGGATCCGGAGGCGCGACCGTACCGGGCCGGGTTCGGCTGCTTCGTCGGTCGCCCCAACGCCGGCAAGTCGACGTTGACCAACGCCATCGTCGGCACCAAGATCGCCATCACCTCGAACAAGCCGCAGACGACCCGGCACGTCATCCGGGCGGTGCTGCACCGGCCCGAGTCGCAGCTGGTCCTGGTCGACACGCCGGGCCTGCACCGCCCCCGTACGCTGCTCGGCGAACGGCTCAACGACCTGGTCCGGTCCACCTGGACCGAGGTCGACGTGATCGGCCTGTGCATCCCCGCCGACGAGCCGGTCGGGCGCGGTGACCGGTTCATCACCGGCGAGCTGGCCGAGTTGAAGGCGACAGTGCTGGCGGTGGTCACCAAGACCGACCTGGTGGACAAGCGTCGCCTGGCGGAGCAGTTGCTCGCGGTCAGCAAGATGGGGGAGTTCGCCGAGATCGTGCCGGTGAGCGCGGTGTCCGGGCACCAGGTGGACACCCTCGTCGACGTGATGACCAAGTATCTGCCGCCGTCGCCGCAGCTCTACCCGGACGACATGCTCACCGACGACCCCGAGCAGGTGCTGGTCGCCGAACTGATCCGGGAGGCCGCCCTGGAGGGGGTCCGCGACGAGTTGCCACACTCCATCGCCGTGGTGGTGGAGGAGATGATCCCCGAGGGCCAGGTCATGAAGATCTACGCCGACCTGTACGTGGAGCGGCCCAGCCAGAAGGCCATCGTGCTCGGGCACAAGGCGAGTCGGCTCAAGGAGGTCGGCACCACCGCCCGCAAGCAGATCGAGGAGCTGCTCGGCAGCCGGGTCTACCTCGACCTGCACGTGCGGGTCGCGAAGGACTGGCAGCGCGACCCGAGGCAACTGCGCAAGCTGGGCTTCTGATCACCTCGTCGGCGGTGCCCGAAGCGGACGGCCGGGGCGGCGACCAGCGTCGAGATCAACGCTCGCTGATCGTGAGGTTGCCGCTCTTTGCCGAACCGTCGAGCACCAGGGACGCCGCCGGGTTGTCGGCGACGGTGATGGTCTCGTCACCGGAGTCGGCGTTGGACCGGACCCGGTAGCTGCCCTGCGGCACCAGCAGCGTGACGTCACCACTGGAGGCGTGGACCCGGGCCGAGGCGGGCTTGTCCAGCTCCACGTCGACATTGCCCGAGCTGGCTTCGGCGTCGACAGCGCCGCCCAGCCGGCGTGCGGTGATGTCCCCCGACGAGGCGCGCAGCCGTACGGCCGCGGCGGCCTCGTTCACCTCGATGTTGCCCGAGCGGGCCTCCACCCCGACCGCGCCCGACGCACCGGAGATCCGTACGTCGCCCGAGCGCACCTGTAGGTCCACGGTGCCGACCCGGCTCAGCTCGACGTTGCCGGAGCTGGTCTCGCCCTGCACCGCCACACCCTCTGGCACCGTCACCTCGTAGGAGATGCTGCACCGCGAGCCACAGTCGGTGTTCAGCACCAGCTCGCTGCCCTTGATCTCGTAGCGGGTGTTGTCCGGTTCGCCGCCCTGGTAGCGAACCACTCGCTTGATCCGCACCTCGGACGCCGAGCCGGTGCCGCGGACCACAACGTCGCCAGAACCCCCGGAGACCCGGACCGTGGTGATCCGGACCGCCTCGGTGTTGTCGTAGTCGAGCCGACGGAACGACAGGTTGTCGCACCCGGCGAGCACGATGAGGGTGGTGGTGAGCCCTAGCGCGACGGGAGCGGCGACGCGACGACGGCGGGGGGTGGTGGTCAGGTGCAGTGCCATGACCAGCACGCTACGGCCGAGCACGAGGCGACCGCATCGGGGTTCATCCGCGCTTGCACCCCGAACCAACCCTGATTTCACACCCCGAGGGAGAATGGCCCGATGGCCGGGTATCGCCGACAGCTCTACCGCGACGACGCGGTGGTGCTGCGTGTGCAGAAGCTCGGCGAGTCCGACCGGATCATCACCCTGCTCACCCGCCGGCACGGGCGACTGCGAGCGGTGGCTCGAGGGATCCGCCGCACCACCAGCAAGTTCGGCGCCCGGCTGGAGCCGTTCGGCCACGTCGACCTCCAGCTCGCCGGTGACCCGAAGGGCAACCACGGCAGCTCTCTGCACACGGTGAGCCAGGTCGAGGGCATCGACCTGTACGGCAAACGGTTCCTCGGCGACTATCCGCGCTACACGGCGGCCAGCGCGATCGCCGAGACCGCCGAGCGGCTGACCCCGGTGGAAAGGGAGCCGTCGCTGCGGTTGTTCCAGCTCACCATCGGCGCGCTGAAGGCGCTGTCCCGGGGCGAGCACGCCACCACCCTGGTGCTCGACGCGTACCTGCTGCGTGGGATGTCCCTGGCCGGCTGGGCGCCGGCGCTGGTCGCCTGCGCGGTCTGCGGCACGCCCGGGCGGCACCGAGCGTTCTCGGTGCCGGCCGGCGGCGCGGTCTGTCCGGATTGTCGGCCACCCGGGGCGGCTCATCCCGCACCGGCCACCATCGATCTGATGTCCGCGCTGACCTCCGGTGACTGGGTGATCGCCGACGCCACCGACGCCGCGGTACGCCGGGAGTGCAGTGGGCTGGTCGCGGCTCACCTGCAGTGGCACCTGGAACGCGCGCTACGCTCGCTGCCGCTGGTCGACCGGGGTTCCTCGGCGGCCGGCACGGCCCCGCCGCCGGAGGGCACCGGGGCCGTGGTGCTCCGGCCACGCGGCGACGTCCAGGCCGGGGCGGACGGCGCGAACAGGGAGTGACCGAGTGATCCGATCGAAGAAGGCTGGCCGGCGCGAGCCGACGCCGCCGGTGCCACACCCGTCCGGGGCCCGACCCCCGGCGCTGCCCACCGAGGCGGTGCCGAAGCACGTGGCGGTGGTGATGGACGGCAACGGCCGCTGGGCCAAGGACCGCGGGCTGCCCCGCACCAAGGGGCATGAGGCGGGGGAGCACAGCCTCTTCGACACCATCGAGGGCGCCATCGAGTTGGGCATCCCGTACCTGTCGGCGTACGCGTTCTCCACCGAGAACTGGCGGCGTTCGCCCGACGAGGTCCGGTTCCTGATGGGGTTCAATCGGGACGTGATCCGTCGCCGCCGTGACCAGTTGGTCGACCTGGGCGTTCGGGTGGTGTGGTCGGGCCGGCCGGGTCGGCTGTGGAAGAGCGTCATCTCCGAGTTGCAGACCGCCGAGGAGATGTCCCGCGACAACTCGACGCTGACCCTGCAGTTCTGCGTCAACTACGGCGGGCAGGCCGAGATCGGTGACGCCGCCGCCGCTATCGCGCGGGACGTGGCGGCCGGCCGGCTGGATCCGGCGAAGGTCACCGAGAAGACCGTGGCGAAGTACCTCTACCACCCGGAGATCCCGGAGGTGGACCTGTTCCTGCGCCCCTCCGGGGAGGAACGGATCTCCAACTTCCTGCTCTGGCAGACCGCGTACGCCGAGTTGGTCTTCCTGGACACGCTCTGGCCCGACTTCGACCGCCGCCACCTCTGGTACGCGTGCGAGTTGTACGCCCAGCGGGACCGGCGCTTCGGCGGCGCGCTGCCCAACCCGGTCGCCCCGGTTATCTGAGCCGACGCTTACCCGCACGTCACTCTGGGTATCAGAGACGTCAGAAGCCACTGACGGAGGTGAACCCACATGATCCAGAAGCGCATTGCCCAGTGGGCGGTGATGGCGATCGCGGTGCCGCTGGCCGCGGCCGGTGCCCGCCGGCTCAGCCACACCCTGGAGGCCCGGCGTGGTCCCTCCGGGGCGACCCGGTTGCTGACGAAGGGTGCGGACCTGATCCGTCCGCAGAAGGCCAAGCGCCGCCGCTTCTTCTGACCGACCCCCAGTTGTCCCAACGCCGCCCGCACACCAGTGCGGGCGGCGTTGTCGCATCCCCTCGGCGTCGAGGTGCCTGGGCAGGCACCACGGCGACCATCAGGCTTGGCACCGAGCGGGGGTGGTGTGCCCGTTTCGGGGTCCTGCGCAGGGGCGGCGGGTAGGGTCCGGAGGTGGTGGGACGACGGCGGTTGGGGGGCAGATGCGTGATCTCCGCTTTAAGATGATCATGGCGTTGAACGCCGCCGACCTGGGCGACCCGATGTGCGAGCAGGTGGCCGAGATCTGTGCCGAGATCGCCGAGCAGCACTGCGCCGAGTTCGGCCACACACCCCAGCTGCGTACCGGTGAGATCGCCGAACTGGCCACCGGCGAACCGGCCCTGAGCTGGGCGCCGTCCACCCCCGACGCTGGGCAGCGTGCCTGGTGACCGCGCCCGCGCCCGCTGTCGACATCCGTCGCGCCGATGGCCGCTTCGCCACCCGGATCTCCTGGCTGGACTCCAAGCACTCCTTCTCGTTCTCCCGGCACTACGACCCGGCCAACACCCACCACGGCCTGCTGCTTGTCAACAACGACGACGTGGTCCGACCGGGCGCGGGCTTTGAGACCCACCCGCACCAGGACATGGAGATCGTGACCTGGGTGCTGCGCGGCTCCCTGGTGCACCAGGACTCCACCGGGCACTCCGGGGTGATCTACCCGGGTCTGGCCCAGCGGATGAGCGCCGGCACCGGGATCCTGCACTCGGAGAAGAACGACGCCTGGCGGCTCAACAACCAGGAGCCGCACACCGACCCGGTGCACTTCGTGCAGATGTGGGTGCTCCCCGACGAGCAGGGCGTCGACCCCGGCTACGAGCAGTTGGAGATCGAGGACGAGCTGCTCCGCGGGGGCCTCGTGCCGATCGCGTCCGGGATGGACCGCTACGACGGCGCGTCAGCGATCCGGATCCGCAACCAGTACGCGACACTGCACGCCGCCCGTCTCGCTCCCGGCGACGAGGTCACCATCCCGGACGCGCCCTACGTGCACCTCTACGTGCCAAACGGCACTGTGACCCTGGAGGGCAGCGGTCCGCTCGGCAGCGGCGACGCCGCCCGGCTCACCATGACCGGTGGTCGGCGGGTGACAGCCGACGAACCGGCCGAGATCCTCGTCTGGGAGATGCACGCCACTGTCGCCTGACCGTCACCCGCGCGGCCTGCTCCCATGATCTCGCCCGAACATGGATGTAGTGGCCTCCCCGCCGGGGGAGACCACTACATCGAGGATCGAGCACGATCACGGCGGCGCGCAGGGCGCCGCGCCGACTACGCCGGGGACTCGGTGCGGTCGGCGGCCCAGGTGGTGTGGAACGAACCCTCGCGGTCCACCCGCTGGTAGGTGTGCGCGCCGAAGTTGTCCCGCAGACCCTGGATCAGCGCGGCGGGCAGCCGCTCCGCGCGCAACGCGTCGAAGTACGCCAACGACGACGAGAACGCGGGCGTCGGCACACCGGCCCGGGTCGCGTCGGCCACCACCCGCCGCCAGCTCGGCACGCCAGCGCTGACCGCCTCGGCGAAGTACGGCGCCACCAGCAGCGTCGACAGGTCGGGCTGCTCGTCGTACGCCTCACGGATCCGGTTGAGGAAGCGGGCCCGGATGATGCAGCCGCCCCGCCAGATCGTCGCGGTGCCGCCAAGGTCGATGTCCCAGTTGTATTCCTGGCTGCCCGCGCGGATGTGGTCGAAGCCCTGCGCGTACGCGACGATCTTGGAGGCGAGCAGCGCCCGGCGGACATCCTCGACGAAGGTCTCCCGGTCGGTCACCTGCCACTTCTCACCCGCGTCGGGGAACGCCCGGCGGGCCGCCTCGCGCTGGTCCACGTGCCCGGAGAGCGAACGGGCGAAAGTCGCCTCGGCGATCCCGGTGATCGGGATGCCCAGGTCCAGGGCACTCTGCACGGTCCACCGACCGGTGCCCTTCTGCTCGGCCCGGTCCTGCACGATGTCCACGAACGACCGGCCGGTCGCCGCATCGGTGTGCGCGAGCACGTCGGCGGTGATCTCGATGAGGAACGACTCCAGCTCGCCGTTGTTCCACTCCCGGAAGATCTCCGCGATCTCGGCCGGCGTCGCGTCCAGGCCGGCCCGAAGCAGGTCGTACGCCTCAGCGATGAGCTGCATGTCGGCGTACTCAATGCCGTTGTGCACCATCTTGACGAAGTGCCCGGCCCCGTCCGGCCCGACGTGCATGCAGCACGGCACGCCGTCCACCTGGGCGGCGATCTTCTCGAACATCGGCCCGAGCTTCGCGTACGACTTGGCGGAGCCGCCCGGCATGATGCTCGGCCCGCGCAGCGCGCCCTCCTCGCCGCCGGAGACGCCGGTGCCGCTGAAGTGCAGGCCCTGCGCCCGCAGCGCCTCCTCGCGTCGACGGGTGTCGGCGAAGTGGGCGTTGCCACAGTCGACGATGATGTCGCCCTCGTCGAGCAGCGGCACCAACTCGTCGATCACCGCGTCGGTGGGCGCACCGGCCTTCACCATGACGATGACCGCGCGGGGTCGCTCCAGTGACGCCACGAAATCGGCCATCGTCTCGCCCGGCAGGAACGTGCCCTCGTCGCCGTGCTCGGCGACCAGGCTGCGGGTGCGCTCCGGCGAGCGGTTGTGCACTGCCACCGTGAAGCCGTTGCGGGCCAGGTTGCGGGCCACATTGCGACCCATCACCGCCAACCCGGTCACACCGATCTGTGCCCTCGCCTGATCAGCCATTCGTGCCGCCACCTCTCGTCACACCACTATCAGCGCTTGGAAACTTACCGTGATGTGAGCCGATACGGACCAGTGACCGACGTCGCGTTACTGCACGTAATGTGGACGTTGCCAGTGACGGCTCGGGCCCTCGGCAACGGTCGGTGAGCCCCGCGCAGGGAAACATGTCGTCATTTCCCGCCGCGGGCGTCAGCCTTCGGCGAGACGGGCTTCGATTCGGGCGATCTTCCCGGTCAGCGCGTCGGTGACCCCGGGCCGGACGTCGGCTTTGAGCACCACACTCACCCGGGGCGCCCGCGCGGCGACCACGTCGACCGCCTGCTTCACCACCGCCATCACCTCGTCCCACTCACCCTCGACGGTGGTGAACATGGCATCGGTCCGGTTGGGCAGGCCGGACGCACGGACCACCCGCACCGCCTCGGCGACCAGGTCACCCACCGAGTCGTCACCGCCGAGCGGGGTGATCGAGAACGCGATCAGCATGTGCCGATCGTGCCAGTAAAAACGGATGCGCGTCGGTCGGGCGGTGGCTACGGTACGAACATGCGTAACTGACGCCCAACTTCCGAGCCGGCCCGCCGTCCCGCGTCGCGGTCCGTGCGCTCCCGGGCGTCCCGCATTCCCTCCCCGCCGGTTGGCGGCGATGGCCCTGCCCGGCCCCGGTGAGCAGTCCCTTCCCCACTCGACCGTCGCGCAACGGCGGTCACCAGCCGATCCGACCGACCGCCGCAGCGCGGGACCGGCCGTGCCGGTCGGCGTTGAAGGAGGCCCGGATGCCTGCCAGGCGTAACCCGAAGAAGACCCGTACCCCGAGAGCGACGGCGCTCGGCATCGACCCGGCGGCCGGCCACGGACCGCTCGCAACCACCCTCCCGGCCCTCGACCTCGCGGTCGAACCACCCCTACCGGCGGCGCTGCCTGCGCTGCTTGTGGAGCCTGCGCTGCGGGCCGAGTCGGCGCTGCCGGCGGCACTCGCGGAGCCTGCGCTGCCGGCGGTCGTCCCGGACGAGGTGGCGCTGCCGGCAGCGGTCGATGTGCCGGCGGTTGTCGACGCGCCTTCAATGGGCGATCTGCCGAAGCCGACAGGCCGACCGAAGGCACCGACGGCCGGGCCACCGCAGGGCGGCGGCAACCGCTCCGGCGGCGGCCGCAGCCAGCAGGCCGGCCAGACCCGCCGCTACGCCTTCCGCCGCAGCTGACCGAGCACCCCCACCCCGCCCCGCGCCCGTCGATCTTGCACTTTCTGCCCTCGCATCACCGGCATATCGGGATGAATGAGCGACAGAAACCGCAAGATCGACGGGGGTGGCGGGGGCGCGGCGGGGTGGGGTCAGCCGATGAGGGGGCGGAAGGTGCCCAGGGCGACGCTCACGGTCAGGGCGGCTGCGGCGAGTACGGCGGCCCCGGCGATGAGGAGGGCGTCGGCGCGGGTGAAGTGTTGCTGGCGGGCGACGGTACGGGGTGTGCCGGCGTCGAAGCCACGCGCGTCCATCGCCACCGCCAGCCGGGTGCCTCGGCGGATCGCCCCCACCAGCAGCGCGAACGCGGTGGAGGCGAAGAGCCGCAGCTTCGCCACCGGGTTGCGTCCCGCGTCGACGCCCCGTGCCCGTCGAGCCATGCTGATCATCTGCCACTCCTGACCGAGCAGCGGCACCAGCCGGAATGCGGCCAGCGCCCCGATGGCGAACCGGGCCGGCGCTTTCGCGTTCTGGATCAACGCGTCGGCCAGGTCGGTGGGGTCGGTGGTTGCGAAGACGATCACGCCGGGCAGTGCCACCGCGAACACCCGCAGCACCAGGCCGAGCGCGGTGAGCAGGACGCCGGTGGTCACCAGCACCGGTCCCGCGTCCAGCAGGACCCGACCGGAGCGGTCGGCGGCGAACAGCACCAGGGTGACCAGGATGCCGGCGGCACTGAGCAGCAGTGGCCAGGCCCGGCGGGCCAGCACCCGGTAGCGGATGCCGAACAGCGGCAGGACGGCCAGCTCAAGGGCGATGGCGATGGCCGGGGCCACCGGGTCCAGGGTCGCCAGCAGGGTGAACGAGAAGACCAGTGCGGCGGCGACCTTCGCCACCGGGTTGCGGCGGGCCAACGGCGCGTCCGGCGCGGCGACCGGCTCGATGCTGATCATCGGTGGTCGTCCGGGTCGCGGTGCAGGGTGACGGTGCGGTCGGCGAGCGCGGCGACGAAGTCCGCGTCGTGGGTGACAGTGACCACGCCGTGCCCGGCGTCGCGTAGGTCGGCGAAGAGGTCGACCAGTTCCCGCCAGGTCCGCCGGTCCTGGCCGAAGGTGGGTTCGTCGCAGATCAGCAGGCGTGGGGCGGTGGCCAGGGCCGTCGCCACGCTCAGCCGCCGCGCTTCGCCACCCGAGAGGGTGTACGGGTTGGCGGCGGCGAGTCGTGCCAGCCGCAGCCGGTCCAGCAGCCCGGCCACAGTTTCCTTGACGGCCGCCTCTGGTTGACCGGTGCGGCGCGGGCCGAGCGCCAGCTCGTCGAAGACTGTGCTGGTGACGAACTGGTGCTCCGGATCCTGGAAGACCGACCCGATGCGTCGGGTCAGCGCGGGGGCCCGCCACCGGTGCGGGGGAGTGCGGTGGTCCGCGCCGGCCAACCCGGTGGACGCGGTGACCCGCCCGTTGCCCGGCCGGAGCAGACCGCCGAGCAGCAACGCCAGGGTGGACTTGCCGGCACCGTTCGGTCCGCGTACGGCGAGTGCTTCACCGGCGCGTACCGCCAGGTCGGTGGAGCCCAGCCGGGGCGGCAGGCCGAGCCGGTCGGCGGTGAGCAACAGCTCCCCGGGGCCGGCGGTGGCCGGTCGGGGCGCGATGGGGTGACCGGGCACCCAGACCCCCTCGGCGGCCAGGGCGGCGCCGTGGGCGGCGAAGACCGCCTCGGGCGGGCCGTCCGCGCGCACGCCGCCACCCGGTTCGAGGACGACCACCCGGTCGACCAGCGGCAGTGCCTCGGCTACCCGGTGCTCGACCAGGATCAGCGTGGTGTCGGTGTCCAGCGCGCCGGCCACCGCGTGCCGGACCAGTTCGGCCCCGGCCGGGTCGAGGTTGGCGGTCGGCTCGTCGAGCAGCAGCAGGGCGGGGCGCAGGGCCAGCGCGCCGGCCAGGGCGAGGCGTTGCTGCTCGCCGCCGGAGAGCGCCGCTGTGTGGCGGTCCCGGGGGTACGGGAAGCCGACCCGGTGCAGCGCCTCGTCCACCCGGGGCCAGATCTCGTCGGCCGGCACTCCCCGGTTCTCCAGCCCGAACGCGACGTCGTCGCCGCAGCGCGCCATCACCAGTTGGGTCTCCGGGTCCTGGAAGACGATGCCGACCCGTTCCCGCCCCTTGCGTGGGTCGAGCCCGTCGATCTCGACGGTGCCCTCCTGCTCGCCGGAGTCCTCGGGGAGCAGCCCGGCCAATGCGCTGAGCACTGTGCTCTTGCCGGCCCCGGAGGGCCCGAGAAGCAAAACTCGTTCCCCAGCCTCGACCCGCAGATCAACCCCGCGTACGGCCCAGGCGCGCCGCCCAGCGTGCCGCCACCCGAACCCCCGCAGCAGTACCCCGCCCACCAAACCCACCCCCCTCCCTGCCGCGCGCCCCCGCCGACCCCGGTTAATCAAGAGGTTTGCGTCAGGAAATCGCCTTCCGTTGACGCAAACCTCTTGATCAACGCGAGTTGGTGGGGGTCAGATCAGGGCTCGGTTTCGGCCTGCGGGGAAACGGTCCAGGACGCCGGTGTTGGCCAGGGCGTTCGTCAGCAGCCAGCCGCCCAGGCCGGCGATCACTGTGGCGCTGACGATGGTGAGCAGCGCGTACGGGATGCGGTAGTCGGTCAGCGCGTAGTCGACGTTCCAGACGAAGAAGTCGAACAACGCGGCGCTGAGCCCGGTCAGCGCGCCCGCGAACACCGCGGTCGGCAGCCGGAACGACCGGTACCGGAAGGCGGCGAAGGCCAGTTCGGCGCCGATGCCCTGCACGATTCCCTGCGGGATCACCGTGCCGGCCCACTGGCTGCCCAGCAGCGCGGACAGGACAGCGGCCACGGTTTCGCAGTAGAGCGCGGCGCCGGGCTTGCGGATGACCAGCCCGCCGATCACGGCCGGCATCAGCCAGACGCCGTAGAGCAGCGTCTGCGCCGGCGGGAAGAAGGCGAACGCGCCCTCGGTGGCGCTCCAGACCAGACCCCAGGCCCAGAAGATGACGCCGAAGGCGACAGCGATCACCGAGGCGACCACGATGTCGATGGTGCGCCAACGGTGTGTGTCGGTGGTGGATGTCATGTGTTGCTCCCAGTTCGTGAGTGCGAACCAGGAGAAGACGCACGCCGCGTCCGGTGGCACCGGACTGCGGCGCGGCTGGAGGTCGACCGAACTCCCTGCGCTGGCATTACCCAGATCAGGTTCGAGGGTCTGCGGGCGTGCCCGCACTCTCAGCGCTGTGCGCTCCCCTGTCGGATATGAAGTTGTCTCGCTGACGCTAACACCGACCACGGTCGCGGGCCCAGCAGGGCATCCGCCTGACCTGCGGGAGCGACCCGCCGACCGCCGGCTGGGTACGCTTCCGATCATGCGGGTTGACGCGCGAGGCTTCACGTTCGAGGTGACCGTCGGCGGTCCGACGGACGGCGTACCCGTCCTGCTGCTGCACGGTTTCCCTCAGCACAGCGGCGAGTGGGACGACGTGGTGCCGGCACTGCACGCCGGTGGGCTGCGCACGTACGCGCTGGACCAGCGCGGTTACTCACCCGGCGCCCGGCCCACGGAGGTGGCCGACTACCGGATCCCCGAACTGGTCACCGACGCGGTGGCGGTGCTCGACGCGCTCGGACTGGACGCCGTGCACCTGGTGGGCCACGACTGGGGCGCGGTAGTGGCCTGGGCGGTTGCCGCCCGGCACCCCGAGCGGGTCAACACGCTGACCGCGGTGTCCGTACCGCATCCGGCGGCCATGGCGCACGCCCTGAGCACCGACGCCCAACAGAAGGCCCGCTCGTCGTACATCGCGCTGTTCCGCAAGCCCGACAAGGCGGAGAAGGTGCTGCTGGCGTGGCATGCCACCGCGCTGCGCAAGCTGCTCGGCGGGGTGGGCGACACGTCCCGGGTGAACCGGTACGCCGACCCGATGCGTGAGCCGGGTGCGCTCACGGCAGCGCTGAACTGGTACCGGGCGATGTCCGGCGCCGACCTGGCCGGCGTCGGCCCGGTCGCGGTGCCCACCACGTACGTCTGGAGTGACCGGGACGTCGCCATCGGCCGGACCGCCGCCGAGGCATGCGCGCAGAACGTCACAGGCGACTACCGGTTCGTGCAGCTGCCCGGGGTGAGTCACTGGATCCCGGACGCGGCGCCGGCCCCGCTCGCCGAGGCGATCCTGGCCCGAGCGGGCGGGACGGCCTGAGCCGTGCGGGTCCGCGAGGGAGAGCCAACGTGACGACGGACGCCAGCGGGCCGGGTAGCCGTCGCTCGATCGCCGCGCAGCTACGCGTGCTTGGCGTACGCCCCGGCGCGACGCTGCTGGTGCACGCCTCGCTGCGTTCGCTGGGCTTCGTCAGCGGTGGTCCGCACGCGGTGGTGCTCGCCCTGCGCGACGCGCTCGGCCCGGACGGCACGATCGTCGTGCCCACCCACACGCCCGGCAACAGCGACCCCGCGCAGTGGCGCAACCCGCCGGTGCCGGCGGGGTGGTGGCCGCTGATCCGCTCGGAGATGCCGGGCTTCGACCCGGCGGTCACCCCGAGCCGGTTCATGGGCGCGCTCGCCGAGACGGTCCGCGGCTGGCCCGGCGCGCTGCGCAGCTCCCATCCGCACGTGTCGTTCGCCGCGCTCGGCCCGGCCGCCGAGCAGGTGGTCGCCGGGCACACTCTGGTGGACATGCTCGGTGAGGGCTCCCCGCTGGCCCGCCTCTACGACCTCGACGCCGACGTGTTGCTGCTCGGCGTGGACCACTCGGTGAGCACCTCACTGCACCTTGCCGAGTACCGCCGCCCCGGCGCGCCCCGGCAGCGGATCGGTGCCGCGGTGCGTACCGCCGACGGTGGTCGGGACTGGGCGTGGTGGCAGGACGTACGACTCGACGCGGACGACTTCGCCACGTTGGGCGGGGACCTGGAGGCCACCGGAGCGGTACGCACCGCACCGGTCGGCACCGGGACCGGCAGGTTGATGCGCCAGCGGGCGGCTGTCGACTTCGCGGTTCGCTGGCTGGCCCGTAATCGAACGACGGAGGACGTATGACGGTGAGTGCCGAGGACTACCTGGCCGTGGTGACCGAGACGATCGGCCGGGTGGCCGCCAGTCAGCGGGAGGCGGTGGGGCGGGCCGCCGACCTGATCGCCGAGGCCGTCCGAGCCGACGGCGTGGTGCACGCGTTCGGCACCGGGCACTCGGAGGCCCTCGCCATGGAGATCGCCGGACGGGCCGGTGGTCTGGTGCCGACCAACCGGATCGCGCTACGCGATCTGGTGCTGCTGGGTGGCGAACCGGCCGACCGACTCGGTCCGCTGCTGGAACGGGACCCGGCCGTCGCGCACCGCCTCTACGAGCTGGCCCCGGTGCGTCCCACAGATGTCTTCGTGCTCGCCTCGAACTCCGGTGTCAACGGCGCGATGGTGGAGTTCGCCACGCTGGTGAAGGAGCACGGCCACGGGTTGGTGGCGATCACCTCGGCGCAGCACTCCGGCCGGATGACCTCCCGGCACCCGTCCGGGCGCAAGCTGAGCGACCTCGCCGACGTGGTGCTCGACAACGGCGCACCGTACGGCGACGCGACGCTGCCCCTGCCCGGCGGCGGCGCGGTCGGCGCGGTCTCCTCGATCACCGCGGCGCTGCTGGCGCAGCAGGTGACAGTGGAGGTGGTGGCGCGGTTGCTGGCGGCGGGGGAGCGGCCCCCGGTCTACCTGTCGGCGAACATCCCCGACGGCGACGCGCACAACAACGAGCTGGAAGCTCGGTACGCGGGCCGGATCCGACGCGGGTCCTGACACGGCGCTGGCGGTCGACCTGCGTCGCCGAGATGAACGGCAGATGTCGTGAACCTGTTTCGCGCTCGGTCGGGTGGGGCATTGGCGTTGCTGCCGGCGGCTGGGACCGCCGGCAGTAGCGTCTCACCGGAGGTAGCGCGTGTCCAAGGAGACCGACAAGCAGCGCTGGCAGCGCAACTTCGCCGACCTGCTGCAGGAGTTACGGGTCGCCCAGACCGGCGTGCAGATCCTCTTCGCCTTCCTGCTCACCCTGCCGTTCAGTAACGGGTTCACCGAGACCACCGAGTTCCAGCGCGACGTCTACATAGTGGCGTTGCTCGCGGCGGCCGCCGCCACCGCGCTGATCATCTCGCCGGTGGCGTTCCACCGGGCGCTGTTCCGGCAGGGGCGTAAACCGGAACTGGTCCGCTTCGCGCACCGGATGGCCACCGGCGGCCTCGCCTTCATGCTGATCGCGATGGTCAGCGCGGTGCTGCTGATCACCGACTTCGTGTTGGACCGGCCGATCGCCTTCGTGCTCAGCGCCCTGGCTGGAATCTGGTTCCTCACGTTCTGGGTGGCCCTGCCGTTCGCCCGACGCAACTGGGGTGAGGACGACATCGACGACGATGACGACGACCCGGACACCACCATCGGTCGCTGACCGCGCCGATCTTCACGCAGCGCTACCCCTGGGTAACAACCGGGGGTAGCGTGGCGGTAGTCGCGCACGTCGACGCAGCCGCACCGAGCTTCGAGGGGGCAGCCGTGACCACGACGCAGGATGGCCGACCGGCACCGGACGGCCCCGACTCCGAAACCACCGCCGGTGCCGCCGCGCCGCTGCCCGCGGAAGCCGGGCAGGTCACCGAGAAGGAGGCCCGGCAGGTCGCCGAGGCCGCCCGGGAGTCCACCTGGGACCGACCCAGCTTCGGCAAGGAACTGTTCCTCGGCCGGTTCCGGCTCGACCTGATCGACCCGTGGCCCCGATCCGATCCGGACGACGTGGCCCGCGCGGAGGAGTTCCTTGGTCGGTTCCGCGCCTTCCTGACCTCCGAGGTGGACGGCGCGGCCATCGAACGGGACGCGTCGATACCCGACTCGGTGTTCCACGGCCTGGCCGACCTCGGCGCGTTCGGCATGAAGATCGACCGGAAGTACGGCGGGCTCGGGCTGAGCAACCTGCACTACTGCCGGGCGCTCATGCTGGCCGGCTCGGTCAGCCCGGCCATTGGCGCGCTGCTCTCGGCGCACCAGTCGATCGGGGTGCCGCAGCCACTGAAGATGTTCGGCACCGCCGAGCAGAAGCAACGCTTCCTGCCCCGGCTCGCCGCCGGCGAGGTGTCCGCGTTCCTGCTCACCGAACCGGACGTCGGCTCCGACCCGGCCCGGCTGGCCACCATCGCGGAGCCGACCGAGGACGGCACCGGTTACCGGCTCAACGGGGTGAAGCTCTGGGCCACCAACGGCATCGTGGCCACCCTGCTGGTGGTGATGGCCCGGGTGCCGGCCACCGAGGGACGTCGGGGCGGCATCACCGCCTTCGTGGTGGACGGCGACAGCCCCGGCATCACCGTGGAGCGGCGCAACGAGTTCATCGGCCTGCGCGGCCTGGAGAACAGCCTGACCCGGTTCCACGACGTGATCGTCCCCGCCGAGAACGTCATCGGCGGCGAGGGCAAGGGGCTGAAGATCGCCCTGACCACTCTGAACACCGGCCGGCTCTCCCTGCCGGCCATGTGCGTGGGCGCCGGCAAGTGGGCGCTGAACGTGGCCCGAGGGTGGGCCGCCGACCGGGTCCAGTGGGGACGCCCGGTGGGCGAGCACGAGGCGGTCGCTCAGAAACTCTCCTTCATCGCCGCCACCACGTACGGCATGGAGACGATGCTCGACCTCTGCTGCCTGCTCGCCGACGACGACCGCAACGACATCCGGATCGAGGCGGCACTGGTCAAGCTGTACGCCAGCGAGATGGCCTGGAAGATCGCCGACGAGCTGATCCAGATCCGGGGCGGGCGCGGCTACGAGACTGCCGACTCGTTGGCCGCCCGCGGCGAACGCCCGGCCGCCGTCGAGCAGATGCTCCGCGACCTGCGGATCAACCGGATCTTCGAGGGCTCCACCGAGATCATGCACCTGCTGATCGCGCGGGAGGCGGTCGACGCCCACCTGTCGGTGGCCGGCGACATCATCGACCCGGACGCGGGGCTGGGCCGCAAGGCCCGAGCCGGCGCGCGAGCCGGTGCCTTCTACGCGAAGTGGCTGCCCACCCTCGCCGTCGGCCGGGGGCAGAGCCCCTCGGCGTACGCCGAGTTCGGCCCGCTCGCCGCGCACCTGCGCCAGGTGGAGCGTTCGTCGCGCAAGCTGGCCCGGTCGACGTTCTACGCGATGTCCCGCTGGCAGGGAAAGATGGAGCGTAAGCAGGCGTTCCTCGGCCGGGTTGTGGACATCGGCGCCGAGTTGTTCGCGATGTCCGCGGTCTGCGTCCGGGCCTCCGCCGAACGGGACAGCCGCCCGGAGAACGTCGAGCTGGCCGACCTGTTCTGCCGGCAGGCGCGGGTGCGGGTGGACGCCCTGTTCGCCGCACTCTGGGACAACACCGACTCGGTCGACACCGCCGCCGCGAAGCGCATCCTCGCCGGCCGCTACGCCGGCCTGGAGGAGGGCGTGCTCACCCCGTCCGAGGAGCTGCCCTGGGTGGCCCGCTGGTCGCCCGGCCCGTCAACCTCCGAGGACGTCCGCCGCCGCATCCCCCCAAAGCCGTAAACCCGCACCGGCCGGCCTTGGCGCGGGTCGGCCCGGCCTGCGTGCGGGCTGACCTGGGTGCGGGTCGGCCGCCGTGCGGACCGACGGCGAGGGTCAGCGGGAGACCGCCCAGGCCAACACTCCGGCCAGGATCAGGCCATTCAGCCCGGCCAGCGCCAGGTAGGCCGCGGGTGGGATCTTCTTGCCCCGGCGTACGAAGGAGACCAGGACGGCGGCGTAGCCGAGCAGCAGGACGGCGATGACGACGAGGAAGTAGAACACCCGACGACCTTAACGACATCGCCGTCAGGCTGGACCTTCGCCCGGCGGAGCGGCCGTCCGTCAACTCACCCTGCTCCGTCGATCATGGAGTTGTGGTGGGTGACAAAGCCCTCGTTGAACGTCAAACCAGGCACCACAACTCCTTGATCGACGGGGCTGAACGGTTCTGCTCCCGAGGGGGCCACACTGGGGCGACGTCAGCGGTTGCGGGCGCGTAGGCCGAGTTGGCGCAGCTCCAAGGCGGCCAGGGCGTCGACTGTCGCGTCGTCGCCGCGCCGCCACGACTCGGCGACGTCCGGGCCGATCCGGGTCAGTTTGCCCAGTGGTTGGGTGGCCAGCGCGCGCAGGGCGAGCAGGTCCCGGCCGGCTGGGCCGGCGGCCAGCTTCGTCGCCGATCCGGCCCGGCGCATCCAACGGACCCGCAGCGGCAGCCAACCGAACAGCACGATGCCGAGCGGGAAGATCATCACCGCGATGGCGAGGGCGAGGGCGAGCTGGTCGACCAGGTGCTGCTGGTCGCGGCCGGCGTCGGCGAGCCCTCGGGCGGCGTCGGCGGCCTGCCGGAACGGCGCGGTCAGCTCGTCACCGACCAGCGGCACGCGGCGGACCTTGCTGCCGGCGTCGGCGAGGTTGTCGGCGAGGCCACTGCCGGCGCCCTCCAGCTTCTGCCCCGGTACGGCGAGCTTCTGCACCAGGTCGTGCAGCCACAGCGCGCCCCGGATCGCCGCGTACACCCAGGCGACGACGAGCAGGTCGGTGAGCAACTGGCGGGCGGCGGTCGGGAACCGATCGGCATAGATTTTCACGCCGGTCAGCGTGCCACGAACGACGACGCCCCGGCACCCGTCGATCGGCGGCCGGTTGGCACCGCCGGCGGGGCGATCGCCGGCGGTGTCGCGGGCGAGTAGGACCGCGCGAGGGCCGCGCTGGCCGGGGCACCGACTACGCCGCGACGACCGACGCGGCGGTGGCCGTGGCGCACGAGTCGTGGATCAGGCGAGCCAGTCGTGGATCAGGCGAGCCGCAGGTCCACGAACGCGATGGTGTCGCCCGGCAGGACGTACCGGTCGATCTCGACGAAGCCCTGGTGGCGGGCGAAGCGGAGGCCGTCGTCGTTGGACGCCAGGACGACGGTGTGGACGACCTGCGCGCCCAGCTCCCGGGCCTGGGCCAGCCCGCGCTGGTAGATCTGCGCCCCGAAGCCCTGTCGACGCTTCTCGGGCAGCACTCGCGCGATCACGGTCGCCGGCTCGGACGTCGGGGGTCGCACTGTCGAGCAGCCCACCGGCACCCCGCCGACGTACGCGACCTCCAGTATGTTCCGCTGAGCGCGGACGGCGATCTCGTCTGCCGACAGCGGATCGGTGGGGATGATCAGATTGTGGATGTGTTGCCAGTCGAGCGCTGTCGCTTCGCTGCCCACCGGGTGGACCCGCACGAACTGAAGATCTGTCACGCGGACAGGTTAGTCAGCGGACGCAGGTCGGGCAGGTGCCGAAGATCTCCAGGGTGTGGCTGACGTCGGCGTAGCCGTGCTGCGCGGCGACCCGATCGGCCCAGCTCTCCACGGCCGGGCCGGCCACCTCGACCGTCCGCCCGCACACCCGGCAGACCAGGTGGTGGTGGTGCCCCTCGCTGCACCGGCGGTAGAGGTGCTCGCCGCCCGGCGGGCGCATCACGTCGATCTCACCGGCGTCGGCGAGGCCCTGGAGGGTGCGGTAGACGGTGGTCAGGCCGACCCGCTCGCCTCGCTGCCGCAGCATCGCGTGCAGGTCCTGGGCGCTGTGGAAGCCCTCCATCTCGCCCAGCAGCGCGCTCACCGCCGAACGCTGCCGGGTGTTGCGCACCGCGGCGCTGCTCTCGGTCATGATCCCTCCCCGGCGTGGCTGACCGCGTCCGCCACGATGTGCGCGACGTGCTCGTCGACCAGGCTGTACGCGATTTCCCGGCCTCGGCGGGAGCCGCGCACCACACCTGCTCCGCGCAACACCCGCAGGTGCTGGGAGACCAGTGGTTGCGCCGCGCCGAGCTTCTCCACCAACTCGTGCACGCACCGCTCGCCGCCGGCCAGCTCGCTGACGATGGCCAGCCGAATGGGAGCGGACAGGGCGCGGAGCAACTCGCTGGCCCCGTCGAACCCGTCGTAGCCCGTCGCGCTGGTCATCCTGCAACGGTAACCAATACCACCGACGTCGCGCTGACCAGGCTCAGCTCAGCACGACCTCGTGCGGTTCCGGTGTCGGTGCGGCGGTCGGCGTCGTCCGGCGCCGCACGACCCGCCAGACAGCGCCGGCCACTGCCACCACCAGGAACGAGGCGATCGCCACCAGCACCACCGAGGCCCCCGGTGCGGTGTCCGCCGTGGCCGCGACCCAGACACCCGAGCCGGCGGCGAAGAGCCCGAGCGCCATCGCTGCGGCCATCGTGCTGCGGAAGCCCCGGGTGACCTGCTGGGCGGTGGCGACCGGCACCACCATCAACGCGCTGATCAGCAGCACGCCGACGGCCCGCATGGCGATGGTCACTGTGACAGCTGTGGCGACAGCGATCAGCAGGTTCAGCGTGCGGACCGGCAGGCCGGAGACCCGGGCGTACTCCTCGTCGTGACTGACCGCGAAGAGCGCCGGCCGCAACGCGATCATCGTGACCAGGATCGCCGCGCCGAGCACCGCGATGGTGGTCAGGTCGGCGGGCGAGATGGTGGTCAGCGACCCGAACAGGTAGGCGTTGAGGTTCGCGCTGGTCGCGTCGGAGAGGCCGACCAGGAGTACGCCGCCGGCGATGCCGCCGTAGAAGAGCAGGGCGAGAGCCAGGTCACCGGAGGTACGCCCACGGGCCCGCACGATCTCGATGGCGATCGCGCCGATGGTGGCGGCGATCACCGCGACCAGCACCGGCGAGCGATTGAGCAGCAACCCCGCGCCAACGCCGGTCAGCGCCACGTGCCCCACACCATCGCCGATCAACGCCAGTCGGCGCTGCACCAGGTAGATGCCGAGCGCCGGCGCGGCCAGGCCGATCACCAGCGCGCCGATCAGGGCACGCTGCATGTAGGGGTACTGGAAGAGTTCCATGGGTCAGTTGCTCCACAGCCCGGCGGGCTCGTCGTAGCAGTGCGGGTGCACGTGGTCGTGGTCGGGCTCCGCGTGGTGACCGGCCGGGTCCGGCACCGCGCCGTCGTGGGCGATGCGACCCTCGTGGACGACGACGGCCCGGCTGATCACCGGTCGCAGCGGGCCCAGCTCGTGGGCGACGAGGAGCACCGTTCCGCCGTCGCCGACGAAGTCGCGCAGCGCGCCGGCGAACGCCTCCTGGCTGGCCGCGTCCACCCCGGCGGTGGGCTCGTCGAGAACCAGCAGCTCCGGCTGGCCGGCCAGGGCGCGGGCGATCAGGGTGCGCTGCTGCTGGCCGCCGGAGAGCGTGGACACCGGGTCACCGGCCCGGTCGGCAAGCCCGACCGCGCCCAGCGCGGCGTCGACGGCGGACCGGTCGGCGCGACCCGGCGGACGCAGCACCCCCCGACGGGCCAACCGGCCGGAGGCCACCACCTCCCGGACGGTCGCCGGTACGCCGCCGCCGGCTCCCAGGCGTTGCGGGACGTACCCGATGCGCGCCCACTGCCGGAACCGGCGCAACGGCTTGTCGAAGAGGGTGACCGAGCCGGCGCTGATCGGCACCAGCCCGAGCACGGCGCGGATCAGGGTGGACTTGCCCGAGCCGTTGGCGCCGAGGATCGCGACCACCTCGCCGGCTGTCACGGTGAGCGAGATGTCCCGGAGCGCGGGGCGGCCGTCGTAGCCGACCACCCCGTGCTCGACGGTGATGACAGGTGAGGTCACGAGCAGCTCAAGGCCGTCTGCAGGGTCCGCAGGTTGGTGCGCATCACCGAAAGGTAGTCCCCGTTGCTGTCGGCGGCGAGCCCTTCGATCGGGTCGAGCACGGCGGTCTTCGCGCCGACCTGACCGGCGATGGTCTCGGCGACCTTCGGGCTGACCAGGGTCTCGAAGAAGATCGTGGTGGCCTGGTGCTCCTTGGCCTCCTCGATCACGTGCGCGAGGCGCTGCGGCGAGGGCTCGACGTCCGGGCTCAGCCCGGTGATGCCGACCTGGTCCAGCTGGTAGCGGTCGGCGAGGTAGCCGAACGCGGCGTGGCTGGTCACGATCTCCCGCCGCTGGCAGGTCGCCAGACCGTGCTTGAACTCGCCGTCGAGTGTCGTCAGGTCGGTGCGCAGGGCGGCCGCTCTGGCGGTGTAGTCGGCGGCGTGGTCCGGGTCGGCAGTGCCGAGTCGCTGGGCGAGCTGGTCGCCGATGCCGGCCAGCCGGGTCGGGTCGAGCCAGACGTGTGGGTCCTTGCCGCCGCTCTCCTCGGCATGCCCCTCCTCGCCCTCGTGGTCGTGCCCGCCGGCGGACGCGTCCAACAGCGGCTGCACGCTGGTCACGTCGAACGCCCGGTCGCCGCCGTTCTGGGTCACTGCGTCGTCCACCGCCGGCTGGAACCCCTTGAGGTAGACGATCAGCTCAGCGTCGCTGACCTGACCGACCTGGCTCGGGTTGAGTTCCAGGTCGTGTGGCTCGGCGCCGGCCTTGGCCAGGTTGGTGACCCGGACCGCGTCGCCGCCGATCCGTTCGGCCAGGAACTGTAGGGGGTAGAACGCGGCCACCACGTCGACTCGCTGGGGGTCGGCGCCGGCGGCGCCGCCGGTGGAGCAGCCGGCCCCGGCGCCCAGGGCGAGGAGGGCGGTCGCGGCGGCCAGGACACGGTACGTGGAGCGGTTGGTCATGTCGTCAACTGTCCGTGGCAACGATAATGATTGTCAAAAACGCATGATTGCATGTCAGAGGAGCTTCGCGAGGCCCACAGTCACCAGCAGGGTGAGCATCACCAGTCGGATCAGCCGGGTCTGCGGCGCCTGAACCGCCCAGGTCGTCGCCAACAGGGCGATCAGGGCCCCGGCGAGCGCGAGCGTGAGCAGCCCGCCGATCACCCCCGGCGTGAAGAACGCCACCAGCACCACCACCAGGGTGAGCAGGAACACCGACGTCGGGTTCGCCCCGGCCAACCGGGCGAGCAGAGGGCGCTGCGTACGCTGCATCCCACAGACTCTACGAGGAGGAACCCCCGGTGCTGGTGACCAACCGGTTCGTGGTCGACGTCGATGCCGCCGACGGCTTCACCGAACGGGCGCACGCCGCCCTCACCGCGCTGGCCGCCCGACCCGGCTACCTGCGCGGCCAACTGGTCCGGGCGCTGGACGACCCCCGGCACTGGTCACTGGTCACCGAATGGGAGTCGGTCGGCACGTACCGGAGGGCGCTTGGCGCCTTCGAGGTCAAGGTCAACGCCGTGCCGCTGCTCGCCGAGTCCGTCGACGAGCCCTCCGCCTACGAGGCGCTGGCCACCGCCGCCCCCGGCGGGGCCGTGGTCGTCGCCGAGAGTGATCGGGCTGCGGGTCCTTACCGCTGAGCCGCCGGACACTACGCTGCTCCTATGACCGCACCCGCCCCGCCACCCGGTCCCGGGGTGGCTCCGCCGTTCGCCGCGCCGCCCACCGAGGGCCGCCGGACTCGGCTCTGGATCGGCCTCGGCGTCGGCGCGCTCGCCGTGGTGCTCTGCTGCGGCGGGGGTGGCACGGCCGTCGTCGGCCTGGCCGTCAGCGGAGTCCAGGCGATCCGGGAACAGGCCCGCACCGTCACCGGCGACTACTACCAGGCGCTGGTCGAACGGAACTACGGGCGGGCGTACGACCAGCTCTGCGACGACGCGCAGCGGCGTGAATCCCGGCCGGAGTTCGAGCGGCGCGCCGCCGCCGAACCACAGGTGACCGCGTTCCGGGTGGGCGAGGTGGACACCACCTACCTGACCGTGCCGGTCGACGTGACCCTCGACGGCGGCGACCGGGAGCGGCAACAGGTCAGCCTCGGCCAGGACGGGCAGACCGGCGGCGTGGAGGTCTGCGAGGTCAGCTGACCCGTCCCCGGTATTCTGCTGGGCTCGGGGCGACGGTGGTCGTACCGTTGTCCCGAACCGACCGTTCCATCCACATCTCGCCCCCGCCGACCGCCAGCCGGCGTAGGAGGAAACATGCCAGCCGACCGTATCGACGCCGTCGTCAGCCTCGCCAAGCGCCGAGGCTTCGTCTTCCCCTCCAGCGAGATCTACGGAGGCACCCGATCGGCGTGGGACTACGGTCCGCTCGGCGTGGAGCTCAAGGAGAACGTCCGCCGGCAGTGGTGGAAGACGATGGTCCAGCAGCGCGACGACGTCGTCGGCCTGGACTCTGCGGTGATCCTGTCCCGCAAGGTGTGGGAGGCGTCCGGCCACATCGCCGAGTTCGTCGACCCGCTCACCGAGTGCCAGTTCTGTCACAAGCGGTTCCGGGCGGACCACCTGGAAGAGGCGTACGCCGAGAAGCACGGCAAGCCGCTCACCTCGCTGGCCGAGCTGAACTGCCCCAACTGCGGGAACAAGGGCACCTTCACCGAGCCGAAGATGTTCAACGGCCTGATGAAGACCTACCTGGGCCCGGTGGAGAGCGACGAGGGGCTGCACTACCTGCGCCCGGAGACCGCGCAGGGCATCTTCGTCAACTACAAGAACGTCGAGACGGTCGCCCGCAAGAAGCCCCCGTTCGGCATCGCGCAGACCGGCAAGTCGTTCCGCAACGAGATCACCCCGGGCAACTTCATCTTCCGGACCCGCGAGTTCGAGCAGATGGAGATGGAGTTCTTCGTCGAGCCGGGCACCGACGAGCAGTGGCACGAGTACTGGCTCCAGGAGCGCTGGAACTGGTACCTCGACCTCGGCCTCTCGGCGGACAATCTGCGCCTGTTCGAGCACCCCAAGGAGAAGCTGTCGCACTACTCGAAGCGGACTGTGGACATCGAGTACCGCTTCCAGTTCGGTGGCACCGAGTTCGCCGAGCTTGAGGGTGTCGCCAACCGCACCGACTTCGACCTCTCCACGCACAGCAAGCACTCCGGCGTCGACCTGTCGTACTTCGACCAGGGCAAGAGCGAGCGCTGGATGCCGTACGTCATCGAGCCGGCCGCGGGTCTGACCCGCGCGGTGCTCGCCTTCCTGTTGGAGGCGTACGACGAGGACGAGGCGCCGAACACCAAGGGCGGCGTGGACAAGCGCACAGTGATGCGGTTCGACCCGAGGCTCGCCCCGGTCAAGGTGGCGGTGCTGCCGCTGTCGCGCAACGAGGCGCTGTCGCCCAAGGCCAAGGACCTCGCAACGCTGCTGCGCAAGCGCTGGGTGGTGGAGTTCGACGACTCGCAGGCGATCGGGCGTCGCTACCGTCGGCAGGACGAGATCGGCACCCCGTTCTGCGTCACTGTCGACTTCGACACCCTGGACGACAACGCGGTGACGGTGCGCAACCGGGACACCATGGCCCAGGAGCGCGTCTCCCTGGACCAGGTCGAGCGCTACCTGATCGAGCGTCTCCCCGGCTGCTGAGACTCTGCGCACGGGGCCTCGGCCGACGCGATGAGCGCCGGTCGGGGCCCCGTACACTTGTCCGGTGACTGCCTCGACCGTGCCCGCGCTGCGCCCGCTGACGCTTGGCCAGCACCAGGTGTGGCCGCCGGTCGTGCTCGCGCCGATGGCTGGGATCACCAACATCGGCTTCCGTCGGCTCTGTCGCGAGCAGGGCGGCGGCATCTACGTCTGCGAAATGATCACCACCCGGGCGCTGGTCGAGCGCAACCCGAAGACGCTGCGCATGATCGCGTTCGGCGACGACGAGAAGCCCCGCAGTCTCCAGCTCTACGGCACCGATCCGGAGATCACCGCCGCCGCCGTGCGGATCGTCGTCGAGCGCAACCTGGCCGATCACATCGACCTCAACTTCGGCTGCCCGGTCCCCAAGGTCACCCGGCGTGGCGGCGGCGCGGCGCTACCGTGGCGGCGTCGGCTCTTCGCGCGACTCGTGCGGGCCGCGGTGGCCGCCGCGTCACCCTCCGGCGTGCCGGTCACCGTCAAGATGCGCAAGGGCATCGACGACGACCACCTGACGTTCGTCGAAGCCGGGCTCGCCGCCCAGGAAGCCGGCGTGGCAGCGGTGGCCCTGCACGGGCGGACGGCATCGCAGCGCTACTCGGGCACCGCGGACTGGGACGCGATCGCCACCCTGAAGCAGGCCCTCGACGTGCCGGTGCTCGGCAACGGCGACATCTGGGAGGCCGACGACGCGCTCCGCATGGTGGCCCACACCGGTGTCGACGGTGTGGTCATCGGGCGCGGCTGCCTGGGCCGACCGTGGCTCTTCGCCGACCTGGAGGCCGCCTTCAACGGTCGGCCGGAGCGGCGGCTGCCCACCCTCGGCGAGGTGGCGGTGACCATGCGCCGGCACGCCGAGCTGCTGGTGGACCAGTTCACTGCCGGTGCCCGCAACCCGGCCCGCGGCGAACGGGACGGCTGCACCGACTTCCGCAAGCACGTCGCCTGGTACCTCAAGGGCTTCCCGGTCGGCGGCGAGCTGCGGCGCTCGCTGGCGATGATCGAAAGCCTGGCTCAGCTCGACGACCTGCTCGGCAAGCTCGACCCGGCGGAGCCGTTCCCGGTGACCGCCCTCGGGCAGCCGCGTGGGCGTACCAACTCGCCCGGCAAGGTCTTTCTGCCCGAGGGATGGCTGGCCAGCCGCGACGACGACACGGTCCCCGAGGGTGCCGAGATGGACGACTCCGGGGGCTGAGCCCCTGCCCGGTCGAGCAGAGACGCCCCGCGAACAGCCCTTGCGAAGGCGGCCTTGGCGCCGAGGTTGGGCATATGAGTTCGGCGCCCTATCGAGCTGATGTCGTGAACGAATCACCCGCTCGACTGGGTCGGCCCGGCCCTGGTTCGTTGGGCTCGGTCGGCGAAACCCTGATTCGTTCGGGTCGGTCGGTCAGGCCCTGATTCGTTCGGGTCGGTCAGCGAGGCCCTGATTTGCTTGGCTCGGTTGGTCAGGCCCTGATTCGTTCGGGTCGGTTGGTCAGGCCCTGACTCGCTCGGCTCGGTCGGTCAGGCCCTGACTCGCTCGGCTCGGCTTGTCAGGCCCTGATTCGTTTACGACATCAGCTCTATAGGACCCGTGACACAGCCAGCGGGGTGGGCCTGCTGTGGTCTGGACGGTGTCACGCACACGCCGAAGGGCCGGGCCCCGTGGTGGGGGTCCGGCCCTTCAGCGTGTGCTTGTGTGTGGGTGGGTGTCAGCTGGTGGCGTAGCCGCGGGTGGCGATCCAGTCGGCGAGGTGTTCGACGCTGATCCAGTAGGCGGCGGTGTTCGGGTCGGCGGAGTCGGCGATCTTCACCGTGTCTCCGTTGTCGTGGTACCCGACGACGCTGATGTAGTGCCCGCCCTCGTAGGAGTGGGTGACACCGTCGGTGTCGGTGCTGGTGCCGGCGATGTTCGCGACCACGGCCCTACCGTCGTCAACAGTGCGGACGATGTCGGCGCGCAGGGTGTCGGTCTGCTTGGCGTCGGCGTCGGGGGTGCTGATCTCCACCGACCGGTAGGCGTTGGTCTTGCCGGTTTCCTTGTTCAGGACGGGGGTGATGTCGTTGATGGAGTTGGTGCCGGCCTCGGTGGTGCCCATTTCCTTGGCCATGTCGTCGACGTTGATGTTCTTGCCCTGCACACTCAGGGCGTTACGGGTCGCGGCGGGCCCGCAGTAGTAGAAGTTCGGCTGGGCCTCGTAGCGCACACCCAACTCCCGCTCACCGTGGCCGCCCTTGCGGTCGGTCTGCGTCTGCGTGGTGGGCTTGGTGGTGGTGGGTGCGGCGAAGGCGGTGGTGACGGGGCCGGCGATGGCGCCTGCGGTGAAGGCGAGGCCGGCGGCGGTCAGAGTGGTCTTACGGATCAGATCGGTACGCATGATGGCGTGCTCCTCTGCATCGGGGGTGTGCCCGCACCACCTCAGGGGGTGTGTGGTGGTGCGGGGGAAGTTCTTGCCCGGCGACCCGCAACGAGGGGGTCGGCGTCGGGACAGGGTGTAACCGTTCGCGGTGGCAGGTCATTCCTGCCCGCGGGGGTTGGCCGTTGTGGTCCTCGGCCGTGCGCGGGATGTAACCGAGGCGGCCTGGCGGGTGTTCCCGGCGGCTGCCATGCCCGGCCGTTGTGGTGCTCGGCCGTGCGGGGGATGTAACCGAGGCGGCCGGCCGGGTGTTCCCGGCGGGGTCGGCGCACCATGACCCGGGCTGTTGCGGTGGTCTGCCAGGTATAACGGCCCGGCCCGGCCCACGATTCCGCCCCCGGGGTGGCCCCGGCCACCCGACAGCAACCACCAAACCCGACAAACCACCCACTCTGTCGGCCCGATGACCCCGACACGGCGCCCACACGACGTGATCGACTCGGGTTCACGGAAAACGCGGTGTCCGGCTGCCGGGGATGCCCCGACTTCATGAAACGCGAGTGGATCACGCCGTCTGTGCCGTTCGTGCGCCCGGATCTGTGCCGTTCGTGCACCCGGACCGGCCTGATCGAGGGGGCGGGGGTCGGGTGCGGGCCTAACGCGGGGGTCAGGGGGTGGCGGTGTCGGGTTGGGGCGTGGTGCGCTGTGTCGGGATGGTTGGTGCGGTCGGCCAGGGGATCTCGGGCGCGCGGTGGAAGGTGATCCCGGCCGTCGTCCAACGCGGGCCCTGGCCGGCCAGGCGGTCGCGGAAGTCGGCCCAGTCGTGGGTCGCCCGGGTGGACCAGCCCAGCTCTGCGATGGCCGGGAGGCGGGGCAGGAGCAGGAGTTCGATGTCGGCCAGCGAGGTGACCGACTCGGTCCAGAGCGGGGCCTCCACACCGAGAACCGCCTCGGCGGGTACGTCGGCGACGTGCGTGCCCGGGTCCCAGTCGTACGCCTTTCGCACGTCGATGAGACCGGCCCAGTCGTGCCCGATCGGGGTGTCCGGGGCGTACTTCATGTCCAGGTAGGCGTGGTTGCCGGGGGAGACGATCAGTCGGGCGCCCCGGCGTACGGCGTCGACTGTGGTGGGGTCTTCGCCGTTCGTGCCCCACCACTGCAGGACCCGCCCGTCGAGGTGGGCGGCCGGCGCGAGCTGGTGCCAGCCGACGACGGTCTTGCCGAGGTCGGCCACGATGCGCTGGACCCGCTCGACGAAACCGGTGTAGACCTCGCCCTTGACCTTGAACGCCTCGTCACCGCCGATGTGCAGCCAGGGGCCGGGGGTGAGCGCGGCCACCTCGCGCAGCACGTCGGCGACGAAGTCGTACGTGCGCTCGTCGGCCGGGTCGACGTAGCTGAAGCCGACCTCGGTGCCGGTGTACGGCGGCGGTGCGATCTTGTCCGGTGCCAGCTCCGGGTACGCGACCAGCGCCGAGTTGGTGTGCCCCGGGAGGTCGATCTCCGGGACGACGGTGATGTGGCGGGCGGCCGCGTAGGAGACGATCCGCGCGTAGTCGGCCTTCGTGTAGTGCCCGCCGGGGCCGCCGCCGACCTCGGTCGTCCCGCCGATGGTGGTCAGCTTCGGCCAGGAGCCGACGGCGATCCGCCAGCCCTGGTCGTCGGTGAGGTGCAGATGCAGGTGGTTGAGCTTGTAGCGGGCCAGGTGGTCGACCACCCGCAGCACGTCCTCGACGGCGAAGAAGTGCCGCGCGACGTCGAGCATCGCGCCCCGGTAGGGGAACCGGGGTACGTCGGTGATGGTCCCGCCGGGCAGCGCCCAGCGTTCGGTGACCGGGGTCGGACTCTCGATCGCCGCTGGCAACAGTTGGCGCAGCGTCTGTACGCCGTAGAAGAGGCCGGCGGCGGTGGCGGCGGTGACGCGTGCCCCGTCGGTGGCGATGTCGAGGCGGTAGCCCTCCGCGCCGAGGTCGGCGCTGTCGTCGAGCACCAGCGCGATGCCGCCGGCGGGCTCCGGCGCGGTGGCGTCGGTGACCGGCAGCGGGTAGCCGGTGGCCGGACGCAGGAGCTGGGCGAGCTGCTCGGCGACCGCCAACGCGGCGGGGTCGGCGCTGGACACGATTACCGCTTCGGCCGTGAGCACCCAGTCGCCGGTCGGGTCCGGCTGGACCTGCCCTGGGGCGGGAACGACATCGGCCAGCCGGTGCGGGGCCGCCGGGGCGAGCAACGTGCCGGCGGTCTGCTCGGCGGTGCGGGCCAGCGTGGCCGCGTCGGGTTCCCCCGCCGACAGCGGCACGGGGACGGCGGTGGGGCCGGGGGAGGGGATGGTCGACACGGCGGCGACTCCGGGGGTGTATTCGCGTCGGTTATGGCAAAAGTGAGGTTCACCGGCTGGCGTGTCGTCAAGCGTACGACGCTCGGCCGGGATGCGTGATGGTGCGCATGGAAGCGTTCCCAAAAACCGGTACGAACACGGATAGTCGTGATGGCTGTGCCAATTGTCACCGAACGGTCCCAGGTCACTCGATGTTCGCTTAACCTTCGCCCACCGATCGACGTTGACCCCGGGATTACCGGTGGTCCGTCCCGGGGAAGAAGAAAACTGAACCTTCGTTAAGTGTCAATCCGGCGCGTGTGTTGTGGAGGCTCTGGTGGCAGCGCAAGAGACCGTCGATCACAAGTACGTCTACGACTTCTCCGAAGGCAACAAGGAGCTCAAGGAACTGCTCGGCGGCAAGGGGGCAAACCTCGCGGAGATGACCAACCTGGGCCTGCCCGTTCCGCCCGGCTTCACCATCACCACCGAGGCGTGTCAGGCGTACCTCGCGACGGGGCGGGAGCCGGACGGGCTCGCTGGTCAGATCGAGGCGCACCTGGAATCGCTGGAGCGCGCGATGGGCAAGCGCCTCGGTGACCCGCAGGACCCGCTGCTGGTCTCGGTCCGCTCCGGTGCCAAGTTCTCCATGCCCGGCATGATGGAGACCGTCCTCAACGTCGGTCTCAACGACCAGAGCGTCGTCGGGCTCTCCGCCCAGGCCGGTCAGAACGACAGGTTCGCCTGGGACTCCTACCGGCGACTCATCCAGATGTTCGGCAAGACCGTCTGCGAGGTGCCGGGCGAGGAGTTCGAGCACGCGCTCGACGACGCCAAGCACGCCAAGGGCACCCACAACGACCTGGATCTGGACGCCGACGACCTGCGCGGGCTGGTCGACGCGTACAAGAAGATCTTCTTGAAGCACACCGGTCGGGAGTTCCCGCAGCAGCCACGCGAACAGCTCGACCTGGCCATCCGGGCGGTCTTCGAGTCGTGGAACGCCGAGCGCGCGGTGCTCTACCGCCGCCAGGAGCGCATCCCGGCCGACCTGGGCACCGCTGTCAACGTGGTGACGATGGTCTTCGGCAACCTCGGCCCGGATTCCGGCACCGGTGTCGCGTTCACCCGTGACCCGGCCAGCGGCGCGCAGGGCATCTACGGCGACTACCTTGCCAACGCCCAGGGCGAGGACGTGGTCGCCGGCATCCGCAACACAGTGCCGTTGCAGGAGTTGGAGCAGCTCGACAAGGCCTCCTACGACGAGCTGCTCGGCATCATGGCCCGGCTGGAGGAGCACTACAAGGACCTCTGCGACATCGAGTTCACCATCGAACGCGGCAAGCTGTGGATGTTGCAGACCCGGGTCGGCAAGCGCACCGCCGCCGCCGCGTTCGTCATCGCCGGGCAACTCGTCGACGAGGGCCTGATCGACCTGGACGAGGCGCTGCACCGGGTCAACGGCGCGCAACTGGCCCAGCTGATGTTCCCGCGCTTCCAGCTCGACCACGAGTTCCAACCGGTCGCCAAGGGCATCGGCGCATCGCCCGGCGCGGCGTCCGGCAAAGTGGTCTTCACCTCCGCCCGAGCCGTCGAGCTGGCCGCCGAGGGCGAGTCGGTGATCCTGGTGCGCCGGGAGACCAACCCGGACGACCTGAACGGCATGATCGCCGCGAAGGGCATCCTCACCTCGCGCGGCGGCAAGACCAGCCACGCCGCTGTGGTGGCCCGGGGCATGGGCAAGACCTGTGTCTCCGGTGCCGACGAGATCGAGGTGAACGTGCCGGCGAAGCGGTTCACGGTGGCCGGGCAGACCGTCACCGAGGGCGATGTGGTGTCCATCGACGGCACCACCGGCAAGGTCTACCTCGGCGAGGTGCCGGTCATGCCCTCCGAGGTCGTGCAGTACTTCGAGGGCAGCCTCGACCCCGAGCACATCGACAACGCGCTGGTCCGGGCCGTACACCGGATCATGACGCACGCCGACGGGAAGCGGCGGCTGGCGGTCCGCACGAACGCCGACACCGGCGCGGACGCGGCCCGGGCCCGGCGCTTCGGCGCCGAGGGCATCGGGCTGTGCCGCACCGAGCACATGTTCCTCGGTGACCGTCGGGAGCTGGTCGAGCGGCTGATCCTGGCCCGGGCCCCGGGCGAGCGGGAGGCGGCGCTGGCGGCGCTGCTGCCGTTGCAGCGGGCCGACTTCGAGGAGATCTTCCGCGAGATGGACGGCCTGCCGGTCACCGTCCGGCTCATCGATCCGCCGTTGCACGAGTTCCTGCCGCCGCTGGAGCAGCTCGCCGTCAACGTGGCTGTCGCGCAGGAACGCGGCGAGGACGTGGCCAAGGAGGAGGCGCTGCTCGCCGCCGTCCGGCGGATGCACGAGGAGAACCCGATGCTCGGGCTGCGGGGTGTACGCCTCGGGCTGGTCATCCCCGGCCTGTTCGCGATGCAGGTCCGCGCCATCGCCGAGGCGGCGGTCAGTTGCGCCCGCAACGGGGGCGTGGCCAAGCCGGAGATCATGGTGCCGCTGGTCGGCGCGGTGCAGGAGCTGGAGACGGTTCGCGCCGAGGCCGAGAAGATCATTGCCGAGGTGGTCGGGGACAGCGGCGTCGAGGTCCTGATCGGCACCATGATCGAGGTGCCCCGGGCGGCGCTGACCGCCGGGCAGATCGCCGAGGCCGCCGAGTTCTTCTCGTTCGGCACCAACGACCTGACGCAGATGGGCTGGGGCTTCTCCCGCGACGACGTCGAGGGCGCGTTCTTCTGGCGCTACCTGGAGTTGGGCATCTTCGGCATCTCGCCGTTCGAGTCGATCGACCGCGACGGCGTCGGTCGGTTGGTGCGGATCGCCGCCGAGGAGGGTCGGGCCGCCCGGCCCGGTCTGAAGCTGGGCATCTGCGGTGAGCATGGAGGCGACCCGGACTCGGTGCACTTCTTCCACGAGGTCGGCCTGGACTACGTGTCCTGTTCGCCGTTCCGGGTGCCGGTGGCCCGGCTGGAGGCCGGTCGGGCGGTAGTGGAGACCGGCGGGTCGGACAGCCGCTGACGCACGTCGGCGGCGGCCTGGTCACCCGGCCGCCGCCGACGCTCAGATCGGCGGACGACGCCAGGTGGGTCGGGACGAGCGGCGCAACTGCGCCGGCAGGGTCGCCATCGGGGTACGCGTGGCCAGCGGGGCGTGCGCGTCCGGTACGGCTGTCGCGCCGATGCCTGCGCCGCGAACGTCCAGGAACGACCCCGCCCGACGGGCCACCGCCCGCGCCTCCTCGTGCAGCGCCTCCAGGTCGCCTGCCGCCGAGACTGTGACGAGGGTCAGCAGGGCGCTGCGCCCGGCCGGGTAGGTGACCACGCAGCCGGCGGTGGTGCACACCACCGATTCCCGGAACTCGCCCTGCCGGACGGTGTCGGCCACCCGGTGACCGAGCCCGAAACTCGCGGCGGCGAGCGCGGCGAGATGGGTGGCGTCGGTGCTGGGCAGGTCGCTGGAGATGAGCAGGCCGTCGGTGCCCGCGAGCACCGTGCCGGCGATGTCGGGTCGGCGCTGGCGCAGCCCGCGTAGCTCCGTTCCCATCACCGTGTCTGCGTCCACGAGCGTTACCCCTCACCGGTCGGGCTCTGCGTGTCAGTCGGCTGGTCACGTTCCGCGCTGGGAACGCTACCGGTGGCGACTTCCGGCCGCGAGCCCGTAACCCTCGGCAATCGGTTGGCAACTGCGGGCCAATCGGTGGATGTGTGCCCTCCGTCGATGCGTCGTGGGCGGGTCGAGCAGTGGTGGCGGGCGTAATCTTGGTCCGCTCGAACACGGCCGATTGGGCGCCGCGTCGAACGGGAAGAGGTGACTGCATGACCAGTGTCTGGGAGAGCCTGACTGTCGACGCCCGCGATCCGGCCCGACTGGCCCGTTGGTGGGCCGAGGCGCTCGGCTATCAGGTGGTCACCGAGACTCCGAGCGGCGTGGAGATCCGCCAGTCCCCGGACCAGTTGCCCGCTCTGTTCTTCGGCCCGGTGGCCGAGGGCAAGGAGCGCAAGAACCGGCTGCACCTCGACCTGCGGCCCGCCAACCAGGAAGCCGAGGTCGAGCGTCTGGTCGACATGGGCGCCCGGCACGTCGACATCGGTCAGGGCGACGTCGAGTGGACGGTGCTGGCCGACCCCGAGGGCAACGAGTTCTGCGTACTTCGTGAGCGCGAGGAGTGAGCCGGTGTTGCGAGCCCCGCAGTCGCTGACAACGGCGGCTGCGTGAGAATCGAGCCGGGGGCGGCGGAATCGCGGTTGGTCGAGGAGCCGCCCAAGGACACCGGGCATCGCCGGTCGCCGTACGAGCGCGACCGGGCCCGGGTGCTGCACTCGGCGGCGTTTCGCCGGCTGGCCACCAAGACCCAGGTGCACACCGCCGGCACCGACGACTTCCTGCGTACGCGGCTGACGCACTCGTTGGAGGTGGCCCAGATCGCCCGGGAGATGGGTGCCCGGCTGGGCTGTGACCCGGACGTGGTGGACGTGGCGGGGCTCGCGCACGACCTCGGGCACCCGCCGTTCGGGCACAACGGCGAGGCTGCGCTGGATCTGCTCGCCACGCCGTGCGGTGGTTTCGAGGGCAACGCGCAGACCTTGCGGGTGTTGACCCGCCTGGAGGCGAAGGTGCTCGCCCCGGACGGCTCGTCCGCCGGGTTGAACCTGACCCGGGCGTCGCTGGACGCGATCGGCAAGTACCCCTGGCCGCGCCGGCCGGGGGAGCGCAAGTTCGGGGTGTACGCCGACGACGCCGCTGTCTTCGACTGGATCCGGGCTGGCGCGCCCGGCGACCGGCGCTGCCTGGAGGCCCAGGTGATGGACTGGGCCGACGACGTCGCGTACTCGGTGCACGACGTGGAGGACGGCATCCACGGTGGTTACGTCACGTTGCACAGACTGCTCACCGACGCCGACGAGCGGGCCGCGCTCTGCGCCGATGTCGCCGCCGCCTACTCCGGGGAGTCCGCGGCGGACCTGGCCGAGGTGCTCGTCGATCTGCTGGCCGGTCCGCTGCTCGCCCCGTTCACCGGGTACGACGGCAGCCATCGCGCGCAGGTCGCGTTGAAGGCCACCACCAGCGGGGTGACCGGGCTGTTCGTGTCCGCGGCGGTGGCGGCGACGGAGGAACGCTTCGGTCCGGGCCCGCACCGCCGCTACGCCGCCGATCTGGTGGTGCCCCGGCTGGTACGCGCGCAGTGTGCGCTGCTCAAGGGCATCGCGCTGCGGTACGTGATGCGTCGCAGTGGCTTCCGGGGCCGCTACGAGCGGCAGCGGACGATGCTGGCGGAGTTGGTCGCCGCGCTGGTCCGGTGTGCCCCGGAAGGGCTCGATCCGATCTTCGCCCCGTTGTGGCGGGCCGCCCCAGACGACCGGGCCAGACTGCGGGTGGTGATCGACCAGGTCGCCTCGCTCACCGACCCGGCGGCGGTGACCTGGCACACCCGCCTGGTCGGCAAGGGGACACCCCCGACCGAGCACGGGCTAGCTTAGGCTAGCCTAACTGACATGACGGAACGCTCCAGGAACGTCACCTCGGCCCGGGTGCTGCGCACCGAGCGGCCCACCCCGCACCTGATCCGGCTCGTCCTCGGTGGGGACGAACTGGTCGGCCTGCCGGTGGGCGAGTTCACCGACCACTACATCAAGGTGGTGTTCCCGCAGCAGGGCGTCGCGTACCCGCAGCCGCTGGACCTCGCCGCGATCCGCCGGGACCTGCCTCGGGAGCAGTGGCCCCGGCTGCGCGCGTACACGGTGCGGCGCTGGGATCCGCTCTCCGGGGAGCTGACCGTCGACGTGGTGCACCACGGCGACGAGGGGTTGGCCGGCCCGTGGGCCGCCGCGCTGCGTCCCGGCGACCCGGTGCACTTCGTCGGCCCCGGCGGCGCGTACGCCCCGAGCCCGGAGGCGGACTGGCATCTGCTGGTCGGTGACGAGAGCGCCCTGCCGGCGATCGCCGCCGCGCTGGAGCGCCTCCCGCTGGGCGCCCCGGCCCACGTCTTCGTGGAGATCGCCGACCCGGCGGAGGAGCAGAAGCTGCTCAGCCCCGGGGCGGTCGAGCTGACCTGGCTGCATCGTGGCGAACGCCCGGTGGGCGAGGCGCTGGTCGAGGCGGTGCGGGCACTGGAGTTCCCGGCCGGCCAGGTGCACGCGTTCGTGCACGGCGAGGCCGCCTTCGTCAGGGAGTTGCGCCGGCTGCTGCGTGGCGAGCGGGGCGTACCGCTGGACCGGCTCTCCATCTCCGGTTACTGGCGACGCGGCATGGACGACGAGGGCTGGCGCTCCACCAAGGCCGACTGGAATCAGCAGGTGGCGGCCGAGGAGACGAGTGTCGCCGAGCCGGCCGGGGTGGCCTGAGCGCCGCTCATCCCTCGGGCGTCCGGTCTGCCTCGCCGGCCCTGGCCAGTCGCCGGCTGACCAGGACGGCGTACCCGACGACAGCCAGGGAGAGCAGCGACAGCATCAGCCTCGGTTGGTGGACCGTCGTGGTGATCAGAGCGACCGAGACCACCCCGTAGACGGCGATCGCCAACCGGGCGGGGCTCGGCCGGGCCCACAACCAGTACAGGGCGAGACCGCAGAGCGTCCAGATCACCATCGACGTGCCGAGGAGCAGCCGCAATTCCAGCGGCAGGTGGTTCGCGTTGTCGTCGACCAGCCGGACCACCTGCCCGAGCGACCAGCCGAGCAGCAACAGCGCACCGCCGAGCGGGATGTGCAGGTAGCTGTACGCCTGCCCGCCACGTAGCCGTCGCTGAAGGAGGCGGGTGGTGACGAATGTGGTGTAGACCCACCAGACGGCCGCCGGGATCAGGAAGGCCAACGCGGCGGTGAGGATCATGTGTGGCGGGGGATGGTCCGGCACGGCGAAGAGCAGGCTGGCCAGCGCGCTGCCGAGCACGATGATGGTGAACTGCCCGATCCGTTCCGGCAGGTGCCTGTTGTCCACCGGCCAGCGGTTGAGCCAGCGCACCCCGACCCACGGCGTGGCCAGCTCGATCAGCATCGCGACGATCCACAGGACGGGCCGCAGCTCGGTGGGCACGATCAGCGACACCAACCAGATCAGCCAGCCCGACCCGAAGCCGATCAGGTAGACAGTCGTCACAGTTCGGGCTTCCGCGCTGGTGGGACGGGCGCGCAGGTACAGCAGGAGCAGCACACCCCGCACGATCAGATACCCGATGGGCAGGAGCACGCTCTCCGGCACCTCGTCGACCCCGAGCGTGATCGCGCCCGCGCCCACCAGCGCGACGAGCACCAGCACCCGGTGCAGCGCGTCGTCCGGATCGAACCTGGTGTCGTAGTAGACCTGCCCCATCCAGGCCCACTGGATCACCACGAAGAGCCCGATCACGGCCAGCACGGCGCCTGGCGACGGAGTGGTGTCGTCACGCAGGCGGGCCACCACCGCCGCGAGGGCGTACACGAAGATGAGGTCGAGGAAGAGCTCCAGCCAGGTGGCGTGCCGATGGCCGGCCTCGTCCGTCTGCGGGGTCTGCCCGGGTAGCCCCATCCGATCGGCCAGCCATCTCGGCAGGCGGGGGGCTTGGGTCCGTACCCGGCGCATCTGGTCATGGTCCCCGTGCGGACCTGGCCTGCGTGCCGGAACCGCCGAGCCGGCAGCGGTCGCCGCCACACCGGTGTCCCCCGGCCGGCGTGTCGTCGGTCCGGCAGGGCAGGATGTACGGCGAGGGGGTGGCGCATGGCTGGGCGGATCCGGGACGAGGACATCGCACTGGTCCGGGAACGCACCTCGATCGGGGATGTGATCTCCGAGACGGTCACCCTGAAGTCCGCCGGCGGTGGCAACCTCAAGGGTCTGTGCCCGTTCCACGACGAGAAGAGCCCGTCGTTCAACGTGTCCCCGGCCCGCAACGTCTGGTACTGCTTCGGCTGCGGGGCCGGCGGGGACGCGATCAAGTTCCTGATGGACGCCGACCACCTCAGCTTCGTGGAGTCCGTCGAGCGGCTCGCCGGCCGCGCCGGCATCCAACTGCGCTACATCGAGGACGACAAGGGCACCCCGCGTCCCCGCCCGCAGCAGGGCCAGCGGCAGCGCCTGGTCGCCGCGCACGCCGCCGCCGTCCAGTTCTACAGCGCGCAACTGAGCACCGCCGGCGCCCGGCCGGCACGGGAGTTCCTGGCGCGACGGGGCTTCGACAGGGCCGCCGCAGAGCGCTACGGCTGTGGCTTCGCGCCCGAGGGTTGGGACCCGCTCACCAAGCACCTGCGCCAGCAGGGCTTCACCCACCAGGAGCTGGTCACCGCCGGGCTGTCCCGGGAGTCCCGTTCCGGCACCCTGATCGACCGGTTCCGTCGCCGGCTGCTCTGGCCGATCCGCGACCTCGCCGGCGACGTGATCGGCTTCGGCGCGCGCAAGCTCTTCGACGACGACGACGGCCCGAAGTACCTGAACACCCCCGAGACGCCGATCTACAAGAAGTCGCACGTGCTCTACGGCATCGACCAGGCCAAGCGGGAGATCGCCAAGCAGGGTCGGGCGGTGATCGTCGAGGGTTACACCGACGTGATGGCCTGTCACCTGGCCGGGGTGACCACGGCGGTGGCGACCTGTGGCACCGCCTTCGCCGCGGACCACATCTCCGTCCTGCGTCGGCTCCTGTTCGACAGCGACGAGGTGGCCGGCGAGATCATCTTCACCTTCGACGGCGACGCCGCCGGTCAGAAGGCCGCGCTGCGCGCCTTCGAAGACGACCAGCGCTTCGTCGGGCGCACGTTCATAGCGGTCAGCCCGGACAACATGGACCCGTGCGACCTGCGGCTGGCCAAGGGCGACCTGGCGGTGCGTGACCTGGTCGCCCGCCGCGAGCCGCTCGTCGACTTCGCGCTGCGACACGTGATCAGCCGCTTCGACCTGGACACCGTCGACGGCCGGGTCGAGGCGATGCGCCACGCCGCGCCGCTGGTCGCGCGCCTGAAGGACCGGGAGAAGCGCCCGGAGTACGTCCGCAAGCTCGCCATGGACCTCGGCATGGAAATCGAGCCGGTGCAGCGGGCAGTGCTCGCCGCCGGCAACGCCGCGCCGTCCAACACCCGCGAGGCCACCCCCGCGGCCCGGCCAACCTCGGCCCGCCCCGAGCCGGCGGTGGACAGCCCGCAGTCGATGGTCGAACGGGAGGCGCTCAAACTCGCCCTCCAGCAACCGGTTCTGGCCGGGCCGATGTTCGACGCGGTCGAGGCCACCGAATACCGCCACCCGGTGCACGTCGCGGTGCGTACCGCCATCGCGGCGGCCGGCGGCGCCGCGTCGGCGACCGGCGGCGCGGTCTGGATCGAGTCGGTCCGCGATGCCTGCGACGACCTGGCGGCCGCGGCGCTCGTCGGTGAGTTGGCCGTCGAACCACTGCGGATCGACGGCGAACCGGACCCGCGCTACGTGTCGATCACCATGGCCCGGGTGCAGTTCGGGTCGGTGACCGCCCGGGTCCGGGACCTCAAGTCACGCATCCAGCGGATCAACCCGGTCAACAACAAGGACGAGTACTTCGCCGCCTTCGGTGAGCTGCTGTCCCTGGAGCAGCACGCCCGGGCGTTGCGCGAGCAGGCTGCGGGAGGCCTCTAGATGGGACTGTTCAGCCGCAAGCCGAAGCTGCCGCCGGCCGACCGGCCGCCGCTGGCCGCCGACGAGCGGGTGTTGGCCTGGGCCGCCGCCGGCAACGGCGAGGGCGACGGGGTGGTGGTCGCCACCAACCTCGGGTTGTGGTTGCCCGGTCGGGGGCACCGGTTCGGGTGGCACAGCATCCTCAAGGCGGTCTGGTCCGGCCGGGAGCTGACGGTCACCCCCGCCGAGCCGCTCGTCGAGCGGGACGGCTACACGGTGGTCGCCGACGGTCCGGCCGAGACGTACCTGCTGCTCGACCCGGGGGAGTTGCCGCACCAGGTGCGGGCCCGGGTGACCCGTTCGGTCGCGTACACCGAGCACCAGCCGGTGCCCGGCGGCGCGGCGCGGGTCGCGGCCCGGCGCGTGGCCGGGGTCGACGGTCTGACCTGGACGGTCCGACTCGACCCCGGCACTCCGGCTGACGACGAGTCAGTGCTCGCCGAGACCGACCGGCTGGTCGGTGTGGCCCGCGCCGCCACCGCGCCGGCCGACGTCTGACCGGCGGGTCATTTCGCCCCCAGGTCGTTCAGCGCCTTCTCCGCGCCGCGGTGCAGCGGCACCGGCAGGGTCCTGCGGGCCTTTTCCAGCGAGATCCCCTTCGCCGCCGGGTTTGCCTGGGCCAAGGCGTCGCGCTTGTCGAACACTGTGCGGGTGATCGCGCAGGCGACGTTGGCGTCCAGGTCCTTGCGGACCAACAGGACGTTGGGCACGACGATGGTCGGGGTGTCGGTCGCCGTCCGGTACGCGTCCCGTCCGATCGTGCCTTCCTGATAGCCGGGGCTCAACGCCGTCATCTTCGGCAGCAACGGTGAGACGTCGACGAACTTCACAGTGTCGCCGGCAGTGGTGAACAGGTCGGTGAGGCCACCGGTGGGCAGACCACCGGACCAGAAGAAGCCGTCGACGCTGCCGTCCTTGATCCCCTCGACAGTCTTGGTGAGGTCCAGTCGCTGCGCCCGGACGTCCTTGGCCGGGTCGAGGCCGGCGGCCTCCAACAGCCGGTTGGCGATCACCTCAGTGCCCGACTTCGGTGAACCCGTGGAGATCCGCTTGCCCCGCATGTCGGCCACCGAGGTGATCCCGGAGTCGTTGCGGACCACCACCTGGGTGTAGTTGTCGTAGATGCGGGTCAGCGCCTCCACCGGCTGCGGCGCGGTGAAGTTGCCCTTGCCCTCCACCGCGTTGACAGCCGTGTCGAACAGCGAGAACGCCACGTCGTACTGGCCACCGACCAGTTGTTCGACGTTCTGCACCGACGCGCCGGTCTCGGCGGCGGTGCCGGTGAGCTTGCCGTCGGTCGCCCCGGACAACTGCCCGGCCAGTGCGTTGCCGACCACGTAGTAGACGCCTGTCGCGTTGCCGGTGGCGATGCCGACGCGGGTCTCCTTGGTCACCTCGCAGGTGACCTCGCTGGCCGTGTCGTCAGTGGCCGCGCCGCCCTGCTGACCTCCACACCCCGCGACGAGGGCGAGCACGCTCAGGCCCGCCGCGAGCCGTACGTCGATTCGTCTCACAGTTTCTCCTCCACAGGATCGGACGATGACCGGCCGGCGGCACCGCGTCGGATGAACACGCCCGCCGCCGCGACGACGGCCAGTGCCGCGCCGACAGTGACCGGCACTGGTTCGAGCCAGAGCAATGTGACACCGGCGAGGGCGCCCAGTACCCGTTCCGGGGCGCCGGCCGGGCCCACGCCGGGCAGCCAGCCACCGGCGGCGACGGCGAGCACCGCCACGCTGAGCGCTGTGACTCCGGCGGCGAAGGCGATCCGCTGGACGCCACCGATGCCGAGCAGACCGAGCCCGGCCGGCGTGATGACGAACGCGATCGGGGTCAGGTAAGCCGGCAGCGCGTACCGCAGGGTCTGCCACATGGTCGGCACCAGCCGGCCGCCGGTGACCGCGGCGGCGGCCACCGCGGCGAGCGCGGTCGGTGGGGACACCTCAGACAGCACCGCGAAGTAGAAGACGAACATCGCCGCCGCCGGCGCGGTGACGCCCAGGTCGAGCAGGGCCGGACCGACGATCACCCAACCGATCACGAACGACGCGGTGACCGGCACGGCCAGGCCCAGCAGGCTGAGCGCGACGGCGGCGAGCAGCGCGGTGAGCACCAGCACCAGCGTCGGGTCCGACGTGGCCGCCTGCGCCCCACCGATCAGCAGCGCCGCCGCCTGCGGCCCGAGGCCGGTCTTCGTCGTGGTCGCCGTGATAATGCCGGCGGCGGCGCAGACCGCTGTGACGGCGAGGACGCCGCGTACGCCGGTGACGAGCGCTGTCACCAGCCGGCCCGGGGTGAGTCGGTGCGCGCGGTCCAGGTAGGAGAGCACGACGGCGAGGACGATGGCGAACACGACGGCCCGCGTCGCGGACACACCGACCGCGAGGAACACGATGATGGCGATCAGTGAGGCGAAGTGGTAGCCGAACCGGGCCAGCAGCCGCCAGGGCGAGCCGACGTCGATCACCACTGGGCGTACGCCGGACCGGCGCGCGTCGATCTCCACGGCGAGCAGGATGCCGAGGTAGTAGAGCACCGTCGGCACCGTCGCCCAGCCCAGCACCTGAAGGTACGAGACGCCCAGGTACTCGGCGATGATGAACGCCGCCGCGCCCAGTGTGGGCGGGGACAGGATGGCGCCGACCCCGGCCGCGGCCAGCATGCCGCCCGCCCGCTCCGGCGGGTAACCGGCGCGGCGCAGCAGCGGCCAGGTGACCGCGCCGATGCTCACCGTCGTCGCCGCGCCGGAACCGGAGACGGTGCCGAGCAGGAAACCCGAGGCCACCGCCGTCCGGCCGGCGGCGGTACGCGAGCGACGGAACGCCGCCGCCGACAACTCGACGAAGAACCGCCCGGCCCCGGACAACTCCAGCACCGCGCCGTAGATGGTGAACAGCACGATGTACGAGGCGGCCACGTCGAGTGGCGTGCCGTAGAAGCCGCTGTCGGAGTTGTAGAACGCGTCGACCAGTTGACTGAAGTCGAGCCCGGCGTGCGCGACCGGCCAGGACTGCGGCAACAACCCGCCGTAGTAGCCGTAGCCGAGGAACAGCAGGCAGACCGCCGGCAGGATCCAACCGGTGGCACGTCGACACGCTTCCAGCAGCAGGAGCAGCAGGATGGTGCCGAACACCAGATCCGTCGGCGTCAGCAGACCCTGCCGGTCGAGGAACGCGTTGTAGCCGCCGCCACCGCTACCGATCCGGATCGGCAGGACGGGGTAGAGACAGGCGGCGACCGCCAGGACGACCAGAGCCCAGTCGGTCACTGTCGGCCCCGACGACACGAGTGCCGGAGTGCCCCTGTCGCTGTCGGTGGCCCCGACGCGACTGGTGCCTCGTCGCCAGAAGCGCAGGCGGGCCGGCAGCCGCAGGTCGGCCGGGTAGGCGAGGAAGACCAGCGGGAGTACGCCGGCCAGGAAGATGATCAGGTAATACTTGCTGCCCTGCGACAGAGGGCGGAACACCTGCCACAGGGCGAGAGCGCCGACCGCCAGCGCCGCCGCGGTGAGGAGCAGGCCCGCCGGCCCGGAGAGCACCCGTCCCGGTTTCTCGTCCTCGAACTGGGCGGCCAGGTCCCGAGTCGCCCGCTCGGCGGCACCAGGCTCGCTTGTGGTGTCGGGCCTGTTCGTGGTGTCGGGCCCGCTTGTGGTGCCGGGCCCGCTTGTGCTGCCGGGCTCGGTCGTGGTGCCGGGCCCGCTTGTGCTGCCGGGCTCGGTCGTGGTGCCGGGCTCGCTCGGGTCGGGCTCGGTTGCGAGGGTGGTGGGGTTGGGCGGGTGGGCGCTGTCGGGCTCTGCCGGGTCGGCTCCCGACCTTGGTCGGGGTGGCCCGCCGCCGGGCGTCGCTGCGGGCCCATCAACGGGAGAGTTGGCTGGTCGCGCAGGTGAAGGCGAACCATCGGGGGAGCTGATGGGCGACACGAGAGGACGATACACGTCGATCAGCTGACCGGTGGGGCATTGATCGGTGTTTCGCCGTCGGCGGTATCGGCATGTCGACGGACGGCCGGTCGCCGGCGGATATTTGCGTGGAGGGGTGTCGGACCCGGCGGTTAGGGTCGGGCGGTGACTTCGGAGCGACCACTGATTCAGGCTCGCGGGCTGGTGAAGCGGTTCGGCGATTTCACCGCCGTGGACGGCATCGACGTCGAGGTGCTGCCGGGTGAGGCGTTCGGCTTCCTCGGGCCCAACGGCGCGGGCAAGTCGTCCACCATGCGGATGGTCGGCTGCATCTCCCCACCCAGCGGGGGTGAGTTGCGCATCCTCGACATGGATCCGGTGGCTGACGGGCCGGCGATCCGGGCGCGGCTCGGGGTGTGCCCCCAGCTGGACAATCTCGATCCGGAGCTGACCGTCCGGGAAAATCTCACCGTCTACGCCCGCTACTTCGGCATCTCCCGGCGGGCGGCCCGGGAGCGCGCCGCCGAGCTGCTCGACTTCGTCCAGCTCACCGAACGGGCCGACAGCAAGGTCGAGCCGCTGTCCGGTGGGATGAAGCGTCGGCTGACAATCGCCCGCGCGCTGGTGAACAATCCGGAGATCGTGCTGCTCGACGAGCCGACCACCGGGCTCGACCCGCAGGCCCGGCACCTGGTGTGGGAGCGGCTGTTCCGGCTCAAGCAGCAGGGCGTCACGCTGGTGCTCACCACGCACTACATGGACGAGGCCGAGCAGCTCTGCGACCGCCTGGTGGTGATGGACGGCGGCCGGATCGTCGCGGAGGGCTCGCCCCGGGCGCTGATCGAGCAGCACTCGACCCGTGAGGTGGTCGAGCTGCGCTTCGCCGCCGAGTCGCAGGAACCGTTCGCCGGCAAGCTCGACGGGCTGGGGGAGCGGGTCGAGGTGTTGCCCGACCGGGTCCTGCTCTACGTGCCCGACGGCGACGCGGCGGTCGCCGAAGTCACCGCGTTGGGGCTCCAACCGGCGAACGTGCTGGTCCGGCGCAGTGGCCTGGAGGACGTCTTCCTGCACCTGACCGGCCGCACCCTTGTCGACTGACAGGCCAAGAGGACCGTTGACGGCTCAGCCCGCGACATCGTCGGCGTATCGCCCCGGCCCCCGCTTGATCGACTCGGCTTCGTGTCGCCTCAGACCCCGCTTGATCGACTCGGCTTCGTGTCGCCCCGGCGCCCGCTTGATCGACTCGGCTTCCTGAAAGTCGGGGTGATGCGGCCGAGCGGGCAGCCCGATTTCCTGAAACCCGAGTCGATCAGGGAGCTGGAGCCCGAGAGCGCCAGGCAGTGGGCGGGGCCCTGACGACTGGGTGGAACGCGGGCGACAAGCCGACGGGAACGTCGTAGGGTGACCGCCGATCTGTCGTAACACGGGGGAGTTTCATGTCTGATCTGGTGGCCGCCAACCGACGTCAGGCCGGTCTGACCGCCGTCTACCTGGGCATCTTCGCGATGGTCTGGTTCAGTGTCCCGGCGGCGGAGCAGCCGCTGCGTGCCCTGCTCGTGGTGGGCAGCATCGTCGCGCTGCTCACCGCCGCGCTGGGCGGTGTGCTGTCCTCCCGACTGCGGCGGGCCGGCAGCCCCCGGGACCGGGCCGCCGACCGCCCGTACCTGCTCATCGTCGGGGCCGAGTTCGCCGCCGCCGGGCTGGGTGCCGCGGTGCTGGTCGCGGCCAACTGGTCCGAGTACGTTCCCGTGCTGGTCTGCCTGGTGGTCGGTCTGCACTTCTTCCCGCTCGCCCCGCTCCTGAGGGACCCGCTGCTTCGCCCGCTCGGCGTCGCGCTGTGCCTGGTGGCGGTGGCGGGTCTCGTCACCGGCCTCGCCTCGGCGGTCTCCGCCGGTCTGGTGGTGGGCGTCGGCGCGGGACTGCTGCTGCTCGGTTACGCCGTGCAGGCGCTGGTCCGCGCGTACCGACCGGCCTGACCGCGCGCAGACCGCGGGCCCGATCGTTGACGGTTCGCGGGTCCGATCGTTGGCAGCTCAGCAACAACCGTTCCCGCGCGTCGAGCACGCTGAGCTGCCAACGATCACGCTCAACGGGCTCTGGCCCAGGTGATGAATCGATCGGTCAGTCGGTCCTGACCGGCCTGTCCGGCGAGATCCCCGGCCGCCTCGTAGAGCAACGCGGCGAGGTAGATGAGCAGGCCGATCCGGTCCTCGCGGTACTCGCCGAGCAGCGCCAGCCGGGCCGGCGAGCAGGGCCACGCCGCGCCGCAGACCCGGCAGCGCCAGGACGGGCGTGCCGCCACGTGCGGGCGGTACCGCGGCATCAGTGCCCGCCGCCGTGATGAGCCGACCAGGTCAGTCGCACGAAGGAACCTCCATCGGGTGGGTGGGAGCGCCCCGGATCGGGGGTCACGGGGCGCTCCCGGCCTGGTTCCGCCCGCCGTCTGGATCCCGTGAGCGGTTCCGCTGCGTGACAGTCTGGTGAGGATCCGACTACGGTGGGAGGTTCCGCACGCCGACGACCAGCGCGTACGGCGATCGGCCCGGCACGGTACGGGAATGTACGGGGGTTGTCCGTGGAAGGTTCGTCCATGCTGGAGCACTTCGCCGAGGAGCTGCGACTGGCCCGGGCCGCCAACGGGATGTCGCAGGCGGCGCTGGCCGAGGCGTTGAGCTATTCCGGGGCGCTGGTCGCCAAGGTGGAGACATCCGAGCGCCGGCCAAGCCTGGACTTCGCCCGCCGATGTGACGCCGTGTTCGCTGTCGACGGTCGGTTCGAACGCATCCAGCGGCGGATCAGCCGGGAGGCCGTGGTGCCGTGGTTCCGCGACTGGGCCGGCATCGAGCAGGAGACCACCGCGCTGCGCTCGTTCGAGCCGCTGTGTGTGCCAGGCCTCTTGCAAACCGAGGGGTACGCCCGCGCGCTACTGACCGGTGGCGGCTTGTTCGCGGCGGACGAGGTCGAGCAGCAGGTGGCAACCCGGCTGGACCGTCAGAGACTGCTCACCCGCGACCGGCCTCCGTTGCTCACCGCCGTGATCGACGAGCACGTGTTGCGCCGATCTGTCGGCGGGCCGGGAGTTATGCGCGAGCAAGTTCAGCATCTCGTGAAGCTCGGCACGGCGTTCCCGAGGGTCCGAATCCAGGTAGTGCCGACTCCCGTCGGTGCTTACGCTGGGCTCGGAGGACCGTTCGTGATCGCAAGCTCGTCCCAGGGGGAAGACCTTGTCTATCTCGCTGGACAGCGTCACGGGCAGGTCATCGACCGCGCCGAGTACGTCCGGCAGATGGTCGAGGTGTGGGAGTCGATCCGCGGTGAGGCACTATCGCACGGGCAATCCCTCGATCTCATGGCGGAAGTGGCGGAGACATGGATCTAACCGGTGCCCGGTGGCGCAAGAGCATTCGTAGCGGCCCGGATGGCGGCAACTGTGTGGAGGTCGCCAGCAATTTGCCTGGGCTGGTGGCGGTGCGCGACTCCAAAGACCCGACCGGTGCTGTGCTGGTCTTTCCGCCCGACGCGTGGCGCGCATTCGTCGAGTCCGGCGCCGTTCGCCGCTAGACAGCGGCCACGCCGTCAAGATCCACTCGGCCTTCAGGAAATCGGGGCATCAGGGCGGCTCTGACACCGCGACTTCCTGAAAACCGAGTCGATCAACGAGCGGGAACCTGGCCGACGCGGCGAGACCCAGGCCGACGTGGCGAAACCCGGGCGACACGTCGGCGGGGTCGTCGTAGGGTGGCCGCCGGTCTGTCGTACCCCGGGGGTAGACAGGTCGTGGTGGCCGGCGCGGTGGGCGGGGTGATCGGGTGAGTGTGGCGGGATCGGCGCGGTTCCCATGGGTGCCGGCGTACGCGGTGTTCGAGCACTACCTGGTGGGGCTGCGGCGCACCTGGCGGGCCGGGGTGTTCTCCTCGTTCCTGCTGCCGGTGCTGACCGTCCTCGGGTTCGGGGTGGGCGTCGGCGCCTACATCGACCAGGGCGTCGACGGGGTTCGTTACCTGGACTGGCTGGTCCCCGGGCTGATCGCCTCGACCGCGCTCCAGGTGACAGTCGGTGACTCGACCTGGCCGGTGTTCAGCAACTTCCAGTGGGTCAAGACCTACTTCTCGCAGGGCGCGTCACCGCTGCGGGTGGGCGACATCGTGGCCGGGCACCTGGCCTTCGTGCTGTTCCGGGTGCTCACCACTATCGCCGCGTTCCTGCTGGTCACCGGGCTGTTCGGGGCGCTGCGGTCGCCGTGGGCGGTGGTCACCCTGCCGGTGGTGGCGTTGCTCGGGCTGGCCGTCGCCGCGCCGACCTTCGCGTACGCCGCGTCGGTGTCCAGCGACAACTGGTTGGCGATGCTGTTCCGGTTCGCGGTCATCCCGATGACGCTCTTCGCCGGGGTGTTCTTTCCGGTCGAGTCGTTGCCCGAGGCGCTGCGCTGGCTGGCGTACGCGACGCCGTTGTGGCACGCCGTGGACCTGTGCCGCGCGGCCACGCTCGGCGTCGCCCCACAGTGGTCGATCGTCGGGCACCTGCTCTACCTGGCCGCCTGGGCGGTCGCCGGCTGGTTGCTGGCGGTGCGCGCGTTCCGTCGCAAGCTCGTCGTCTAGCCGAGCTGGTCCGGCAGCCGAGCCGGTCCGGCAGCCGAGCAGGCCCCAACAGACTCGTCGTTTGAAGATCAAGCAGAGAGGGTGTCGTGGTCACGCTGATCCTGCCCCGACTGGTCGACGTTTCCGCCGCGTCCCGGCGGTCGGCGTCGGTGGCCGGGCGCAACGTCGCGGCGCTGAAGTCGGTCTACTGGCTGCTGCTGCTCTCCGGCTTCGTGGAGCCGCTGCTCTATCTGCTCTCCATCGGGGTGGGCGTCGGCGCGCTGGTCGGCGACCTGCCGCTGCCCGACGGGCGGCTGGTCTCGTACGCCGAGTTCGTGGCCCCGGCGATGCTCGCCGCCTCGGCGATGACCGGGGTGCTCGCGGAGACCACATTCAATTTCTTCGGCAAGATGAAGTACATGAAGCTGTACGACGGGATGATCGCCACCCCAGTACGGCCGTTCGAGATCGCAGTCGGCGAATTGGGCTGGGCGATGCTGCGGGGCAGCGCCTACTCGGCGGCGTTCCTCGGCGTGATGGTCGCGCTGGAGTTGACCAGCGTCAGCCGGGCGCTGACCGCTCTCCCGGCCGCAGTGCTGGTCGGGTTCGCGTTCGGGGCGCTCGGTATGGCGATCTCCACCTTCATGCGTAGCTGGCAGGATTTTGACCTGGTGGGCTCCGCGCAGTTCACGCTCTTCCTCTTCTCCGGCACTTTCGTGCCGGCGCAGGCCTATCCGACAGTGCTGCACTGGCTCGTCGAGATCACCCCGCTGTACCGGTCGGTGCACCTGATCCGGGGGGTCGCGCTGGGCAGTGGCGGTTGGTTCTGGCTGCTCGACGTGCTCTACCTCGTGGCGATGGTGGCGGTCGGCCTGACGGTGGCTTCTCGCCGATTGGCGAGGTTGCTCTACAAGTAGGGGTTATCCGCGCCCGTCGACGGGGCATGTCCGGAGGTGACACCGCCGACCACGAGGAGGGGCGATGGCCTCGGACGAGTCTTCCGCCCAGCGTGAGCGGGAGCGTGATCCCGCCACCACGCCGGTCGGGCCCGACGCGGGCCCGGACAGCCCCACCGACCTGCCCGGCAGCGGCTGGAAGGCGGCGATGCGCCGGACGATCACCGAATTCCAGGACGACAGCCTGACCGACTGGGCCGCGGCGCTGACCTACTACGGGGTGCTGTCCATCTTCCCCGGCGTGCTGGTGCTGATCTCCCTGCTCGGCCTGCTCGGCGAGAGCGCCACCGAGGGCGTCAAGGACACTGTCAACCAGGCGGTGCCGAACGACAGCATCCAGAAGATCATCGAGGGTGCGATCAAAACCGCCCAGGAGAACGGCGGCCTGGCCAGCATCGCGGCGATCATCGGTCTGTTGGCCGCGTTCTGGTCCGCGTCCGGCTACATCGGTGCGTTCATGCGTGCCTCGAACACCATCTATGACGTGCCGGAGGGCCGGCCGATCTGGAAGACGCTGCCGATCCGGCTCGGCGTGACAGCGGTGGTCGGAGTGCTACTGCTGGTCAGCGCGGTGATCGTGGTCTTCACCGGCCGCCTCGCCGAAACAGTGGGTGACGTGATCGGGCTCGGCTCGACGGCCGTCACGGTGTGGGACGTCGCCAAGTGGCCGGTCCTGCTGATCCTGGTCAGCCTGATGTTCGCGATCCTCTACTGGGCCTCGCCGAACGCGCGGCACGGCGGCTTCCGCTGGGTCAGCCCGGGTGGCGTGCTGGCAGTGGTGATCTGGCTGGTGATCTCCGGCTTGTTCGCCTTCTACGTGAGCAACTTTGGCTCGTACAACAAGACGTACGGGACGCTGGCCGGGGTGATCATCTTCCTGGTCTGGCTCTGGCTGAGCAACATCGCGATCCTGCTGGGGGCGGAGTTCGACGCGGAGTTGGAGCGCAGCCGTGCGATCTCGGCCGGCCACGCTGTGGACGACGAGCCGTACGTCGAGCTGCGCGACGACCGCAAGCTCCGCAAGAAGCGCAACTCTGCCGGCCGCCGCTGACGGTCCCCGCACCGATCGCCCCGCCACCGAGGTTCGGCTGGCGGGGCGTTTGCGTGTCCGTCGATGGAACTGCGGGCGAGGGAGCGCGGGCCGTCCGTGATCCTTTCCTTGATCGACTAGTAGCTTTTGTTCTTTCGGACAAAAGTTGGTCTCGGAACGGCTGAAGCTCTGGACAGGTGGCGTGGAACGCTCTTACTGTGTCGGACACAACACATCGGCATTGCGTCGATGTGAACGCTGCCAAAGAAGAGGGGGCCCGGATGCGCACCGTCGACCCCCTGCACGTGCGCCTGTTGCGGCTGCTCCGCGACGAGGGCGCCGTGTCCCGGGCCGAGCTGGGCGACCGGCTCCAGATGCCACGTCCGCGCATGCTGGCCGAGCTGGATCGCCTGGTGACGCTGGGTTATGTGGCCGAGGCCGGGCTCGCCGCATCCCGAGGTGGGCGTCGCTCGACTCTTGTCGAGCTGAACCCGAAGCTGCGCTTCGCCGCCGTCGACCTCGGCGCCAGTTCGATGGACGTCGAGGTGGTCAACGGCCGCCTCGAACCGGTGGCCCACTACGCCGAGGCAGCCGACATCCGCAACGGCCCGAAGGTGACCCTGCAACGGGTCAACGAACTGCTGCACAAGGCCCGGGTCGACGGCGCGTACGAGCGACTGGACGCGGTCGGCATCGGCGTACCAGGCCCGGTCAGCTTCCGCGACGGCGTTCCGGTCTCACCACCGATCATGCCCGGCTGGGACCGGTTTCCGGTGCGTGAGCTGCTCAGCCGGGAGCACGGCTGCCCGGCGGTGGTCGACAACGACGTCAACATCATGGCGATCGGCGAGCGACACGGTGGGGTCGCCCACTCGGTGGACGACTTCCTCTTCGTGAAGATCGGCACCGGCATCGGGTGCGGCATCTACCTCACCGGCGAGGTCTACCGGGGCACCGACGGCTGTGCCGGCGACATAGGGCACATCCAGGTCGACTCGCACGGTCCGATGTGCTCCTGCGGCAACGTCGGCTGCCTGGAGGCGCTGTTCAGCGGTGCCGCGCTGGCCAAGGACGCCGCAGCCGCCGCCCGCAGTGGCACGTCGCCGGCGCTGGCCGAGCGGCTGGCGCTGCGGGGTGTCGTCACCGCGCTGGACGTCGCCGAGGGCGCCGTCGAGGGCGACGTGACCTGCATCCAGTTGATCCGGGACGGCGGACGGCGGGTCGGCGGAGTGCTCGCCGGCCTGGTCAGCTTCACCAACCCGTCCATGATCGTGATCGGTGGCGGGCTGGCCCAGCTGGGCCACATCCTGCTCGCCGAGATCCGCAGTGTGGTCTACCGCCGGTCGCTGCCGCTGGCCACCGGCAACCTTCCCGTCGTCCTGTCCGAGCTGGGCGGCCGTGCCGGTGTCACCGGCGCTGCGGTGCTCGCGAGCGACGTCGCCTTCGGGGAAGCCGCATGAAGCTGTTCGAGATTCCGTCGTGAGCGAGGAGGAGACTGTGGCTCTGCCCGAGGATGACCCCGCCACCGCGTCGGCCGAGGCCGTCGCCGAGGCGCCGCTGGTCGAGGCTCCCGCCGACACCGTCGCGGGCGAGGTGGTCCTGCGCCTCACCGATGTGGTGAAGACCTTCCCCGGCGTACGCGCGCTCGACGGCGTGCAGTTGGAGGTGCGTGCCGGCGAGGTGCACTGCCTGCTCGGGCAGAACGGCGCCGGCAAGTCCACTCTCATCAAGGTGCTCGCCGGGGTGCACCAACCGGATTCCGGGCAGGTGGAGTGGCGCGGTGAGCCGGCCACGTTCGCCAACCCGCAGGCCGCCATGAAGGCGGGCATCGCCACCATCTACCAGGAGCTCGACCTCGTCGAGGATCTGTCGGTGGCGGAGAACGCGTTCCTGGGGCACGAGTACCGCAACTTCGGTTTCGTCCGGCGCGGCCGGATGGCCCGGCACACCCGTCAGATCCTCAGCCGGCTGGGCCACGGTGAGATTCCGCCGGGGCGGATGGTCCGGTCCCTGCCGGCGGCCGGCAAGCAGATCGTCAGCATGGCGCGGGCGCTGTCGCACGAGGCCCGACTGATCATCATGGACGAGCCGAGCGCGGTGCTGGCCCACGACGAGGTCGGCAACCTGTTCCGGATCATCCGAGAGCTGACCGCGCAGGGTATCGCCGTCATCTACATCTCCCACCGCTTGGAGGAGATCCGCGAGATCGGCGACCGGGTCACCGTACTCAAGGACGGCCGGACCACGGCGGCGAACCTGCCGGCGCGCGACACCCCGACCCGCGACCTGGTGAGCCGGATGACCGGCCGCACCATCGAGTACGTCTTCCCGGACCGGCCGACCGACGACTCCGCAGGCGCCGACCTGCTCCAGGTGCAGGGGTTGACCCGCACCGGCGAGTTCGCCGACGTGTCGCTGAACGTGCGTGCCGGGGAGATCGTCGGCATCGCGGGGCTGGTCGGCTCCGGTCGTTCCGAACTGCTGGAGACGATCTACGGTGCCCGCCTCCCGGAGGCCGGCACCGTGCAGATGGACGGAAAGGTCCTGCGCCCCGGTGTCGGCGCGGCGGTCCGCGCCGGCATGGGAATGGCCCCGGAGGAACGCAAGAGCCAGGCGCTGCTGCTCGGCGAGCCGATCTACCGCAACGTCACGCTGGCCACCTTCGGCCGGTACGCGCGGCTCGGCTTCACCAACGCCGCCAAGGAACGCGCCGAGGCGGACCGGATCGCGGAGACCCTTGAGCTGCGGCCCCGGGACGTCGACCGGCCGGTACGCACGCTGTCCGGCGGCAACCAGCAGAAGGTGGTGGTCGGGCGTTGGCTGCTCGGCGGCACCAAGTTGCTGCTTCTCGACGAGCCGACCCGGGGCGTGGACGTGGGCGCCCGGGCCGAGCTCTACCAGGTCATCCGGTCATTGGCCGCTCAGGGCGTGGGGGTGCTGCTGGTCTCCAGCGAGGTGCCCGAGGTGCTGGGTCTGGCCGACCGGGTGCTGGTGATGCGGGAAGGGCGGGTCGTCCGCGAAGCCGCGGCCGGCGAACTCGACGAGAACACTGTGCTTGACCTCGTGATGGCGGGGTCCTTGATGGAAGGCGCACCGGCATGAGCGACGCGACTCCCACTCCCACCGCGACACCGGAGCGCCCGCAGCTTCCGGCGCAGTCGCCGCCGGTGGACCCGGCGGAGACGGCGGTGGCCGATAACAAGGCAGGATCAGGGCGCAAGCTCTCCTGGTGGCGGGGTGACGGTGGCGACGGCGCCAAGCGCAACCTCGGCCTGATCGGGGTGCTGGCCGCGCTCATCGTGGTCGGCGCGATCACCAAGCCCGACCTGTACGGCGACCCGAACTGGGTCTGGAACAACGTCCTGGCCATTCTCCAGTTGGCCTCGGTCGTCGGCGTGGTCACTGTCGGGATGACCTTCGTGATCATCGGCGGTGGCATCGACCTGTCGGTCGGCGCGATCGTCGCGCTGGCCGGGGTCTGGTGCACCACTGTGGCCACCCAGAGCTACGGCGCCGGCGGCATGATCTTCACCGCCCTCGCCGTCGGCATCTGCGTCGGCCTCGTCAACGGTGTGCTCATCTCGTACGGGCGGCTGGTCCCCTTCATCGCGACGCTCGCGATGCTGGTGGCCGCGCGAGGGCTGGCGGCGTCGATCTCCAACAAGCAGACCCAGGTGTCGAGCAGCACCTTCATCAACGACATCGCGGCGCGCAAGGTGATCGGGATCCCGATCCTCGTCTACATCCTCGGCGCTGTCGTGCTGGCCGGGTGGGTGGTGCTCAACCGCACGACCTTCGGCCGGCGGACCATCGCCGTCGGCGGTAACCCGGAGGCGGCGCGGCTGGCCGGCATCAACGTCCGGCGGCACACCATGCTGCTCTACGCGCTCTCCGGTCTCTGCTGCGGCATCGCCGCGATCATGCTGACCTCGCAGGCGACCTCGGCGCAGGCGGCGATGGCCAACCTGTACGAGTTGGACGCGATCGCCGCGGCGATCATCGGCGGGACGCTGCTCAGCGGCGGCCGGGGCACCATCGTCGGCTCGCTGCTCGGCGTCATCATCTTCGCCACCATCACGAACCTCTTCGCCATCAACGGCCTCTCCATCGAGGCGCAGAACATGGTCAAGGGCGGCATCATCGTCGCCGCCGTCCTGGTCCAGCAGTTCCAGTTCAAGTCCGTCACTCGGCTCCTCGCGCGGAACAGGGTCACCACCGCAACCTGACGCACCGCACCGTTGTCCTGGCGACGTCGAGAAACTCGACGGTGGCCGGGCCTCGCACACCCTCAATAAGTCAAATCCCGCTCCCAGGAGGTCATTAATGACCCAGCACAGTCGCGACCTGTCGCGCCGCCGGTTGCTTTTCGGTGGAGCCGCAGTGGGCGCTGCCACCCTCCTCACTGCCTGCACCAGCAACGAGACCCCGGCTGCCAGCACCCAGACCAAGGCCGCCGGAAACAGCGAAGGCAACAACGCCCCCGGCAAGAAGGTCGTCATCGGCTTCTCCGCCCCGGCCGCCGACCACGGCTGGATGGGCGCGATCCACGCCAACGCCAAGGCGCAGGCGGCTGCCTACTCGGACGTGGAGTTCAAGGAGGTCGACGGTGGGTCGAACTCCGAGGCCCAGCGCTCCACGCTCGGCACCCTGATCGCCCAGAAGCCGGACATCATCGTCGTGCTGCCGCACGACGGCAAGGAGGTCAACGCCGTTGCCCTCCAGGCGATGCAGGCGGGCATCCCGATCGTGAACCTCGACCGGGCGTTCCCCGACGCACTGGCCTCGCGGCTGGTCATCAAGGGCGACAACTACGGCATGGGCGTCTCGGCCGGGCACTACATCGGCAAGATGCTCAAGGACAAGGGCGTCGCCAACCCGATCATCGGTGAGATCGCCGGTCTGGAGATCCCGCTGACCGTCGAGCGCAGCGAGGGCTTCAAGGCCGCCCTGGCGACCTACGGGTTCACTGTGAAGAACCGTCGTTCGGCCGAGTTCACCTCGGACAGCGGCCAGCGCGAGGCGTCCCAGCTGCTCCAGGCGCTGCCGAAGATCGACGCCATCTGGAACCACGACGACGACCAGGGCATCGGTGTGCTCGCGGCCATCAAGCAGGCCAACCGGTCGGAGTTCTTCATGGTCGGCGGCGCGGGCTCCAAGCTCGCGATCGACGCCATCAAGGCCGACAACACCGTGCTGAAGGCCACTGTCACCTACAACCCGTCGATGGCCTCCTCGGCGGTCTCGCTCGCGCGGCTCATCGCGCAGGGTCGGGGCCTGGGCGACCTGACGGAGCTGCAGGTGCCCAAGGAAGTGACCCTGGCCTCGGAGACGATCACCAAGGAGAACGCGAGCAGCTACGACAAGCTCGGGTTCTGACATATCGGGGGGAGACCCACCTTGTCCACGACAGACAAAGAACTGCGGGTCGGCATGGTCGGCTACGCGTTCATGGGCGCCGCGCACTCACAGGCGTGGCGCACAGTGAACCGCGTCTTCGACCTGCCGGCGCGGGCCCGGATGGCGTTGATCTGCGGCCGAGACACAGCGAAGGTGGCTGACGCCGCCGACACACTCGGCTGGGACGCGTACACCACCGACTGGCGTGACCTGATCAACCGGGACGACATCGACGTTGTCGACATCTGCACCCCGGGCGACAGTCACGCCGAGATCGCTCTCGCCGCGTTGGCCGCAGGCAAGCACGTTCTGTGCGAGAAGCCGTTGGCCAACTCGGTGGAGGAGGCACGGGCGATGACCGCTGCCGCGGACGTCGCCCGGGCTGCCGGAGTGCGGTCGATGTGCGGGTTCAACTACCGCCGGGTCCCTGCGGTCACGATGATGCGCCAGTTGGTCGCCGACGGACGGCTCGGGGTGATTCGACACGTCCGTGCGACGTACCTGCAGGACTGGATCGTGGACCCGCAGTTCCCGCTGGTCTGGCGGTTGCAGAAGGACAGGGCGGGCTCCGGCGCGCTCGGTGACATCGGTGCGCACATCATCGACCTGACCCAGTTCGTCACGGGTCAGCGGATCAGCGGCGTCAGCGCGGTCACCGAGACCTTCGTCAAGGAGCGGCCGTTGCCGGCCGAGTCGAGCGGTCTGGCGGCTTCGGTGGACGGCCACGCGGCGCCCACCGGGACGGTCACCGTCGACGACGCCGCGGTCTTCGTGGCGCGACTCGACGGTGGCGCCCTGGCCACGTACGAGGCGAGTCGGTTCGCGACCGGCCGTAAGAACGCGCTGCGCGTCGAGATCAACGGCTCGCTGGGCAGTGTGGTCTTCGACCTGGAGCGCCTCAACGAGCTGGAGTTCTACGACGCGACCCGTCCGGCCGTTGAGCAGGGCTTCAGTCGCATCCTGGTGACCGAGGGCGAGCACCCGTACATGTCGGCGTGGTGGCCCCCGGGCCACATCATCGGCTACGAGCACTCGTTCACGCACGAGATGCGCGATTTCATCGAGGCGGTCGCCACCGGTGTCGACCCGACTCCCTCCTTCGCCGACGCGTTGCAGGTCCAGCTGGTGCTGGACGCGGTGGCCCGCTCGGCGGAGCTCGGCTCATCCTGGGCCGAGGTGGAACCGACGCTGACCGCGGCGGCCCTCTGACCATTGACCATCCGCGACGGCGGTGTTCGCACCGCCGTCGCCCGACCGGCTTTCCGAAGTCGACCGGCGAGGGACCGGCCACGGATTGCGCCCCGTGGCCGGGACAGAGGTCGGCATCGGGGAGCGTGCAGCCGGGCCACACGGCCCGGTGGCGCACGAGCAGGACGGTCGTCCGGTGCGACCGGACCGGGATTCCCCGGCCGCACCGGAGGACCGCCACCACCGGTGACCTCCGGAGGAACTGATGACACCGCCCGCCGCCGCCCCCACCCGTACCGCATCCGCTCGCCGGTTCCCGGCGGGTAGTGGTTCGGTCGGTGTTCCGGTGGGCGCGGCGGCCTGAGACGCCCGGCCGGGGCATGCCAATGCCCCGACCGGCCGGATGCGGGGGAGGCAGGGTCGAGACGCCGACCCGACCCTGCCTACCAGCCCCGTCTGCTCGCACCTGCCGGGATCCGGTCCGTCGTCGTCGCCGCCGACGCCGACGTCGGAAGCCGGTGCTGTTCCGGTGCGGGGCGAGCGGACGGGGCCCATCCACCCGGCCCGAAAACTTTACGAAACAAGCCCGTATCTTTCCGAAACATATTCTGATATTCCTATATTTAGCGGTACCGACGGTTCCTCGTGAATGGGGAAGGAGCACCATGCGAACAGGTGTCTGGCTGGTAGGAGCGCGCGGTTCCGTCGCGACCACCAGCATCGTCGGGGGGCTCGCGCTGCGGGCCGGCCTTGCCGGGCCCACCGGCTGCGTCACCGAGCTTCCCGAGCTGCGCGGCCCGGCCCTGCCGGCGTTCGCCGATCTGGTCTTCGGCGGACATGACCTGGCCACCACTCCGCTGTGCAAGCGCGCCGAGGCCCTCGCTGACGCTGGTGTCATCCCGTGGCGGCTGGTCGCGGCGCTCCGCGACGAGCTGGGCGTGGTCGAGCAGGAGCTGCGCCCGGCACCGGTCGGCGACACCCAGGCCGACCGGGCCGAGGCCGTGGTCCGCGACCTGATCAGCTTCCGCGAGCGGCACGAGTTGGACCGGGTTGTAGTGGTCAACGTGTCCGCCACCGAACCGGCCCCTCTACCGCACCCCGCGCACGCCGACCCGGCCGCGCTACGCGCCGCCCTCGACGGTCCGGACGAGGTGTTGCCGGTCAGCTCTCTCTACGCGTACGCCGCGGTGCTCGCCGGCTGCCCGTACGTCGACTTCACCCCGTCCACCGGGCTGCGGCTGCCGGCGCTGGCCGCGCTGGCCGAGGAGGCCCGACTGCCGTACGCCGGGCACGACGGCAAGACCGGGGAGACCCTGGTCAAGTCGGTGCTCGCGCCGATGTTCGCGATGCGCAACCTGGCAGTGGGCTCCTGGTCCGGGGTCAACCTGCTCGGCGGTGGCGACGGCGCCACCCTCGCCGACCCGGCCGCGAACGCGGCGAAGGTGCAGAGCAAGCAGCGGGTGCTCGGCGAGACGTTGGGCTACGTCCCGCAGGGCGGCACCCGCATCGAGTACGTCGAGGAACTGGGCGACTTCAAGACCGCCTGGGATCTGATCACCTTCAGCGGATTCCTCGGCACCGGCATGCGGATGGAGTTCACCTGGCACGGCTGCGACTCCGCGCTGGCCGCGCCGCTGGTGCTCGACCTGGCCCGGCTCACCGCCGCCGCGCACGCCGCCGGGCAGGTGGGGCCGCTGGCCGACCTGGGCTTCTTCTTCAAGGACCCGCTGGGCACGCCGACCCACTCGCTGGGCGAGCAGTGGGCCCGGCTGACCGCCTTCACCCGGCACCTGCACGACGGCGGGGACGGTGACCATGGCAACGTTGGCTGATCTCGCCGAGCTGGTCCGGGCGCCAGCCGCGCTCTCGGTGCCCGGTGACGTGATCGCCGGGGCCGCGGCGGCCGGCGCGTTGAGCCCGCGTACCCCGGCCCTGGCCGGCGCCTCGGTGCTGCTCTACTGGGCCGGCATGGCCGCCAACGACTGGGCCGACCGGCGTCTGGACGCCGAGGAACGGCCCGAGCGGCCGATCCCGAGCGGGCGGGTCAGCCCGGCCGCCGCCGTCGGTCTCGCGGCGGGCCTCACGGCCGCCGGCGTGGGCCTGGCCGCCGCCGTGGGCGGTCGCCGCGCCGCCGCGCTCGCCGTGCCGCTGGCCGCCACCATCTGGGGGTACGACCTGCTGGCCAAGAACACCGCCGCCGGCCCGGCCGTGATGGCCGCCTGCCGGGGGCTGGACGTGCTACTCGGCGCGTCCGGCGGCCGGATGACCCGGGCGTTGCCGGCGGCTGCCACAGTCGCCGCGCACACCTGGACGGTCACCGCGCTGTCCCGCCGGGAGGTCACCGGCGCCGACGCCACCCTGCCGATGCGTACCCTCGCCGGCACCGCGCTGGTCGCCGCCAGTGCCGCCGTCGCCGTGCCGGGCGCCCGACGCGCAGCTCTCCGAACGACGAACCAGACCGGGGCCACCGACCGGGCCGAGACCGTCGACGGGACCGGCGTGCGCGCTGGTCGCAGCCGATCGGCCACGATCGCGGCGGCGCTGCCCGCAGTGCTGGCCGGCTGGTACGCCGCCCGGTACGGCGCGGCCCAGGCCGAGGTCGTCCGGGACCCGTCGGCCGGGCGGGTCCGCGCGGCCGTCGGCGCCGGGATCACCGGGTTGCCGGCCCTCCAGGGAGCCCTGACCGCACGGGGTGGAGCGGGTCTGCTCGGGGTGGCCGTCGCGGCGGCCGCGCCGCTGGGTCGACGGCTGGCCCGGAAGGTCTCACCGACATGAGCGTCCCCGAGCCCCGGCCCGGTGCGTCGGCAGTCGACGCCACCACGCTGCGCCTCGGGTACGGCACCAACGGCTTCGCCAACCACCGCCTCGACGACGCGCTCGCCGTCATCGCCGACCTCGGCTACGACGGGGTGGCGCTCACCCTGGACCACGACCACCTGGACCCGTTCGCGCCCGGGCTCACCCGCCGGGTCGCAGCGGTGGGTCGACGGTTGGAGTCGCTGGGTCTGGCGGTGGTCATCGAAACCGGTGCCCGCTACCTGCTCGACCCGTGGCAGAAGCACGCCCCGACGTTGCTACACGACGACCCGACCCGGCGGATCGAGTTCCTGCGCCGGGCCGTGCGGATCGGCGCCGACCTGGGCGCGGAGGCGGTCTCGTTCTGGGCCGGTGTCCGCCCCGAGGCGGTGTCACAGCAGTGCGCCTGGGACCGGTTGGTGGCCGGCTGCGCCACAGTGGTCGACGCGGCCGACACGGCCGGGGTCACAGTCGGCTTCGAACCGGAGCCGGGCATGTTGGTGCAGGACATCGCGGACTGGCGTCGGTTGCACGCCGCTCTCGGTAACCCGGCCCGTTTCGGCATCACCCTCGACATCGGCCACTGCCGGTGCCTGGAGCCCTGGCCGGTGCCGCAGTGCGTCGCCGAGGTGGCCGACCACCTGGTCAACGTGCAGATCGACGACATGCGCCGAGGCGTGCACGAGCACCTGGAGTTCGGCGTCGGCGAGATCGACTTCCCGCCGGTGCTGGCGGCCCTGGCCGAGGCCGGCTACCGCGGCCTGGTCGCCGTCGAGTTGCCCCGCGACTCGCACGCCGCGCCCGCAGTGGCCGCCCGGTCCATCGAGTTCCTGCGCGCCGCCGCCGCGACGGCCACCGATTGCCACCCTGCCAGCGTCCTTTGCTCTGCACCCGCCGAGGCGACACCCACTGAAGAGGCCCCGGCGCATATGTAGGTGCAGAGCAAAGGACGCGCTCGGGCACCTACGGAGCCGCACAGCAGCACGAGGGAGGAGACGGGATGACACCGGATTCACTACGGGCCGCGCTGGGAGGCGTACCCGATCCCGATTGGCTGGACACGGCGCTGCGCCGGGTCACCACCGAGCCCACCGCGATCACCCGGCTCTTCCCCGCCGTCGGCCGACGCTGCGGGCGGGCCGCGCTGCCCGACGCCCCCGGCTGGACCGCCGACGACGCGGCCCGGGTGCTGCTGCTCACCAGCCTCCCCGGCGAGCACGCCGCGTACGCCGAGCGCCTCTACCAGCACGGTGACGCGGCCGAACGACGAGCCGTGCTGCGCGCCCTGCCGCTGCTGCCGATCGGCGCCGACGGGGTTCCGTTGCTGCACGACGCGATCCGGACCAACGACACCCGGCTGGTCGCCGCCGCGCTCGGCCCGTACGCCCGGCACCTCGACCAGGCCGCCTGGCGGCAGGCGGTGCTCAAGTGCGTGTTCAGCGGCGTCCCCCTGGCCAACGTGGCCGACCTGGACGCCCGGGCCGACAGCGAGCTGACCGCGATGCTGGCCGCGCTTGCCGCCGAACGGCACGCCGCCGGCCGGGAGTTGCCCGCCGACGCCAACGACCTGCTCCACCGGCTCACCGCCGCACTGCCCCGGGAGGCGTGAATGCGCATCTTCGACCCCCACATCCACATGACCTCACGCACCACCGACGACTACGAGCGGATGGCCGCCGCCGGAGTGCGCGCGGTGGTGGAGCCGGCGTTCTGGCTGGGTCAGCCGCGCACCAGCGCCGCCTCGTTCACCGACTACTTCGACTCGTTGATCGGCTGGGAGCCGTTCCGGGCCGGGCAGTTCGGGGTGCGCCACTTCGCCACCATCGCCCTGAACCCCAAGGAGGCCAACGACCCGCGCTGCCGGCCGGTCCTCGACCTGCTGCCCCGCTACCTGGACAAGGACGCGGTGGTGGCGGTCGGCGAGATCGGGTACGACTCGATGACGCCCGAGGAGGACGAGGCGTTCGCTGCGCAACTCGCCCTCGCTGTGGCGTACGACCTGCCGGCGCTGGTGCACACCCCGCACCGGGACAAGGCGCGCGGCTGCGAGCGGACCCTCGCCGTGGTCGCCGAGTCCGGCATCGACGCGGGTCGGGTGGTGGTCGACCACCTCAACGAGGTGACTGTGAAGCTGGTCCGCGACAGCGGCTGCTGGCTGGGTTTCTCCATCTACCCGGACACCAAGATGACCCCGCAGCGCATGGTCGAGTTGCTGCGGGAGTACGGCACAGAACGGATGCTTGTCAACTCGGCAGCCGACTGGGGTCGCTCCGACCCGCTGCTGACCCGGGCCACCGGCGAGGCGATGCTCGCGGCCGGCTTCAGCGACGACGACGTCGACCGGGTGCTGTGGCGAAACCCCGTGGAGTTCTACGGTCAGTCGGGGCGGCTCGACCTCAGCGACCTGGACGCCGCAGCCGCTGTGGACCCGCAGACCGGGAACTCGATCCTGCGCGGCGGCAGCTGATGCGCCTGCGACATGCCGGCGGCGAGACCGTCCACCTGAGCTACTGCACGAACGTGCACCCGGCCGAGGACCTGGCCGGCATCCTCGGTCAACTGGACACCTACGCGGTGCCGGTCCGCGAGACGCTCGGCAGCGACCTGCTCGGGCTCGGCCTGTGGCTGGCCGCCCCGGTCGCCGCCGAGCTGGCCACCGACCCGACGCTACGCCGCCGGTTGCGCACCGAACTGGACGCGCGCGGCCTGGAGGTGGTCACCCTCAACGGCTTCCCGTACGCGGCCTTCCAGGCCCCGGTGGTCAAGCAGGACGTGTACCACCCGGACTGGACCACCGAGCAGCGCCTGAACTACACCCTCAACCTGGCCCGGGTGCTCGCCGACCTGCTGCCCGACGACGCCGCCCGAGGTTCGATCTCCACGCTGCCGCTGGCCTGGCGTCAACCGTGGGACACCGGCCGGGCCGACGCGGCCCGACGCCGACTGGACCAGCTCGCCGCCGGCCTGGCCGACGTGCAGCGGGACACCGGCCGCGAGGTGCGCGTCGCCTTCGAGCCGGAGCCCGGCTGTGTGGTGGAGAGCACCGGTCAGGCGGCCGAGCTGCTGTCCGGGATGGACACCGAACGCCTGGGTGTCTGCGTCGACCTGGCCCACCTGGCCTGCGCCTGGGAGGAGCCGGCCGAGGCGCTGCACCGACTGCGGGCGGCCGGACTGCCGGTGGTGAAGGTGCAGGTCTCAGCCGCTGTCGAGGCCGCCGACCCGGAGGGCGGGGCCGAGGCGTTGCGCCGCTGGGTGGAGCCGCGCTTCCTGCACCAGACCCGGGGCGCCGGCTGCGCCGGCCTGGCCGACCCGGCCGACCCGACGTACGCGGCCGACGACCTGGACGAGGCGCTGGACCGGGCGCTGCCCGGGCCGTGGCGGGTGCACTACCACGTGCCGCTGCACGCCCCACCCGAGGAGCCGCTCGGCTCGACCCTGCCGGTGCTCCGCGCGGCCCTGAGAGCGCTCTTCGACGGCCCGACCGCCGGCTGCGACCACCTCGACGTCGAGACGTACACCTGGGGGGTGCTGCCGGCCGCCCGACGGCCCGGCACCGACGCGGAGCTGGCCGCCGGCATCGCCGCGGAGCTGGCCTTCGCCCGGGACGAACTGGTCGGCCTCGGCCTGACCGCAGAGCGAACCGTGAGTATGGGAGTGACGCGATGAGCCGGCGACTGGTGGTCCTCGACGTGGTGGGGTTGACCCCCCGACTACTGGCGCACATGCCTCGACTGCGGGGGGTCGCCGACGGCGGCTTCCGGGCCGAGCTGGGCACCGTGCTGCCCGCCGTGACCTGCTCGGTGCAGTCCACCTTCCTCACCGGCGAGCAGCCCAGCGGGCACGGGATCGTCGGCAACGGTTGGTACTTCCGGGAGCTGGGCGAGGTGCTGCTGTGGCGGCAGCACAACGCGCTGGTCGGCGGGGACAAGCTCTGGCAGGCCGCCCGCCGGGCCGAACCCGGCTACACGGTGGCCAACGTCTGCTGGTGGTACGCAATGGGCGCCGACGTCAACTGGACGGTGACGCCACGCCCGGTCTACTACGCCGACGGGCGCAAGGAGCCGGACTGCTACACCGACCCGCCGGAGCTGCACGACGCGCTCACCGGGCGGCTGGGCACCTTCCCGCTCTTCACCTACTGGGGGCCGACGGCCGGGTTGCCCTCGTCGCGGTGGATCTGCCAGGCGGCCGAGCAGATCCTCGCCGACGTGTCACCCGACCTGACCCTGGTCTACGTCCCGCACCTGGACTACGACCTGCAACGCTTCGGTCCCTCGTCGGCCGAAGCCGCCGCGGCGGCAGCCGAGCTGGACGCGGTGCTCGGCCCGCTCCTGGACGCCGCCCGGGCCCGGGACGCCACAGTGGTGGTGCTGTCGGAGTACGGCATCACCGACGTGTCCCGGCCGGTGGACGTCAACCGGTTGCTGCGCGCCGAGGGCCTGTTGCGGGTGCACACCCAGGCGGGCATGGAGTACCTCGACCCGTGGACGTCCAAGGCGTTCGCTGTCGCCGACCACCAGATCGCGCACGTCTACGTCAAGGATCCGGCCGACGTCGCGGCGGTGGCGAAACTCTGCGCCAACCTGCCCGGGGTGGCCGAGGTGCTCGACGCCGAGGGCAAGGCCGCACACGGGCTGGACCATCCGCGCGCCGGTGAGCTGGTGCTGGTGGCCGAGCCGGACGCCTGGTTCACCTACTACTACTGGCTGGACGACGCCCAGGCGCCGGACTTCGCCAGGCTCGTGGAGATCCACCGGAAGCCGGGCTACGACCCGGCCGAGTTGTTCTTCGACCCGGCCAACCCCGGTGCCGCGAAGGCCCGCGCCGGGGTCGCCCTGGCCCGCAAGAAGCTCGGCATGCGGTACCTGATGAGCGCGGTCGGGCTCGATGCCGGGGCGCGGGCGGTGCGGGGCTCGCACGGGCGGCTGCCGGACGACCCGGCGGACGGCCCGGTGCTGCTCTGCTCCGACCCGACCGCAGCCCGGGACAAGATCGCGGCGACCGAGGTCAAGGCGCTGCTGCTGGAGCTGGCCGGGTTGAGCCCCGGCGGTGCCGGCGCGTCGGGGGAGGGCTCATGACGGTCACCGTCGCGCCCACCGACGCCAGCGAGCTGCGGGCGCGCTTCGACGCGGAGCTGGCCGGGTTTCTCAGCCGGCAGGGCCCGGACTGGCCGGACGGGGCGCCGCGGGGTGTTTTCACCGCGCTGCAACGGTTCGTGCTGGCCGGTGGCAAACGGTTGCGCCCGCTCTTCTGTTACTGGGGCTGGCGCGGCGCGGGGGCGGCCGACGGCACCCCGATCGTGGTGGCCGCGGCGGCCCTGGAGCTGTTCCACGCGTTCGCGCTGATCCACGACGACATCCTGGACGGCAGCGACCGCCGCCGGGGTGAGCCGTCGGTGCACCGGCTCTTCGCCGACCTGCACGCCCGCTCGTCGTGGCGCGGTGACCCCGAGGCGTACGGCCGCAACACGGCGCTGCTCTGCGGGGACCTCTGTGCGGCCTGGTCGGATCAGATGTTCCACGAGTGCGGGCTGAGCACCGAGCAGGTGCACCGGGGGTACGGCGTGTTCGCGCTGATGCGTACCGAGGTGATCGCGGGGGAGTACCTGGACCTGGTCTCCGGCGTGGGTGACGGCTCGGTGGCCAGCGCTCTCACCGTGATCCGGATGAAGGCTGCCCGGTACACGGTCACCCGGCCGTTGCAGATCGGTGCGGCCCTGGCCGGCGCGGGGCAGGAGCTGATCGCCGCGTTGGGCGAGTTCGGTGACCCGCTGGGTGACGCGTTCCAGCTCCGCGACGACGTCCTGGGCGTGTTCGGTGACCCGGCGGTGACCGGGAAGTCGGTCCTGGACGACCTGCGTGAGGGCAAGCCCACCGTGATGATGGCGCTGGCCCGTAGCGCCGCCGATCGGACGCAGACCATCCGGCTGCGGGAGCTGTTCGGCAACCCGGCCTTGGACGCCGAGGGCGCGGCGGAGCTGCGCGACATCATCGAGGCGACCGGTGCGCGGAAGCGGATCGAGCAGATGATCCGGGTCCGGACCGAGGCCGCGCTCTCCGCCCTGCAGAACGCCATGGTGGCCGATGAGGCCCGCGCGGCCCTGGTTGCGCTGGCCGGGCAGGCGATCGACCGACGCGCCTGACCGGCGACTTTCGATCAAATCGACAAAAGTTGATGCTGAACCGCCGGAAGGTATGGACACATCGACACGTGCGACTTAGTGTCGTGACCAACACGACAATGTTTCGTCGAGGTGAACCGGCGGCGCGGTAACCCATCGACCCCCCTCACCGCTACGGCATCCGGCGCGACGGCGCGCGCCCGGCCTGGCATTCACACGTCAGGAAGGGACAGCACAGATGTCCATGAAGGACGCTCCCAGACAACGGTCCCGACGATGGTTCTCCGCCGGATCCGCGCTGCTGCTGGCGGTCGCCGCCGGCACGGTCACCTTCGCCGCCGGCTCGGCCCCCGCCCAGGCACACACGATCGTCGCCAGCGACTTCCAGCAGGTCGAGCTGGCTCGTGGCGTGACCGACATGGGTGAGCCGATGTCGCTGGCGGTGCTGCCGGACCGCTCGGTCCTGCACACCGCCCGCAACGGCACCCTACGCCGCACCGACGCCAACGGCACCACCTCCGTGGTCGGCACCCTGTCGGTCTACTCGCACGACGAGGAGGGGTTGCAGGGCGTCGGCGTCGACCCGGGCTTCGCCAGCAACCGCTACATCTACCTCTACTACGCCCCGCCGCTCTCCACCCCCGGCGGCGACGCGCCGGCCACCGGCACCGACTTCTCGGCCTTCGACGGCGTCAACCGGCTCTCCCGGTTCACCCTCAACGCGGACTTCACGCTCAACCAGTCCAGCAAGGTCGACGTGCTCGACGTCCCGGCCAGCCGGGGCGTGTGCTGCCACGTCGGTGGGGACATCGACTTCGACGCCGCCGGCAACCTCTACCTCTCCACCGGCGACGACACCAACCCGTTCGAGTCGTCCGGCTACTCACCGCTGGACGAGCGGACCAACCGCAACCCCGCGTACGACGCGCAGCGCAGCGCCGGCAACACCAACGACCTGCGCGGCAAGATCCTGCGGATCAAGGTGAACGCCAACGGCACGTACTCCATCCCGTCGGGCAACCTGTTCGCCCCCGGCACGTCCAAGACCCGGCCGGAGATCTACGCGATGGGGTTCCGCAACCCGTTCCGGATCAGCGTGGACAAGGCCACCGGGGTGGTCTACGTCGGTGACTACGGGCCGGACGCCGGCTCCACCAGCTCCACCCGCGGGCCGTCCGGCCAGGTGGAGTTCAACCGGGTCGCGGCACCGGGCAACTACGGCTGGCCGTACTGCACCGGCACCAACACCAGCACCGAGACGTACAACGAGTTCGACTTCGCGACCAGCGCCAGCGGCGCGAAGTACAACTGCACCGGCGGGCCGACCAACAACTCGTTCCGCAACACCGGCCTGACCACCCTGCCGCCGGCCCAGCCGGCCTGGATCCGGTACGCCGGCGACGCCGGCACCCCGACCGAGTTCGGCGGCGGCTCCGAGTCGCCGATGGGCGGCCCGGTCTACCGGTACAACGCCTCGTCGACCTCCACCACCAAGTTCCCGCAGTCGTTCGACGGGCAGTTCTTCGCCACCGAGTTCGGCCGGGGCTGGATCAAGCCGATCCACGTCAACTCCGACGGCTCCCGGGGCGCCATCGACACCTTCCCCTGGGTCGGCAAGCAGGTGATGGACTCGGCGTTCGGCCCGGACGGCGCGTACTACGTGCTCGACTACGGCACCGGCTACTTCAACGGTGACGCCAACTCGGCGCTCTACCGCTTCGACTACGTCGGCGGCGGCAACCGGGCGCCCACCGCGAAGGCCAGCGCCAACCGCACCTCCGGCGCCGCCCCGCTCGCTGTGACCTTCTCCTCGGCCGGCTCGTCCGACCCCGAGGGCGGCACGTTGACCTACGCGTGGGCGTTCGGTGACGGGACCACCTCGACCGCCGCCAACCCGACGAAGACCTACAGCGCCAACGGCACCTACACCGCCACGCTGACCGTGCGGGACCCGCAGGGCGCCACCGGCAGCAGCAGTGTGCAGATCAGCGTCGGCAACACCGCGCCCACGGTCACGATCAACAACCCGGGCAACGGTCAGTTGTTCGGCTTCGGGGACACCGTGGCGTACAGCATCACGGTGACCGACCCGGAGGACGGCACCATCGACTGCACGAAGGTCAAGATGACCTACGTGCTCGGGCACGACCAGCACGGGCACCAGATCACCTCGAAGACCGGCTGCTCGGGCTCGATCACCATCCCGGTCGACGGTGAGCACGACGACGCGGCGAACATCTTCGCGATCTTCGACGCCGAGTACACCGACGCCGGTGGGCTGACCACGCACACCCAGCACACGCTGCCGCCGCGGCACCGCCAGGCCGAGTTCTACGGCACCTCGTCGGGGATCAACGTGTTCAGCAAGACCCCGGCCGAGGGCGGCAAGACCGTCGGCGACATCAACAACGGCGACTGGATCGCGTTCCAGCCGTACCGGCTGGGCAACGTGACCTCGTTCAACGCCCGGGTTTCCTCGGCGGGCGCCGGTGGCACCCTCCAGGTCCGGGCCGGTTCGGCCACCGGCACGGTGCTCGGCTCGGCCACGGTGCCGGTGACCGGCGGCTGGGAGACCTTCACCACTGTCACCGGGACGATCAGCAACCCGCCGACCGGCACGACCACGCTCTACCTGACCTTCGCCGGGTCGGGCACCGGGGCGCTCTACGACCTGGACGCCTTCACCTTCGTCACCGGGACGCCCCCGGCCGGTGGGGCCGGGGCGATCAAGGGCCTCGGCGGCAAGTGCCTGGACGTGCGCAACGCCGCCACCGCCGACGGCACGCAGATCCAGATCTACACCTGCAACGGCAGTGCCGCGCAGACCTGGGCGGTCACCCCCAACTCCACGATCAAGTCGTTGGGCAAGTGCCTGGACGTGTCGGGTGGTGCCACCGCCGACGGCACCAAGATCCAGCTCTGGACCTGCAACGGGACCGCCGCCCAGAACTGGGCGGCCCAAGCCGACGGCACGCTCCGCAACACGTCGTCGGGCAAGTGCCTCGACGTCTCCGGCAACAGCTCCGCTGACAGCACGGTGGTCCATCTCTGGACCTGCACCGCCGCCGCCAACCAAAAGTGGACCCTGCCCTGAGCTGGCGGGAGGGGCCCTTCGACAACGCCTAGTGTGATGCGAGGGGCCCCTCCTAACCGCAATTAGGAGAGCGATATGCGCAGACGCCTGCGACCCGTCCTCGGTGCGGCCATGGCCGCACTCGCCGTCATCGCCTGTACCACCCCGGCCACCCCGGCCAGCGCCGCCGACGCCCCGTACGACGTGCTGGTCTTCTCCAAGACCGCTGGTTTTCGGCACGACGCGATCCCGGTCGGCATCCAGACCATCCGCGACCTGGGCGCGGCGAACAACTTCACGGTCACCGCGACCGAGGACGCCGCCGCGTTCACCACGAGCAACCTCAACCAGTACGAGGCGGTCGTCTTCCTCAACACCACCGGCGACGTGCTCAACGCCAGTCAGCAGACCGCCTTCGAGTCGTACATCGGCTCCGGCCGTGGATATGTCGGTGTGCACGCCGCAGCCGACACCGAGTACGACTGGCCGTTCTACGGCAACCTCGTGGGGGCGTGGTTCGCCTCGCACCCCGCGATCCAGCAGGCCAACATGAAGGTGGAGGACCGGGGCCACGCGGCAACCGGTCACCTGCCGCAGACCTGGACCCGCACCGACGAGTGGTACAACTACCGCACCAACGCCCGGTCGAGCGCCCACGTGCTGGCCACCCTGGACGAGTCGTCGTACTCCGGCGGCGGGATGGGCGCCGACCACCCGCTGAGCTGGTGCAAGAGCTACAGCGGCGGCCGGTCCTTCTACACCGGCGCGGGGCACACCCAGGCGTCGTACGCGGAGTCGGGGTTCCGGAACCACCTGCTCGGCGGCATCCGGTACGCCTCCGGTCGGAGCAAGGCCGACTGCCGGCCCGAGACCGGCTACACCCCGCTGTTCAACGGCTCGACGGCCGGTTGGTCACAGGCCGGCCCGGGCAGCTTCACCAACACCGACGCCACCCTGACCTCGGTCGGCGGCATGGGGCTGTACTGGTACAACGCCAAGCAGTTCACCAACTACTCGCTGAAGCTGGACTGGAAGCTGGCCGGTGACGACAACTCCGGCATCTTCATCGGGTTCCCACCGTCGAGTGACCCGTGGTCGGCTGTCGACAACGGTTACGAGATCCAGATCGACGCCACCGACGCGGCCGACCGCACCACCGGCGCGGTCTACACCTACAAGTCCGCCGACATCGCCGCCCGCGACGCGGCGCTGAACGCGCCGGGGGAGTGGAACACGTACGAGCTGCTGGTCGAGGGCGAGCGGCTACAGATCTTCCTCAACGGGGTGAAGATCAACGACTTCACCAACACCAACCCGGTCCGCTCGTTGGCCGGTCACATCGGCATCCAGAACCACGGCACCGGTGACGACGCCTCCTTCCGCAACATCCGGATCAAGGAGCTGGGCACCACGCCGCCGCCCACCGGCACGATCCAGGCCGAGGCGTTCAGCTCGGCCAACGGTGTCTCCGCGTTCACCAAGGCGGGCGCCAACGGTGGGCAGACCGTCGGCTACATCGACCCGGGCGACTGGGCCGCGTACAACGGGGTCAACCTGGCCGGGGTCACCTCGTTCACGGCCCGGGTCGTCTCCGGTGGCGCGGGTGGCGCCATCCAGGTACGCACCGGTTCGGCCACCGGCCCGGTGCTCGGCACCGTCGCGGTGCCCAACACCGGCAGTTGGACGACCTTCGCCAACGTCTCCACGGCGCTGTCCAACGTCCCGTCCAGCACCCAGAACCTCTACCTCACCTTCACCGGTAGCGGCACTGGGCTCTTCGACCTGGACGACTTCACCCTGGTCAAGGGCACCGGCGGGGGCACCGGTGTCGGCCCGATCAAGGGTCTCGCCGGCAAGTGCCTGGACGTGCGTAACGCGGGCACCGCCGACGGCACCCAGATCCAGCTCTACACCTGCAACGGCAGCACGGCGCAGACCTGGACCGTGACGCCGAACTCGACGATCAAGGCGCTCGGCAAGTGCCTGGACGTCAACGGCAGCGGCACCGCCGACGGCACCAAGATCCAGCTCTGGACCTGCAACGGCAGCGGCGCACAGAACTGGGCCGCCGCGTCCGACGGCACCCTGCGCAACCCGTCGTCGGGCAAGTGCCTGGACGTCTCCGGCAACAACTCCGCCGACAGCACCGTCGTGCACCTCTGGACCTGCCTAAACGCGGCCAACCAGAAGTGGACCCTGCCCTGACCGACTAGTGCTGGAGGGGGCGGCGACGTTAGTCGCCGCCCCCTCTCTGCCTGCCCCGTCGATCTTGCACTTCCTGTCGCGGCAAATGCCACACTGCCGACCTTTCGTCGACACAAAGTGCAAGATCGACGCGGGCGGGGTGGGGTGGGGCGCGGCGCGGGACGCCGGGGCGCGGCTAACAGGCGGCTGCCGTACCTTGACCTGCATGGGGTTGTTCGCGCAGTGGCGCGGGATGGTTTTGGCGCACGGGCACCGGCTGGGTGACGCGCTGCGCCGGGCCGACGAGCCCGACGACCCGTCCCAGCCGGCACCCAGCCTGAACCGTCTCGACGCGCTGGTGGAGGGCTTCACCGCCGGTCAACCGGTGCGGTGGAAGATGGCCGGGCAACCCCGGCCGCTGCCCGGCCCGGTCGACGTGGTGGCGTACCGGATCATCGAGGAAGCGCTGACCAACGCGTGCCGGCACGCGCCGGGCGCGCCGGTCGGGGTCCGCCTGCGCTACGACGCCGCGGGCATCACCATCGAGGTTCGCGACGAGGGCGCCGGTCCCGCTCCGTCCGGCGGCGGCACCCAGGGCGCCGGTCGGGGTCTGGTTGGGGTACGCAGGCGCGCCGAGCGGCTCGGCGGCACGTTCTCGGCCGGCCCGCGCGCCGACGGCGGCTTCACCGTACGGGCTGTCCTGCCCGCGCCCGAGGAAATGATCGGATGATCGGCCGACCGCGGGGCTTCCCCGATGGGGCACTGCGGAAATAGGGTGGGGGTCGGCGACCGTGCTGGTGGCCGGTGACCCGGTGGGAGGCGCAACCCGCCGGGCTCAGGTGTGTTCCGCACCCACCGGTGACCGCTCGGGTGCCGCGCACGCCCGGTCACCCTCGCCCCGGTCCGCACAAGGAATCCCCATCACAACAGGGGAGAAGGACAATGGCGCGACCCATCACGCTCTTCACCGGCCAGTGGGCCGATCTTCCGTTCGAGGAGGTCTGCCGGCTCGCCTCCGAGTGGGGCTACGACGGTCTGGAGATCGCCTGCTGGGGCGACCACTTCGAGGTCGACAAGGCGCTCGCCGACGACTCGTACGTCGAGCGCAAGAAGGAGACCCTGGCGAAGCACAACCTTGAGGTCTTCACGATCTCCAACCACCTGGTCGGTCAGGCGGTCTGCGACCACCCGATCGACGAGCGGCATCAGGACATCCTGCCCGGCCGCATCTGGGGCGACGGGGAGCCCGAGGGGGTTCGTCAGCGGGCCGCCGAGGAGATCAAGGACACCGCGCGGGCAGCGGCGAAGCTCGGGGTGAAGACGGTCGTCGGCTTCACCGGTTCGTCGATCTGGCACACCCTCGCGATGTTCCCGCCGGTGCCGCCGTCGATGATCGAGCGCGGCTACCAGGACTTCGCCGACCGGTGGAACCCCATCCTCGACGTGTTCGACGAGGTGGGAGTGCGTTTCGCGCACGAGGTGCACCCCAGTGAGATCGCGTACGACTACTGGACGACGAAGCGGACGCTGGAGGCGATCGGCAACCGGCCCGCGTTCGGGCTGAACTGGGACCCGTCGCACTTCGTGTGGCAGGAGCTGGACCCGGTGAACTTCATCTTCGACTTCGCCGACCGGATCTACCACGTGGACTGCAAGGACGCGAAGGTGCGTACCGGCGATGGCCGGCGTGGCCGGCTCGCCTCGCACCTTCCCTGGGCCGACCTGCGGCGCGGTTGGGACTTCGTCTCCACCGGCCACGGCGACGTGCCCTGGGAGGACTGCTTCCGCGCGTTGAACGCGATCGGCTACACCGGCCCGATCTCGGTCGAGTGGGAAGACGCCGGAATGGACCGGCTGGTCGGCGCCCCGGAGGCGTTGCAGTTCGTCCGCCGGCTCGCCTTCGACGCCCCGAGCGCCGCCTTCGACGCGGCGTTCAGCAGCAAGGACTGACCGCACGTCGGACAGACCACGGGCCGGTCGCCCTGCGGCGACCGGCCCGTCGACGTGCGGTTGGTCAGAGCGTGCTGGCGTTCGTGCCCGAGCCGGACGGCTTGGTGCGGGGGTTCGTGGACGACGGCGACCCGGAGGTCGTGCCGACCGTGCTGGTGCCCGCCTTGGCGCCCACCGTGGCGGGCGTGCCGGCGAACGCGTCGTCGGCGGCGGTCAGCTCCTGCTTGCCGGTGCTGCCGTTGCCGTTGCCATTGCCCAGCTTCTCGCCCAGTTTGGTCTGGCCGAGCTTGTCCTTACCCTCGCTGTAGAGCTTGTTGGCCTGGGCCTGCGCGACCCCGGCCGCCTCCTGGACGGTCGGGTGGTCGAGCACCTTGCGGCCCCGGACCACTAGCTCTTCGTACTTCTCCCGGCCGGCACGGGCGCCCAGGACGAATCCCGCAGCCAGCCCGCCAAGAAACATGATCTTTCCGCGCATGGCGGCTCCTTCCGTACCTGACGCGCCGTCACCCCGGCGAGTTGCCCCGTCGGAAGGCGACCTGTTCGCGCCTGCGTCCTCTGTCCGCAGCTAACTACCCATCCTGCTCTCCGCTCAAGCATGGTTGTGCCGGGATGGCGATTTACCCCGATTGTCAATGCGACGACGGGGAGGGAACCCACTGGACCATCACCGGGGAATGTCCTGTACTCTTGTCCCGTCGCACGGCGTCGGGGAGATCCGAGGTCGCGCGGAGCACGATCCCCTGTAGCTCAATTGGCAGAGCAGCCGGCTGTTAACCGGCAGGTTATTGGTTCGAGTCCAATCGGGGGAGCTTCCCTACGAACGCCCGTCGGCCTGAAGCCGGCGGGCGTTCGTCATACCCACCCACCCCCACCCAACTCCCGGGTCGATCATGGAGTTGTGGTGCCGGTTGCGTGCTGTTCTGCGCCCTTCATCCCCCACCACAACTCCATGATCGACCCGGGCGGGATGCCGGATTCGCACTGTCTCGGGAGGTTTCGGCGGCAGGATGGGCGATGTTGAGTCGCGTTCAGAGTGCGTCGACTGACGCGTCGATCCTTGGGGTGAGTGCGGATGTCCGGACGAGGCGGCAAGGCCACGCTGATCGCGGTGGCGGTCGTGCTGGCCTGGCTGGTGATCGGCGGCGTCTCCGGCCCGTACGCGGGGCGCCTCAGCGAGGTCGCCACCAACGACAACGCCGCCTTCCTGCCCACCGACGCCGAGGCGACCCGCGCCCAGGACCTCGCCGGCGACTTCGTCGACCGGCAGACCATCCCGGCTCTGGTCGTCTACGAGCGGCCCTCCGGGATCACCGACGCGGACCGGCAACGGGTGAGCGCCGACGCCGCCCGGTTCGCCCAGATCCCCGGCGTGGTCACCCCACTGCCCCCGCCCATCCCGAGCGACGACGGCCAGGCACTCCAGGTCGTCGTACCCGTCGACGACGCCGAGGGCGAGGAGATCGGCACCGTCGTCGAGCAACTGCGCGACATCACCGGCGGTGACCGGGACGGCCTCACAGTGGACGTCTCCGGCCCGGCCGGCCTGCTCGCCGACCTGATCGAGGTCTTCTCCGCCATCGACGGGCCACTGCTGCTGGTCACCCTGGTAGTGGTGCTGGTCATCCTGCTGATCGTCTACCGCAGCCCGGTCCTCTGGATCTTCCCGCTTCTCGCCGCCGGCATGTCGTACGCCCTCGCCTCGGTCTTCGTCTACCTGCTCGCCGACGCGGACGTGGTCAAACTCAACGGGCAGGCCCAGGGCATCCTCACAGTGCTGGTCTTCGGCGCCGGCACCGACTACGCACTGCTGCTGATCGCGCGCTACCGGGAGGAGCTGCACCGGCACGAGCGCCCGTGGGACGCCATGAAGACCGCCTGGAAGGGCGCCGCGCCAGCCATCATCGCCTCCGGCGGCACCGTCATCGTCAGCCTGCTCTGCCTGCTGCTGTCCAGCCTCAACTCCAACCGGGCGCTCGGCCCGGTCGCCGCCATCGGCATCGCCGCCACCCTGCTGGTGATGCTCACCTTCCTACCCGCGTTGCTGGTGCTCGGCGGTCGGTGGGCGTTCTGGCCCCGACGGCCCCGAGCCGACCAGGCCGACCCGCGCGCCGAACACGGCATCTGGAGCCGGGTCGCCGGCTTCGTGGCCCGGCACGCCCGCCCGATCTGGCTGACCACCGCCGTCGTGCTGGCCCTACTGACCCTCGGCCTCACCCAGCTCGGCGCCACCACGCTCGGCCAGTCCGACCTGTTCACCCAGCGCACCGACTCGGTCGACGGTCAGGAGGTGATCTCCCGGCACTACCCGGCCGGCACCGGCAGCCCGGCCACCATCTTCACCACCGAGCAGACCGCCCGACAGGTCGCCCAGGTGGCGACCGCCGTGCCCGGCGTCGCCGACGTCCGCCCCCTCACCACCGGCCCGCAGACCGGCCCACCCGAGGAGAACGCCGCCCCGAAGGTCGTCGACGGGCGGGTGCAACTGGAGGCGACCCTGGCCGACCCACCCGACAGCGACGGCTCCGAACGAACCATCCGGGAGCTGCGGGTGGCCGTACACCAGGTGCCCGGCGCGGACGCTGTGGTCGGCGGCTTCACCGCTATCAACGTGGACACCTCGGACGCCGCGAAGCGCGACCAGAACGTCATCATCCCGGTGGTGCTGGTGGTCATCGCGGTCATCCTGGCCCTGCTGCTGCGCGCGCTGCTCGCCCCGCTGCTGCTGATCGCCACAGTGCTGCTCAGCTTCGCGGCGACCCTCGGCCTCTGCGCGCTGCTGTTCCGCCACGTCTTCGACTTCCCCGGCGTGGACTCGTCGTTCCCGCTGTTCGCGTTCGTCTTCCTTGTCGCGCTCGGCATCGACTACAACATCTTCCTGATGAGTCGCGTCCGCGAGGAGTCGGTGAAGCGCGGCACCCGCGCCGGTGTACTCGCCGGCCTCGCCGTCACCGGCGGGGTGATCACCTCCGCCGGCATCGTGCTCGCCGCGACGTTCTCCGCCCTCGCCGTCCTGCCACTGGTGATCCTCGTCGAGCTGGGTACGGCGGTCGCGATCGGGGTACTGATCGACACCATCATCGTCCGGTCGCTGCTGGTGCCCGCACTCGCGTACGACATCGGGCCGAAGATCTGGTGGCCGGGCCGGTTGTCCCGGGCGAACGGTGAGCGGGAGGCGCGCGGTGCTGGCTGAAACCGATGTGGTCATCGTCGGCGGCGGCCTGGCCGGCCTCGCCGCCGCCCGCCGGCTGCACCGCGCCGGCGTGCCCTGGCGGCTGGTGGAGGCCGAGGGTCGGCTCGGCGGCCGGGTCGCCACCGACGTGGTCGACGGTCACCTCATCGACCGGGGCTTCCAGGTGCTCAACACCGCCTACCCCCGGCTCGGCACGCTGCTCGACACCGACCAGCTCAACCTCGGCTATTTCACCTCCGGCGTGCTGGTCCGCAAGGGCGACAAGCTGCTGCGGCTGGTCAACCCACTGCGCGAACCGACCGGTGGGCCCGGCACCGCGCTCGCCGACGTCGGCTCCCTGCTCGACCGGCTGCGCTTCGCCGCGCTCGCCACCGGCTGCGCCACCCTCCCCGCGACCCGGCTCCTCGCCGCGCCGGAGACCAGCACCGAGACAGCGCTGCGCCGCGCCGGCCTCTCCGACGCCATCATCGAGGAGCTGCTGCGACCGTTCCTGTCCGGTGTGTTCGTCGACCGGGAACTGTCCACCTCAAGTCACGTGCTGGCGATGGTGCTGCGCTCCTTCGCCCGCGGCCGGATCGGCCTGCCCGCCGAAGGAATGGCCGCGCTGCCCCGGGCCATCGCCGCGCCACTGCCCGCCGACCTGCTCGACCTGGACACCCCGGTCGCGGAGGTCACCCCGGGCCGGGTCCGCACCCAGGCCGGCGACATCAGCTGCCGGGCCGTCGTGGTCGCCGTCGACCCGCCCGCCGCGGCCGCGCTGCTTCCGGCCCTGGCGACGGTACGCATGCACAGCTACACCACCTACTACCACAGCTCGCCCGAGCCGCCCCTCACCGAGCCGGTCCTGCTCGTCGACGGCGACCGACGCGAACTCGTCGCCAACACCGTGGTGCTCAGCAACGCCGCCGCGACGTACGCGCCCGCCGGACGGCACCTGATCGCCACCTCGGTGGTCGGCCCGACCGCCCCACCCGAGCCGACCATCCGGGCCGAGTTGACCCGGCTGTACGGCCGCTCCACCGCAGACTGGACCCACCTCACCACAGTGGCAATCCCCGAGGCGCTACCCGCCGCGCCGCCCCCGCAGGGACGGCTGCGCAAGCCGGTGGCGCTGGGCGAGGGCCTGTTCGTCGCCGGTGACCACCGGGACAGCCCATCGATCCAGGGCGCCCTCACCAGCGGCTGGCGCGCCGCCGGCGCGGTGCTGGACGAGCTGCGCGCCGGCTGACAGGCCTACCCGAGCGCGCTGTTATATTCCTGTAGCCCATCGTGCTGGCGCAGGCGTGGGCACCGGCCGGCTCGATGCTGGCCGCTGACCGCCGAGCGGGATAAGATCCGGCGCGGTGTTCGGGGCGGTAGCTCAGCCGGTTAGAGCAGGGGACTCATAATCCCTCGGTCGCGGGTTCGAGCCCCGCCCGCCCCACCAACCGTCTTCCCTGGTCAGCCATGCTCCCGACGACCCGGGCGAACCGCGTCGAGGTCCGGACCAACGCTCTCAGTCCGCAGCCGCACGGTCAAGGCGGCCCGCAAGCGGGCCGCGCTCGGCCTGCTGGCGGCGCAGGCGGAGGCACCGGCATCGGCCGGCGCGCCGGCCAATTGAGGGGCATGCCTCCGGCGGGAGCGCTCGGGCTTCGGGGACGATGTGCCATCTCATCCACTGACGACCCAGGCGAAGCCGAGCAGACCTGCCCCAGGTTGCCAAGGTGGAGCGCCCGGCCGGACGAACGTCCTTGACACCCTGGGGCAGGTCCGCGCTCACAGTGTGTGAGTCTACGGCGGACGGGATGGCAAGGCGGCGAGTCGCAACTCAGGGCAGTCAACGCGGAAGGGATGATGGCTTGATGGTGACAAGTCTCCGCCGATTCATCGTCAGAGCAAGAACGCCTCTCGCTTTTTCCGCGCTGGCGGCAGTGTTGGCTCTAGCCCTGACCTCCGGCCTACAAGAGGGGATCTTTACCAACGCTGAGAGCACCTTCTGGATCTGGGCTGAAAGGGCTTCATGGCTTGCTGCTTTGGTGCTCTTTTTGCTCGCACTTCACGAAGGACGAGTTAAGCAGACTCCCGTCATTGAAGTTCCAGTTGCGATCGGGGGCGGCGGAGGCGGCGGGGGCGCTGGGCCAGGCGGCGGAGACGGAGGGCGTGGTGGCGGAGCCTTCAACGATGTCTATGCCGATGGTCGCATGATCTCTTGGGCGGAGGGCGGCCAGGGAGGTGCCGGCGGAGTGGGCGGAGATGGCGGGGGAGGCGGGGGTGGTGGCGGCCGATTCGGTGCGCCAGGGGGTGCGGGCGGAAAGGGTGACGGTTTAGGCGGCGGCGGAGGCGGAGGTGGTGGAGGTGGATTTGATTTGCAAGCCCTATTTGCAGCTCAGGGCTTGGACCTAGACGACCCTCGCATAACTTGGCATGGTCTTCGCCCACCTCAGACGCGGGCGAAGGGTGAGGATCTGCCGCCTCGTCGGGAAATCACCGATAAGTCTGACCAGGCTGAAGTTGATGACGATCGGCAATCCTGACTGGGGAGCCGATCAGTTCAGCCATCCGTACAGCCAAGACCGCCGACTGACGGCAATGCCGCCCGACAGCGGCAGACGGGTTGACCATAGGCAAAGCCACCTGATCAGCCATCCGCGACCTTCTAATCCCAAGGCCGCCGTCTGGTCCGAGCAGTCCGCATTCAGTCCGCAAGGAGGCGACGGACGGTGGGGGAGTGGTGAGAGATGCCGAGAGGTGTCTCCGCTGGTGGTAGCCGAATTGGGGGGTCGGCGGTTCGCTCATCTTGATCTCATAATCCCTCGGTCGCGGGTTCGAGCCCCGCCCGCCCCACTCCGCGAGTTCAAGGACCGGCTTGGGCCAGCCGCACCGGGGCCCGCGTCGCCTTGGTGCGGTAGTACCGCGACCCCCACATGATGCCTCTCCTAAATCAGGGTAAGGGAGCAGCGCGAAACGCTCACACGCGCCGAGTGATCCAAGCTTTCAGGGCGACTCCGGGTGCTCACCCTTGAGCTGCGCCAGGATTTTAGGGTCCGCGTCCGGTTTGAGCGTGATCTGATCGGCCAGCCAACGCCTTGCCGAAGACACGCGCTCCGTTGGGTCCGCTCCCGCGAACAGGAGATACTTTAGGCCCGCGTACTGAGTCATCTTGTAGGCGGCCTGCAGGGCTTCCAGCATCAGAGAAGGATTTGGCTGGCTGCTTGTTCGGAAATGACCTGGCTCGTATTCGTCACCAACAACGATGGTCTGAAGATCAAGATTCGTCCAGTACATGCCGTGAGCAGCACCACTCGCCGCCCGCCAGATGCGCTCCACCTTGTCTTTGTTGAGATCCAGGTCATCTGGGTTGCAGGCGTCGCGGATAACGTTGAGATAAGACGGTGGCGGCTTGAGTTGATCGTCCGTAAAGACGGCGGCAACACGCCTCAGCAGTTCGGTCTCGCGCTCCTGGATCCGTTCCTTGCCAGCGATGTCGAGGTAGCTCTTTCGGTGCTCCTGAAGATCCCATCTGATCAGCTTGAGGTGTCGCTGAACACAAGCAGTTGGATCTCGCGTGTCCATCAGCCATACAGCCTGGGATGCGCTCTCAAGCGCAGCGCGGGCCAGCGTGTAGGACGGGCGAAGCGTGAAGTACACCACCTGTTCGGGATGAAATCTGAACGGCGCCGCGTGGTCGGCCCACATGAGCATGTGCTGCAGGGCGGCGGTGACGTAGTGCCGGGCGCGGTCGGAGACCTTCTCGAATGGGTAGAGGGCATTGACCTGATAGAAGCTTGATCCCCTCACAGGGTCGCCGCACCCCTCGACCATTTGCCAAGTAAGGCGGCTGCCTTGAGCGATCTCGGTAAAAGCCTGACTGATCTCCGCAGGCACCGGCACCGGACTGTCCATGCTCGGCACTCTAGGGCATCACCAAGGAGGCCAGCGCGGCCAAGCCACCAGCCGCCGCATCCCGTAGGTCAACGACGCAGACTGCGCAACTACTCTCGTAGGACCAAGGCGGGCCCGCAAGCGGCCGCGACGGCCGGTCGCCACGAATGGATGGCCTCCTTCTGCACCTCGCAGTGCCGGCCCGGCTCGTCAACCAAATCCTTGGGGGATCGGCTCCGTGGCTTGCCGCTGCCCTTCGGTGGCTTCAGAGCCAGCCCAACAAGCAGTTTGATGTTCGCCGGGACGCAGCCAGAGTGTCTGGGCCGGACAGTTGCCAGCGGAGACAGCGCGGTTGGCTTCACGGTGATCGATGCTTATCGCGCGGCCGGTGCGATGCCACTAAACGAACGCATCCGACTAGCCGTTTGGGGTCGTCTCATATTCCACTGCCGCGGTTATCTAGCTGCCCGGTCAGGCTGGTCGGCCGTCGTGCCTTCGCATGATCGTCGAGCAGCCACAACGCCTGTCACCAAAGCGACAAGGCGCTGAACTGGGCCATTGCGGCGATCACCATCGACGAAGTCCCCTAATCAAGGCGTCTCCGTTGACCTACCCGCAGCAACCTGGGCCCGACCATGCCACCTCGCAGCAGCATCACCAGCCGGGACAGCCGTCGCAGATGGGGCCAACACTTGGCCCGCCTATCGCCGCGCCCCAGAAGAGGAAGCCGTTGCTGTGGATCCTTAGCGGAGTCGCCGCCGTCCTCGTCCTTTGCTGTGGTGTCGGTATCGTCGGCGCGCTGACCTCCGACGGCAGCAACAAAAAGGCCGTTGATAGAAGCGCCAGCGCGACACCCCGTTCCAGCGCCACCAACTCAGGTCTCGCCGCACCAGCCGTCGCACCCACGACCAGTTCGGCGCCACCGCCCACCAGCGCTGTACCCCCGCCAGCGTCGAAGCCGAAGCCGAAGGTCTATACCGGCCGTGGCGACGACGTCGTCAAGGTCGGCAACCTCACCGACCTTGCGGTCGCCAAATTCTCCTGCCCTCGATGCACTGGCAACACCGTCCTCAAGTCGGATGGGCCAGACGGGCTGCTCGTGAATGAGATCGGCGCGTACACGGGCAAGCGATGGATCAACCTTGAGGAAGATTCGCTTACCACCCAGTTCGAGGTGGAAACGAACGGTAAGTGGACGTTGACGATCGGCTCCGTGGCGCAGGTGGCTACGCAGGCGGCCAGCGGGAAGGCGTCGGGGCGAGGCGACGACGTGATCGTGTTGGGCGGAGAAGCCGACACAGCGAAGATCACCCATTCGAAGGGTCAAGGAAATTTTGCTATTCACGCCTACAACTTAGAGACGGGGGAGGGCGGCCTACTGGTGAACGAGATCGGCGGGTATTCCGGTACCCGCCCATTGGAGGCGCCGGCTCTGGTGCAGGTGACCGCCGATGGAAACTGGTCGATCAGCCCATCATGATGGTGATCCGGTAGGCACCCTGTGCATGCCGACCGCCCAGCCTCGGCATGCATAGGGAGGGTGCTGGTTGCGCACGCCCGACTCTTCCACTTCGCGAACATGGGATTTGTCTTACCGCGTCAATCCGATGGTGGTGGCCAGCCGGGACACGTCGGCCGCATCGGGTCCGGCGCGGAACACGGCGGTCAGGGCCGCCCGAGCCACAGGTCGAATTCGTGTCTCCCAGGTGGCGATCCGGCCGGCGGCGACCAGCGCCCGGCCGGCGGCGCGCGTGTCGCCGAGGTCCAGATAGGCCTGAGTGATGTCGATCAGGTGTGCCGCCCGGTGTTCGGCGGGGAGGAGGTGCCAGGCGTTGCCGCTGATGGCCCGCTGGTGGGTGGTCTCCGCCAGTTGGTGGTCGCCCGACCACATCGCGATCAGTGCGCGTGCGAGGTCGACTGGCGTGGGACCGAACCGCACGCCGTCGCAGTCGTGCTGGGGCTGGCCGTGAGCGAGGCGAGCGGCGCGCCCGGTGAGTTCGCCTGCCGCGTTGGCGTCTCCACAGACGGCGGCAGCGAGCGCCGCTTCGATCAACAGGGTCCCGGTCACTTCCGGCCCCCGGACGTGGGACGGTTCCGAATCTAACTGGTGTATGGCAGCGACAGCCGCCGTCATCGCCAGCCGGCCTCGCCCCAGGGCTCGCAGTGCCTGCGCGAGAGAGATCGCCGCAAGGCCGGCACGCCAGGGGTTACCGGAGGCGGCGGCCATCGCCCGGTCGGCGGCCAGCCAGGCGAGATCCGTCTCGCCGAGCTTGACCAGCAGTTGGGCGGCGAGCCGGTTTACCCGTACCAGCAGATCCGCAGTGTCTCCCGGCTGCTGGCGACTGTCGTCGAGCAGGGTAGGCAGTAGTCGCAGCACCTGAGGGTGGTGACCGTGGCGGTACGCCGTCCACGCGTACCCCGCCTGTGCATCGAGTTGAGCCAACGACGGCGCTGTCTTGCCGCCCGTGGGTAGGTCGTAGCGGGCCAGCGCCGCGCGCAGTCGTTCCACGTCGCCGCTGGTGTTGGGGAGTTGCTGGCGCGGGGCTTTGCCCGCGAACAGGACTTCCGGGGCGACGCCGAGGGCTGCGGCGACCGTCTCGATCACCGAGAGTCGGTCGAGGGTACGCACTCCTCGCTCGACCTTGTCCACCCAGCTTTTTGACTTGCGAATCCGGTCGGCGAAGACCTGCTGGCTCATGCCCCGACGCGCGCGCAGCTCCGCCATTCGCCGCCCGATTGGCGGCTCGTCCTCGTCGCGGCGGCCGGGCCTGGTCATTAGTCCCGCTCCGGTGACGGCTGGAGGGCGTCGGTGGATCCTCCGCAGCGCGGGCACCATCGCGACTTGACCCGGAAGGCGAGGAGCCCGAACAGGAACCCTGGCACCAGGCCGCCGAACACGATCGACACGACTTCGGAAACCATGCGCGCGCTCGCTCTCTAACGCATCCAGGGCTGGGATGTTGCCGCGGGCGGTCACTCACGCTGCGGCAACGCTGCGATGCTGACAGTCATCAGGCTTGCGCATCATGTGATGCAAAGCAAGAAGATGCGCATGATCGACACGCCGAGCATGTGAGCCGTGGAATGTAGAAGGCCAAGAATCCGTGCAGAATCACGACATGCCTCGATTCACGCCCGCGACACCGCGCTCTCGGCGACTGGGCCGGGAGTTGCGCAAGCTCCGCGAAGCCAAGGGTCTGACGGGTGAGGGAGTGGCAGAGACACTTGCCTGCTCGCCGTCTCGGATCAGTCGGATCGAGTCGGGCGAGATTAGACCTCGGGTTGGTGACGTCATGGAGTTGCTTGTCGCGTACGGCGTCAAGATCGACGAGGAGCCGGGGATCTCGCTGCTCGATCAGGCGCGCGGCCTGCGGGAGGACGGCTGGTGGCAGCGCCTCGGAGGCAAGTACGCCACCTACATCGCGTACGAGACCGAGGCCGTGGAACTCAAGAACTTCGAGCCGATGCTCGTGCCTGGGCTACTGCAGACCGAGAGCTATGCCCGCGAAGTCAACGTCATTGGCCGCGAGACCGACCAGGAGACTATCGACCAGCGGGTCTCCGCCCGGATGACCCGGCAGGAGGTGCTGCGTCGGAAATCGAACCCGCTGCGGATGCACGCCATCCTCTCCGAGGCGTCCCTGCGAACCGAGGTGGCAGGCCAGGACGTGCTGCGTGAGCAGCTGGATCACCTGATCACATTGAGTCGACTGCCGAACGTGACGATTCAGGTGCTGCGCTTCGAGGCCGGCGCGCATCTCGCGATTAGCAGCGGCTTCGCCCTGCTCAGCTTCGAGGAAGACGAGCCGCCACTGGGCTACATCGAGACCTTGGCCGGCGAGCTGTTCCTTGAGTCAAGCCGCGACCTGGCGCGGCTGTCCGCGGCGTACGACAATCTGAAGACGCTGGCGCGGTCACCCGCCGAGTCGATCAGGTTCATCAAGGAGCTGAGCAACCATGGAACGTAACGCCTGGCGCACGTCGAGCCGTTCCGGCAACAACGGCCAGTGCGTGGAGGTGCGCGACCGATGCGCCCAGGTCGACGTCCGTGACTCCAAGGCCCCCGATGCCGGGATGCTGACCTTCGCGCCCGCCGCCTGGGACGCGTTCGTCGACACGATCAAGACGAACGCGTGTCGCCCCTGATCCGGCAGGGCGGCTGACATGGTTCATGGCACTCGCGAACTGGCGCACCTGTGCGGTGAGTGTCAGCGTGTCCGGCTGACGGACGAGACCCTCGGGTCTACGGAGTAGCGGCGGACGACGTCGTCCGCAGACGACAAGCGGCGGGCGGTGCGTCAGGACCAGTTGAACATCCGCACTGGTAGGAGTACGAGAACGACGGTCGCGGCGACGGCCAGCAGAACGCGCACTGTGCGAAGACCTCGCCACCACGGGATGACCCAGAGCAGCAACCACATGGCGCCTGAGATGACCACATGTGCGCCGACCACCCCAAGGCTGGTCTCCTCGCACATGTTTTCCGCCATGGCCTCCTTGCACAGCGCCGGTGGGCCGTTGTGGTCCCCAAGGCTTCCCAACACCCCGACGAGGCAGGCCAACACTGGAGCGGCTACCAGGGTGAACAGCGGCGTCACCAACCACCCGGCGAGATCACGGTGCCGGTCCACTAGCCGTCCCACTGGGAGAACGCTACAGCTGTACATCGACGCCTCTCAAGCTGACGCTTCGGGCCCCCGCGCTAACGGCGGGCGGGCCCGGTTTTGGACGACCGTCTTCTCGACTGTCAGCGTGGGGTACAGCGTCGTCACGATCACCAAGGCTGGTGCGTTAGGGCTGCTACAGATCGTCGCTGCGGCAGTCATCGTCGGCCTGTTGCTGGTACCCGCCTCGTCCCGCCGGTGGTTCCACGACTTGCCGGCGGAGGGGTAGCGCCCCCCGCCACGCACTCCACGAGCCCGAAGTACTGAGGTCCGGCGCACCTGTGCGCTGAGCGTCAGCGTGTCCGGCTGACGGATGAGACCCTCGGGTCCTCGGAGTAGCGGCGGACGACGTCGTCGGCGTCGCCAGCGGTGGCACCGGGATCGAACAACACCTCCAGGCACGGCGCCTGCGGCCCTTCTGACCCGAAGCCCGCAACCACGTTGTTCGGGTCGAAGCGGTGGCTCTCACGCACCAGCTCCTCAGCGGAATCCCCCTGCGGCACGCAGACCACCGCCTCGGGCTGACCACCATCCCAGGCCAGCGCTGGAGCCGACACGCCGATGGTGAGCGCCAGCGCCGAGCCCACGCCGATCACCGTCGCCCGGCCGAGCCCTGGCCGGCTGGCCGGGGCGATCACCGCGACCAGGGCGGACAGTGCGTACACCCAGAGGGCCCGCTTGTCGGTCGAGTCGTGGAGAGCCAGCGCGACGACGCCGGCTCCGACGGCCTGTGCGACCAGGCTGATCGGCCGGAACCTCGGCGAGTCGACCAACGCGGCTGGTATCGCGGCAAGCGCACCGAGCAACAGGAGAAGCACGACAAGCCCGTACGCACTCCATTCACGGCGCGCGTCCAGGGTGAGCAACACCAGGGCAACCAGTTGTCCGCACACGACGAGCGGTGGGCGAAGGTGCGCCAGGATCCGTGCCATCATCGCCAGACCGTACGTGATGTGAACGACCTTGATGGATGTCGTGAGGACGGGGAGTCATGGTTCAAGGCACTCGGGACGAGTTGCTCGGGCACCTGGCTGATGTGGTCGGGTCCGTCGCTGTCGCCCACCCGACGCGGGTCGCCATCGACGGGCCGCCCGCCGCCGGGAAGACCACCCTCGCCGATGAGCTGGCCGTCGTCCTGCGCGAGAGGGGCCGCGACGTCATCCGTGCCACTATCGACGACTTCCTCTTCCCCCGGGCGCAGCGTTACCCGCGCGGTGAGTACTCGGCCGAAGGTTGCTACTACGACACCCACGACTACGCGGCGCTGAACCGGGTGCTGCTCGATCCGCTGGGGCCGGGCGGAGATCGACGCTTCCAGCCCGCTGTCTACGACCGCAGCGCGGATGCTGTGCTGTCCCCGCCGGTCACGGCCGCCCCGGCCGACGCCGTGCTTGTCTTCGACGGCGTCTTCCTCCTGCGCCCGGAACTGGTTGATCGGTGGGACCTGCGCATCTTCGTGTCGACGGCGCTGGAGAAGACAGTGGATCGTGCCGTGATCCGAGAGCACCGGGTGTCGACCCGGGTAGATATCGAGCGGCGCTGGCGCGAGCGTTACATCCCCTCGCAGCAGCTCTACTTCGCTATGGCTCGCCCCACCGTGCACGCCGACATCGTCGTGCACAACGACGAGCCCCAGCGGCCGGTCTGGGAGACTCCCCGGCGAGAAGACCCGCACTCCGAAGTTCGGGCGGCCGGTGAGTGACAGCGCCTACGGGTGGTCCACATAATCGCCGAACGGCTCGATGGACCCGTCCCAACCGTTCCAACCCTGTTGGGTGATCTGCCCGTCCGCGTAGGCGTAGGACCAGCGGGCGCCGTCCTCGCCCTGGATCTGGACCGTGCCGGAGCGAACGAACGGCGCGATCGCGACGTAGAAGGCCGTGGCCTGGTTCGACCACTTGGGGTCGCCCTCGTCGTCATGATTGAACTCGATCCAGTCCCCGTCACGGGCGATCGAGGCCCTGGCCTCGCATGCTATGTCGACAAGCGTGTCATCCGACGGAGACGCATCGGGTTTGTACCAAACAGAATGTTCAGCCATGGCGGCTTTGGCGGCGGCGACCGCGGCGGTGTCGTCCGACTCCGGTAGATGCAGACGGCCTGACGGCCACACCGTGTATCCCACGGCGGGCATCCTACGACTGTCGATGTCCATCACGTCAAAGGCGTTGGCCGGAGGCATCGACGAGTGGCGTGGTCATGCGATGATCAGCGCGAGTGCCAGGTAGCGGAAGGAAAGAGCGTGACCGATCCGCAGCACGGCTCCGGTCGACGGGAGCCGTTCTGGCAGACGATGGCCGGGATGCTCACCGCCATCGCAGCCCTGATCACCGCGATCGTGGGTGCCGCGGCCTTTGTGCACCAGATCGGCGGCTTCGGCGCGGACGGCGGTCAGCAGACGTCCACCGGGGCGACTTCGACGCCTTCCATCGCGTCCAGTTCAGCGGGGACGACGCCAACGCGTCCCGGTCCGGTCGACCGAGCGGGCGCCGGGCCGTACGAGGTGCTCTTCGCCAACAACGGCGTCGACCTCGACGCGGACCCGCCGAAGGTCGCCACGGCCCCGGACCCGAGCATCGATATCTACGACGCCGGAACTTTGTTGCAGAGCTACCCGGCCTGGTCCGGTCTGGCGAAGTGGGACAAGCCCGGTGCACCGCAGCGGCAGGACTGCATCTCGCAGCTCAACAGCTTCGCGACGAGCAACTCAAGATTCGCCAAGGGGAGTCGGTACTGCGTTCGCACGCAGGGCGACCTGCATGTCGCAGTCGTCGAATTCGTCGAGCCCATGAGCGGCGGGTGGAGGATGCGTGTCACGGTCTGGCCTGGCACGGCGAGCTGACAGGGTAGGCATTCGGTCTCCCCGAGACGCTGGTGCGTCGGCGCTACCTTGAGTGCGTCACACCCACCGAGGAGCGCCGCATGACCGCCGCACCGCGCAAGGCCGTACGCCGGGGCCTCATCGTCCTTCTCGTCCTGCTGGCGGTCTCCGGCTGGACCTATGTCGCCATCGGCGACCGGTGGAAGAGCAACGTCGCCTTCTTCACCCTCGACGAGGGCGACAACTACCGGCTCCGGGTCACCGGTTCGTTCGATGTCCGATGCGCCAAACTTGAGCGGGAGACGTTCTCCGACCCGTACGTCAACTGGCGGGAGGCGGGCAAGGACTGCGCCTGGCCCCGGGTGGCAGACGGCGACGGCTGGCTGGCCGGTGGGCGGGCCGAGCAGGTCCACTCGGAGCGTCTGGGCCGGCGCCTGCCGGAGGCGATCCTCTACGGCATCGTGCCGGCCGCCGCCACGTCAATCCAGATCACCCTCAGCGACGGAACGCCACGCGAGGCGGCGACGATCGCATCCGGTCACGACGCCTACCGGGTCTATGCCGTGTACGTACCCGACGCCGGCGACCGGGTCGAGGTCGTGTCGCTGCGGCTGCACGACGCGCAAGGCGGTGATCTGCTTGTCTACTAGCCGCACCCGCACCGTGGTGGCCATCGTGGTGGTGTTCGGTGGTCTCGCCGTGGTCGGCGGCCTCAACTGGGAGGGCTGGGACGGGCGTCGGCCCGCCGTCACCGGTCCGCGGTTACTCACCGAAGGCACGACCGGCGGCGTGAACTGGTCGGTGGTCCAGGTTCGGGAAAGCACCTGGGGCGAGTGTCTCTACCTGCGTCAGGACGGCGCGACAGTGGAACGCGCCTGCACCGAGTCCGGAGTTCTGCAGAACTACGAGCTCAGCGTCCGTACGCTCCGCGGCGCCGCCGCCCCGATCCTCTTCGGCATGCTCCCCGCCGCGGCCGCCCGAGCCGAGGTGGCCGCGGACGGCGGCGATGTCCAGGCCCGCTTCCGCAACGCCGAACTGGTGCCTCTCAAGGTCCACGGCTCCGACGGGTCCAGGCGCTTCGTGGTGCAGGCCGCACCAACCGGCCCGGACTGGTCTGGCAAGAACTCGGTGTCAGTCGCCGTTCAGGACGCGGCCGGTCGGTCCCTCACCCCCCGCGACAGACGGCCCCGGTAGTCGCCGGGCATCCGACGACAGCCGTCGCCCTCAGCCGATGTGCAGCAGCAACACGTCGTCGTCGCGAAGGTCGGAGATGCTGTCGCGCAACAGCCTCAGCGTGTCCAGACCGACTGTGCCGCTCTCCTCGAAGTCCATCCCCATGTCCTCGAAGTGGGCGGTCAACTCCTCTTCGCGGTGCGCGCCGGGATCGAGCTGGTCCAGGAACCGCGGGGCTGGGGTGATGAGCGTGGTCAGGCCGTACGCGCTGTTGATGGCCTCCGACTCGGCATTCAACTCCGGCGGTTCCAGGTCGATGCCGCGTTCCTCCAGATAGGTCAGGACGTACAGCATGCAGTAGCCGGACCAGTCGTACTCCTGCCGCGCCCTGCTCCCGTGTTCGGCCAGGTACGCGCGGAACGACGACGGCGATGTGCGGGCCAGGCGAGCCAGCTCGGTGATGCTGTCCCGGGGGACCACTGTCAGTGACGCGATAGCAGACAACGCATCCTCCGTCGTACGACTCTGCCCCTACGGCTCTCCGCCGGCTCGTCGGGCAGGCTACCGAGGAGGGGTGACGAGCACGCGGTAGGTGACGTGCAGGACCGTGCTCGCTGCACGCGCCGTCACCTGTTCGAGGTTCAGCGGCGGGACGCCCTCGAACAGCCGGACGCCGGCGCCGAGGGTGCCCGGCACGATGTGCAGCCGCAGCTCGTCGACCAGACCGGCGGCGAGGTACTGGTTGATGGTGGTCGCACCGCCGTGGATCAGGATGTCGCCGCCACCGGCCGCCGCACGAGCCTGCGCGAGCGCCGACTCGATCCCGTCGGTGACGAAGTGGAAGGTGGTGTCGCCCGCCATCGGCTGCGGCTCGCGTGCGTGATGGGTGAGCACGAAAACCGGCTTGTGGAACGGTGGGTCGTCACCCCACCAGCCGTTCCACTGCCGATCCCATGCGCCGCGCACCGGGCCGAACATGTTGCGGCCCATGATGACCGCTGCGGCCGCGTTGCTCAGGTCGAGCTCGGCCTGGTTCTCCTCGGCGGCGTCGAACATCCAGGCGTGCAGCCCACGGCCCCAGCCGTCACCGCCGTCGTCGCCGAACGGGCGTTCCTCGCTCTGGTTGAGCCCGGCCGAGTACCCGTCGGCGGAGATGGTCTGGTCGGCGATCACCTTGCCGTTACGTGTGGTCACAGCGCGCACCTATCGGGGGGACGGGGACGGTTGGACGTTGCGGCCTTCGGCCGTCGGCCACGGCACGACGGGGTCGACGGCAGTCGGACGGTCGGGCTGCGCTCGAACGAACATGAAGAGCAGCGCGGCGACCATCACCACGGGGGCCAGCGCGCACGCGACACTCACCATCACCACCGTGACCCGAGAGTTGGAGTCGGTCTCGGTCTCGCGTTTCGGGAAGGCATAAACGCCGACCAGGAGGAGCACGAGCCACAGGGGCACCAGCAGGGCAGCGAGAGCGGGCCAGACGGGCCAGACCGGCTCGGTGACGATGCCCGGGCCCAGAGCCATCCAGGTGAGGGCGACGCCCGGGAGGAGGCCAGCCGTCACCAGGGTGCAGACCAGCAGGCGTACGGGTCGACGTCGCCGTGCCACCCACCCGAACAGCGCCGCGCCGGCTGCGGCACCCGCGAGGGTGCCAGCGACCGTGCTGGGTAGGAACTTGCCGGGAGCGGCCGGTGCGATGGTCAGCTCCGTTCCGCTCGCCGAGTAGTCGAGCGTGAACGTCAGTCCGTCGCGCTCGGCCCGCCAGCCGTCGCACAGGTAGCCGGGGACGCGGCGGAGGCCCTGCCACCCCTGCGTCACGGCGCTGCGCCGCAGCTTCTCGGCGAGCCCACAGTCGTCACCATCGTGGTACCAGAAGGACGTGTGGCCCGAGCCCAGGTCGTCGGCAGCGAGACTGACGCCCCACCGGTAGCCGTGCACGACCCGACCCGAGTCGCCCGGCACCGCGCCAGGAAGCAGGTGCGCTGCCAGGCTCTGCGCCTGGTCGTCGCTGGGCGGCGTGACACCGCGACCGCCGTACCAGGAACCGAGGCTCAGGCCGACCGTACCCAGCAACACGGCACCGAGCAGCAGCATCGCGACGCGCCGCAGCCGATGGCCCATTGGCGCACCTCCCTGCCGTAGTGCGCTAGACGGTAGCTCCCGGAGTCCGTTTCTGGTGCCCCGTGGATCGTGTCCATTACGCGACGAATAGATCGAGTTTGCTGGGCTGGGGACGTTAGTTTGATTCGGTGATTTCGATGGTTGGTACGGGCGTGCGGATCAGGCTGCTCGGGCCGGTTGAGGTGGTCGTCGGCGGCAGTCCGCAGGCGGTGAACGGCGTGCGCCGCAAGGCGGTACTGGCCACGTTGGCGCTGCACGCGGGCCGTGTCGTAAGCATCGACCGGCTCATCGACGTGGTCTGGGGCGACCAGCTACCGGCCACCGCGGCGAACACGTTGCAACGCCACGTCTCCTACCTACGCGGGGTGCTCGGCGAGCCCGGATCGATCGTCGCGCGCCAGCCCGGATATCTGCTCGACACCGGGCCGGATTCCACTGATGTCCAGGCCGCCGAACGCCTCATCGAGCTGGCCCGGCGCTCGACGGACCGCAACGAGCAGGTGAGGCACCTGACGGCCGCGGTGGCACTGTGGCGGGGCCCACCGCTGGCCGACGTGGCCGGGTCGGCCTGGCTTGAGGAGCAGGCCGAACACCTGGCACGCCTACGGTTGGAGGCCGAACGATCGCTCGCCGAGGCCCGGCTGTCCGTCGGTGAGCACGCCAGCCTCGTCCCCGGCTTGGAACGGCTCGTCCGACAGCACCCCTTCGACGAGCACCTGCACGCGCAGCTGATGCTCGCCCTGTACCGCGACGGCCGACAGGGGGAGGCGGTCGCCACGTACCGGCGGCTGCGCGACAACCTGCGGGAGAACCTCGGCCTCGACCCGGGTCCGCGGCTACGCGACCTGGAGTGCGCCATCCTGCGCCAGGACACCGCTATCGCCGCACCGGCCACGGCGGCACCACCGCGGGTCGCGGCGCAGTTGCCTCCCCCCGTACCCACGTTCACCGGACGCGACGCGGAGCTCGCGGCCCTCGACGCGCTGGTCGACCGGGGCGGCGCCGTCGTGGTGTCCGGGACCGCCGGCGTCGGCAAGACCGCCCTCGCCGTGCACTGGGCGCACCGCGCGGCCGAGCGCTTCCCCAACGGGCAGCTCTACGTCAACCTGCGCGGCTTCGACCCGGCGGGCACACCTACCGAACCGGCGCGAGCGCTGCACGGTTTCCTGGAGGCGCTCGGCGTGCCGGTGGCCCGGATGCCCCGCGACACGGACACGATGGCGAGCTTGTACCGCACGACGGTGGCGGGCAAGCGAGTGCTGGTGGTGCTGGACAACGCCCGCGACGCGGAACAGGTCCGGCCGCTGCTGCCCGGCTCACCGGACTGTCTCGCCATCGTCACCAGCCGCGACCAGCTCATCCCGCTGGTCGTCACCGAAAGCGCCCAACCGGTGCCGCTCGACCTGCTCAGCCCCGGCGAAGCCCGTGACATGCTGGTCCGCCGGCTCGGGGAGCGCCAGGTCGCCGCCGAGCCCGCCGCTGCCGACACCATCGCCGACCGGTGCGCGCGGCTGCCCATCGCCCTGGCCATCGTGGCCGCCAGAGCCGCCACCAACCGGCACTTCTCGTTGGCTTCCGTCGCCGACGAGCTGGGCGACCTGGACGCCTTCCGGGCAGGCGACGAGGCCACCGACGTGCGGGCGGTCTTCTCCTGGTCGTGTCGGACGCTCAGCCCACCTGCGGCGCGGCTGTTCCGGCTGCTGAGCCTGCATCCCGGCCCGGACGTCTCCGCCCCGGCCGTGGCCAGCCTGGCCGGTGTCGACGGGCAGGCGACCGGCTCCCTGCTCACCGAGCTGACCCGGGCGAATCTCTTCACCGAGCACACGTACGGGCGCTACGCGTTCCACGACCTGCTGCGCGCGTACGCCGCCAGCCTCGCCGACGAGGCCGAGCCGCCGGCCGAGCGTCGGGCCGCCATTCACCGGCTGCTCGACCACTGCCTGCACACCGCTCACGCCGCCGACCTGGCACTGCACCCGCACTTCAGCGAGATCAGCCTCCCGCCACCCTCGGCGGGCGTGACGCTGGAGCGCCGCAGGAGCCGGTCGGCTGCCGCGGCGTGGTTCACCACCGAGGTCCCCGTCCTCCTCGCCGCGGTACCGCTCGCGGCGCGCTCCGGGTTCGAGGGACACGCCTGGCGGCTCGCCTGGACCATCGCCGGTTTCCTGCACCGGCAGGGGCACTGGCAGGACTGGCTCGGCACGCAACGGATCGCGCTGGCCGCCGCGTCCCGCATCGGGGATCAGGCGGGGCAGGGCCACGCGCACCGCAGCCTCGGTCTCGCCTGCTCCCGACTCCGACGGTACGACGAGGCCGACGACCACCTGCGGCGCGCGCTCGACCTGTTCACCGACCTCGGTGACGACGCCGGACGGGCGCACACCTGCCTGAACCTCGGTCAGCTGGCCGAGCGGCAGGGGCAGCACCAGCAGGCGCTGCGCCATTCCCGGCGGGCGCTGACCCTGTTCCGGGGGACCGGAAACCGGGCCGGGCAGGGGTACACCCTCAACGCTGTCGGTTGGCAGGAAGCGCTGCTCGGCGACTACCACCATGCCCTCGCATCGTGCGGCGAGGCGCTGCGGATGTTGCAGGAGGTGGACGACGTCCAGGGGCAGGCCGACACCTGGGACAGCCTCGGCCACGCCCACCACCAGCTCGGCGACCACCGGCGCGCCATCGCCTGCTACGAACACGCCCTCGAACTCTTCACGCAGGTGAACGACAGGTACGCCGAAGCGAGCACGTACGTCAATCTCGGCGGCAGCCACCGGGCGCTCGGCGACGTCCCCGCCACCCGTGCCGCGTGGCGGCGAGCGCTGACCATCCTCGACGAGCTGGGCGACGCCGACGCCGACTCGATCCGCGCCGACCTCGACCAGCTCGACGCCTCGCGGCTGCACTGACGTACCCCGCTTTCAGCGCCGTTTCCGGCCCGCTTCAGCGTGCCCCGCCACTCTTCGGACACCAGTTTCTTCCGCATCAGGAATGGAGCGTTCGATGAGTCGTTTGGCACACCGCCTCGCGGTGATCGGGGTGGTCAGCGGGACGGTGCTGGCCATGTCCTCCGCCGCCGTGGCCCAGACCGAGAAGCCGCCGCAGAAGGGCGCCGACTGCGTGGTCCAGCACGTCGACGAGCGCGGCGAAGTCGTCCGCACCGACACCGCGCCCGAGGGCCGGGAGTACGGCCAGTTCCGCTGCGTCGCCGGGCAGTGGACGTTCGCCTGGGCGCCGTTCGCAGCGGACGACATGATCACGGCCGACGAGATCCGGATCGACCCGGCGGGTGCCGTCTCGGTGCGGCGCTTCACCGGGCCGGCGCTCGGCAACGACCTCACGGTGGGCGAGATGACCGGCATCGTCCAGGCCGTCAGCGGCAGTCGGGAGGCGCTGATCGACCGCGCGATAGTGGCTGTCGACGACGGCAAGGAGCGGACCCCGGAGCAGGTCGAGGCGCTGCTGGCCGGGAAGGACACCACCGGCGTACGGGTGCTGGACATCATCGAGAAGCCCAACGCCGCCATGTCGGCGAAGGACGTCATCGACGAGGCCGGGGGCACCCCCGAGACGACAGTCGTCTACTTCAGCATCTGGGGCGCGATCAAGTCGGCGATCGCCTGGATCGTCGACACGATCGGCGAGATCGGTGAGTGGATCGACGACCACTGCGAGTGGGGGTCCCCCAACAACACTGGCGACATCGTGACGTGTCGCTGGTAGCCCGGTCCACCCCGCCGAAACCGATCACGGAAATGAGGACAGCATGACAACTCTGCGGGACATCACCAGGCGCGCCACCATCGTCACGACCGCCCTGATCGTCGGGCTGACTGCTTCGTACGCTCCGTCGCAGGCCGCCGAGGGGGAGGCCCGGACGACGATCACCGACCACCCCGGTGCGCCGGGGGCGATGCTTCGACAGTTCGAGGACCTGACCGGCCGACCCGTCGGCGACGTGGACAAGGTGCTGGCCGTCGACACCGGCGGGCGGACCCTCACCGGCGACCAACTGGAAGCGCTCGCCGCCGGTAAGGAGGTCGACGGGGTCACTGTCGTCGGCACGATTCCGGGCAGCCGGGACGTCCTCGGCACCACAATGGCCGACCTCGCCGACGGGGCGTACGACGGCAGGGGCGACAGCGGGACAGCGACGTCCCTGCTCTTCGCCTCGTCCACCCCTGACGGCCGGGAGTGGTGCCTGACCATGTGCGTCGCCTCGGGCAAGACCATCTGGCAGTGCCTGTTGTCGCGCCGGACGGGCGATGTGATCTTCACCCTCGACCTCGCCGGCAGCACGACCGTGGGGGAGACGAAGGCCGCCTTCGAGAAGGCCAACGGCGTCACCGTCGAAGGGCCGTACACGGTTGACACGCTGATCGGCGATCGTGAGCCCTCGGCGGACGAGATCAAGATGCTCCTCGACGGCAATGACATCGAGTCGATGCACAGGGTAGCGACACTGGACGGACCCGACCCCGGGTGGGCGCTGGCCGACATCGCCGAGAAGTCCGGCGTTGTGTACGCGAAGACCAGGGGCCACCTCTTCACCCTCAACCTGCCGATCCTCGGCAAGATCCTCGTCTGGTGCGTCTCGAAGGATGGCGGAAAGACCTGGAAATGCTCGGCCCAGAAATGGGGCGGGTTCTGACCGGTGGACCGTCGACGGTCCCGCTCCGCATCGACCTCCCCGGTCGAGGCGGAGCGGGATCCCGGTTCGCCTGCCACCGGGCGGCAGCGCCGACGAGTGTCTGACCGGGACGGACGGTGACCGGGTGCGTCCCCGATACTCGGCAGGTGATCAGCAATGACCCTCGCGTCCCGTGGTTGCCTCGCGCGTCCCACCCAGCCGACGGCTCGACACTGCCGCTCTACATGGTCTTCTTTTTTCTCCTGGGCCTCGTCGGGTTCATGATTTATGGGCTGAGCGACGGCGAGGGCGCGCTCATTCTCGCGAGCATCATCTCGGGAGTGTTCTTCGCGTGCTTCCTGATCCTCTTCGCGATCTACTGGATCGGATACCTGCTCAAGGGACACGCCATCTGGCTGGCCGAGCGCCAGGCCGGGTCCGAAGAACCGTCGACGGGTCAACAACCAGAGGACTGAGCCGTAGGCGCGAGCCCGGCGTGCGATCCTCCACTCAACCCCCAAGGCCGCCGGTGGCGTCTCACTCTGCGTCCGCTCATAGACGCGAGGTGGACGCGACCTGGAGGTGGCGTGAGTCGGCACGACGACGACGAAGAGTTTCGGCTGTTCGTCCAACGACAGTGGGGATCGCTGCTCCGAACGGCCTATCTGCTGACCGGTGACCGGGGGACAGCCGAGGACCTGACGCAGGCGGCGTTGGAGAAGACCCATCGGCGCTGGGGCCGGGTGCTGCGCAGGGACGCGCCCGAGGTCTACGTACGCCGGGCGATGGTGAACACGGCGATCTCCTGGCGGCGCCGACGGCGGCCGCTGGAGGTGCCGCTGCTGACCGGCGACAGCCAGCCGACGCACGACGCGTACGTGCAGGTGGAGCAGCGGCAACTACTCCTCGCCGCGTTGCGGCGGTTACCGCCTCGGACACAGGCGGTGCTGGTGCTGCGCTATTTCGAGGATCTCAGCGAGGTGGACACCGCAAAGGTTCTCGGCTGCTCGGTCGGTGCGGTGAAGAGCCAGGCGTCGCGCGGGTTGGCCCGGCTGCGGAGCGACTTCGCCGCCCCACCCGCCGCTCAGTCCCCGGTACGGCTCGAGGAGGAACTGGCATGACCGGAAGCTTCGCCAATTCGACGCTCAGTCCGGCGCTACGGCAGGCCGCGCACGGCGTCGACGTACCCGGGGACCCCTGGCCCGGGTTCGCCCGCCGGGAGCGACGGCACCAGCGGACGCGGCTGATCCGCACGGCGTTGGCCGCCGCGGTCGGGGTCGCGCTAGTCGGGGTCCAGACCAACGTGGTTCCGTTGCCCGGATGGGCACCGGGCATCGCGGTCGCCGCCGCTCCCACGGCGCTGCTCGACGCGCCACCGCGGGGCGCGCTGGCCGGAGACCGGGCCTGGCTGGACACGCTCCGGGCGCGGATCAGCGCCGATCCGCCGGTGCGAATCGACGCCCCGGTGGGTGCCTGGAAGATCGGCGACCGTGACCGGATCCGGCTGATCTACGGCAGTGACCAGCCGGGCCACCGGGTCGCCCTGGTCGCGGTGCCGCTGCGGTTCGGCCTGCTGACCAGGGAGGCACTGGTCTGGTACGTGGGTCCGGCCGGAGCCGGTGCCCAGCAGATGCGGTACGGCGGCCACAGCGAGGGTGACGACGACCCGGTGATGACACTGATGCAGGCATACCCCGACCGGGCCGGGTTCGCGGTCGCGGTCGGTCCGCCCGATTCCACGGTGACGATCAGTGGCGACCCCCGATACACGTCGAGGGGGACCGTGGAGTACCAGGACATCGCCAGGGCGGACGGCGGCGGGGTCGGGCTCGCCGTGTTGCCACCCGAACCCCTGCCGCACGAACCCGTCGTCCGGGTCAGCCGCAGCGACCGGGTGTTCTTCCAGGTCGGTCTGGGCGGCGGCCCGTACGCGGGGATCGATCCGACCGGGCCGGAGATGGACGCCCTACTCGCCGGCGCTCGCCAACCCGCCCGAGGTGCGCCGCTCGACGACGCCAACCTCCGCAACTTCGTCCAGACGGCACTCCAGAACAGCCACCTCCCGGCCGTCGACACGACCGTGCGGGTGCGGTGGTCGGGCCGCGAGCACGGCCAGGCCACCGCGCTGCTCACCGTGCAGCCGGCCGGCGGTGGAGTGATCGCGTACGCCATGCACGGCGACGATCGGACCGGCTGGTGGGTCGACCTGCGGCTGCTGTTGCCAGCCGAGGGCGTCGACAGGCGACCGATCGGCTGGCGGGTCCGGACCGAGGACGGCACCCGGCCTCCCACGGGCGAGGTGCGGGTGATCGCCCCGCCGGACGCGGCCCGCGTCACTGTGACGGTCGGAGGCGCACCCCCGGCCACTGTCGCCCTCGACGCGTCGAACGCCGGCACCACCCGGGTACCGCCGAACCAGGCGGCCACGTTCACCGCGTACTCCATCGACGGCGGCGTCCTCGGGACCACCCCGCTGCCGCCGGTGGAAACGGTCAGTGACGCGGGAGGTCTGCCGGGCGACAGCCCGGCCACCCGGTTGACACCCTGACGCAGCGACAAGCGGGCCGAGCCGTTCCCCGGACGGCTCGGCCGCGCCGCCACCACGTCGGCCTCTAGGATCGGCAGCCTTGATGGCGAAGACGGCCTGCGGGAGCGCATGGTGACAAGCGAGGCAGAACGCCCACCCGACCGGCTCGCCGACATCGCCGAGCGGGCCGAAGCCGTCCTCGTCGACTTCGACGGTCCGATCTGCCGCCTGTTCGGCAGCAGGGCCGCGCCGCGCATCGCCGCCGACCTGCGTCAGCTGATCGTCGGCAGGGGCGTCGTCCTGCCCGATGAGCTGCGCGACGGAAACGACCCGCTGGAGCTGTTCCGCGCGACCGCTGTGTTCGCGCCCGAGCTGGTCGGCGTCGTCGGTGCGGCCCTGACGGCGGCGGAGGTCGAGGCGGCGGCGTCCGCGGAGACCACGATCGGAGCCTTCGACCTGGTCGCGGCATGCCTGCGGACCGGGCGAAGCCTCGCCGTCGTCAGCAACAACTCCGCCGCCGCCATCGGCACCTATCTCGGGTGCCGCGACCGGGCCCGCTACTTCGCCGCCGTCATTGGCCGAAGTGAGCATCCCGATCTGCTGAAGCCCAACCCGGTGCCGGTTGAGCAGGCCCTGCAAGCGCTGAAGGTCGCACCCGATGCCGCTGTTCTGGTCGGTGACTCGATCACCGACATCGCCGCCGCCCGAGCAGCTGGTGTGGCGTGCGTCGGGTACGCCAACAGACCGGGCAAGGCCGAACGTCTCGCCGCCGCCGGTGCCGACGCGGTCGTGACCGACATGACCGACCTGGCCGGCGTCCTCGCTCGTACGCGCAGGCCGGTCAGCCAACTGCCGTGGGTCGATTCGGGCGGCGGGCCGCTCGTCGTCGTCCCGACGACGGCGCTCGACGACTGGAAGGGCGCGTCGGACGACGACGATGACTCCTGGGGTGACTACGGCCGGGCCTGCGAGGTCGACGGCTACGTGGGGGTGCTCGATGTCGGTGCCGGCCAGGCGCTGGTTCTGGCCGACGAACCGGCTTCCACCACGTACCTCCCGGACCGGCGGATCTTCGTGCGGTGGCTCTACGCAGCCTCCGAGGCAGACGTCGTCCGCCTCATTCCCCGGGCGGTCAGGATCGCCGACTGGGAGGACGCGGGAACGTGGACGACCAGCGGGTCAGCCAAGTTGTTCGACTCCGCCTACAGCGGCGACGGGCTGGAGCACACCACCCACCTCACGGTGGACCTGGCTGATGGCACGTACCTGATCCGCACCGCGGTCGTGCAGCCCGACAAGAGGACGGCGCTGATGCTGGTCCACCTGGTCGAGCAGACGAGGCCAGTCTGAGCGGCCCGAACAACTCCGGACAGACCCGTGAGCAGCCCTAACAGGACGCCTCTGTTCGGAACAAGCGGCGACCGTAGCGCACGCTGAGTCGGCGGATTCCGGCCCGTCCGACCACGCCGCGCGGCCGGACTTCCGCCGCCTTGCCCCGCCATTGAGACAGCCTGGGGCTGGCGCACGTCCGGTCAGGAGGCGGCTGTGCGGACCTCTGACACAATGTGATGCGTGGATGGGGAGCAGCGGGAGCGCGCCGTCTTCATCGCTGAAGCCGAGTTGCTCGAGCAGCGGCACGACTCCTGGGCTTCACTTCAGCGGAGGCAAGCCGCGTTCTGGCAACGCTGGAACACTTTGACCACTGTCTCGTCGGCGGTCCTCGCAGGCGCGTCGGGGGCGGCCGGGCTGGCCTCCGCAGAGCTGGGCACGGCAGCTGCGATAGCGGCCCTGGTGGCCGCCGGCCTCGCCTCGGTGGCCAGCAGTTCCGGGGCCGCCCACCGCAGCGAAGTCGCGTTCACCTCCGCTGCGGCCAACCAATCCCTGGCCGACCAGGCCAGGGATTTCCGGACCATCTACGCGCCACACCAACCGCTAACCGATGTGAGAGCCCGGTTTGCCGAGCTCTCACACCAACGTGATCAGGCCGTCACCAGCGCAGCGTTGAAGTTGGGCAGGCGGTCGTTGATGCGGTATCTCCAGAGGAACGCGCCCTCGGTCAGCCCGTGAGGACGCTCACGCCGCTCGCCTAGGGTGGCTCGCTGCCGGAGGACCGGAGCCGGACGATGTGCCTCAGTCACCCGTCAGTAGGTGGCCGTGGCCGTGCGGACCTCCGGTCGGGTCGGGACGACGCGGTGGCGGCGGACCGGGTACAGGACCGGGTGCGCGATGCTCCAGGCGGCGCCCATGCAGACGAACTCCTTGTAGCGGGCCGCCAACTTCCCGGTGAGGAGGGCCGGCCTGGCCCGGTCGTCGGCGGTCACGTACTGGATGATGCCGTCGCGGCGGCCGAGGCTGATGCACTGGTTGAAGTAGCGCAGCGGGGCCTTCGGGAACTTCGCCCGACCGGTCAGGCGTGCGGCGATGGCGTCGGCGGCCTGCCAGGCCATCGGGATGCCCGAGGCGCAGGACATCCGCAGCGGCTTGCCGCCCGGTCCTGCGGCGATCGCGGCGTCGCCCACCGCGTACACCTCGGGGTGTGAGACCGACCGCATGCTGTCGTCGACGATGATCTGCCCGGTGTCGGCGACCGCCACCGTCGTGGCGGCGGCGATCGGGTGCACGGCGAAGCCCGTCGTCCACACCGTCACCTGAGCCGGGATCTTCCGGCCGTCGCGCGTGACAGCACCGTCCGCCTCGACCCGCGCGATGTCGCTGTGCTCGTGCACTGTGATGCCGAGCCGGTCGCAGACGCCACGCAGGTGCTGCTGCGCCTTGCCGTTGAGCCAGTCGCCGAGACCGCCGCGGGCGGCGAGCGCGACATCGAGGTCCGGCCGGGTCTCCGCGATCTCGGTGACCGCTTCGAGGCCGGTGAGGCCGCCGCCGACGACGAGCACGGTCCCGCCGGCCGCGAGGTGGGCGAGGCGGTCGCGCAACCGCAGCGCCGAGGGCCTGCCGGCGATGTCGTACGCGTGCTCGGCGACCCCGGGGACGCCATGGTCGGCGGTGACGCTGCCGAGCGCGTAGACGAGCGTGTCGTAGGTGATCTCGTCGGTGCCGTTGTCGTCGGCGAGCGCGACGGTCCGGCTGTCGACGTCGACGGCGGTGACCCGCGCCAGTCGGGGCTTGACGCCGGTGCCGGCGTAGACCTCGCTCAGCGGACGTGGTTTGAGGTCCTGTCCGGTGGCGAGTTGGTGCATGCGGACCCGCTCGACGAAATCCGCGTCGGCGTTGACGAGGGTGATCTCGGTGTCGTCGGTGTGCAGCCGCTTGGCGAGGCGCCCGGCGGCCATGGCTCCGGCGTACCCCGCTCCGAGGACGACGATGCGGTGCTTCATGGTGGCACTCCTGTCTCGGTGGGTGGTCGCTTCCTGAACCGGACAGCGACGCGATTCCTGACAGGAGTCGGCTATGAGCTGGATCACCAGATGTGCAGGGTGGGCTCCTCGTGCTCCGCGGCGGACCACTGCCGGGTGGCGCGGACGAGCTTGTCGGGGTTGACCTGGTTGTGGATGGCAGTGACACCCTCGGGCGTCACCTCCAGCGACATCACGCCGATGACCCGGTCGTCGATCACGACCACCACCGCCGGAGCGCCGTTGGCGGTGGTGACGTACATGGCCGGGCTGCCACCGACCAGGTCCCGTTTGACGTCGGCGGGCCTGAACAGGCCACGCAGGAACTTCGCCACCGCCAGCGCGCCGACGATCGGCGCGGCCCGGGCCGGGATCTTGCCGCCGCCGTCGGCGGTGCTCGTCGCGTTGTCGGTCAGCAACTCCACCAGCCGCTGGATCTCGCCGTTGTTGGCCGCAGTGAGGAACTCCGCGACGATCTTCCGGGCGGTGGCCCGGTCGACCTCCGCGCGGGCCCGTTCGGCGGTGACGTGCTGCTTGGCACGCCGGTAGGTCTGCTGGCAGTTCGACTCGGTGATGCCGAGGATCTCGGCGATCTCACCGTGCGAGTAGCCGAAGGCCTCCCGCAGCACGTACACCGCGCGTTCGTTCGGCGACAACCGCTCCAGCAGGGTGAGCACCGCCATCGAGACCGACTCGCGCTGCTCGGCGGTGTCGAGCGGACCGAGCATCCGGTCCCCGGCGAGGACCGGTTCGGGCAGCCACGTGCCCACATAGGTCTCCCGCCTGGCCCGTGCCGAGGTCAACTGGTTGAGGCAGACGTTGGTGAGGACCTTCGTCAGCCACGCCTCAGGGGTCTCGACGTGCTGCCGGTCGGCGCCCTGCCAGCGGAGGAAGGTGTCCTGGACGGCGTCCTCCGCGTCGCTGGCCGAACCCAGCAGACGGTAGGCGATCGCCTCCAGGCGGGGCCTGGAGTGCTCGAACACCTCGACCTCGTCCGGACTGAGCGGCATGACTAGACACTATCCACGAATGTCGCGGCGCCGTCCCGGTGCCCGTCACACCGGCTGCGGCTGCGACCGCCCCGGCCGCCGGGTGTGGGCTGCCGGGACACCGGGCCGGGGTCAACCCGTCCCACCGCTCGCGCCACGATCAAGTGATGAAAAGTAGCTCTGAGCGCCGTTCCTGACCTATTTTTCATCACTTGATCAACGGATCGCACGGCGGTTGGTCGTACCCTTGCCGCGGTGACGTCCGATTTGTTGCGCCGTGCCCTCACCGCACCCGCGGACCCGCCGCTACGGCCCCTGCCCGACCAGGTCGTCGCCCTACTGGAGGCCCTGCACGCGCCGCCGCGCCTCGCCGCGCACCTGCGGGCCGTGCACGACGTGGCCGCGCAGCTCACCGACGCGATGGCGCGCCGGTTCCCGCAACTCCCGTTCGACAGCGAGGCGGTGCTCTTCGGCGCCGCCACCCACGACATCGGCAAGGTCCGGCATCCGGAGGAGTTGTCCGGGCCCGGGTCCGCGCACGAGCCCGCCGGTTACGAGTTGCTGCTTCAGCACGGCGTCGCCGGGGCCTCGGCCCGGTTCGCGCGCGACCACGCGTCCTGGCACCGCGACGGTATCGGCGTCGACGACCTGCTGGTCAGCGTGGCCGACAAGGTGTGGAAGGGAAAGCGGGTCACCGACCTGGAAGAGCTGCTCGTGGACCGGCTTGCCGACGCCACCGGCCGCGAGCGCTGGTCGGTCTTCCTCGACCTGGATGACATCCTCGACCGGATCGCCGCCGACGCGGACCGTCGACTCGCCTTCCAGGCGATCCATCCGGTACGCGGCTGACCCCGGTCAGCGGCTTGCCGGACCCGTTCCCGCCGTTCGGCGTGGTGTGGAAGCGGTAGGCGTTTCGTCGGGTGCCGTCGACCGGCGGCGGAACGTGGCCACCACCACGGCGGTCAGGCAGATCGCCGCGGCGGCCATGAGCGGCGGGCGGGCGCCGAGGTGGACGGCCGCGGAGCCGAGCGGGATCGCGACGACGAGTGGTCCGAACATCGCGGTGTTGGCCGTCGCGGAGACCCGGCCCAGCACCGCCGACGGCGTGTGGGTCTGCACGGCGGTCACCGCCGCGACCAGGGTCCAGGGCAGCCCGACGCCGGCCACCACCGCCCCGACGACGGTGGCCGGCCACCACGGCAGGCAGCGCGCCAGGCAGCCGATCGCGAACAGCGCCGTCCCGGCGACACCGACGGCGCCGGGACCTCTCGCCGCGATGAGCCGGCCGACGATCAGGCCACCGAGAATGGAACCGGCGCCCTGCGCGCTGGCCAGCACACCCAGGAACGTCGTCGGCAGGCGCAGCTCGGTGACGACGATCGCGTAGATTCCCGCGGTCGTGAAGCCGGACATGGCGATCGACACCGCGGCGACCACGACCGGCAGTCGGGTCGCTCGCTGTCCGAACAGGACCACCAATCCGGTACGCGGCCCGTCGCCACGTTCGGTGGGCCGGTCGGTGGGCGTCCGGTCCAGGCGAAGGAGCGCGTACAGGGTGGCGACCAGGACCGGCATTGCCGCACTGAGGGCGGCGGCAGCGTGGCCGCCCCGCCACGCGTAGAGGCCGGCCCCGGCCAGGGGAGCGACGAGCTTCATGCCCTCCTGCGCGCTGGAGCGCCACCCGTTGACGTCGCCGAGTTCGGCTGGCGCGAGCGCCGACGGCAGCAGCGCCGTCTCGCCGGCGTCGATCAGCACGTAGCTGACGCCGTAGGCGCACGAGACGGCGAAGATGAGCCAGGTCTGCCCCGCCCCGCGCACCGCGAGGAGCGCGAGGAGGGCGGCTGCCAGCATGAGGTTGACGGCGATGACCAGCGGCCGCCGAGGTGCCCGGTCGAGCAGACCGCCCAGCCACGGGCCGGCGAGCACCGGGGCGTAGACGCAGAGCCCGGCGAGGGCGGCGAGGCTGGTGGAGCCGGTGAGGTCCAGGATCCAGATGCCGGCGACCAGGGACATGGCGCTGCTGCCGAAGCCGGACAGCAGGGAGATCGCCACGAACAGGCAGGCGTTGCGACGCATGAGCACTCCGAGTTGAGTCGAGGTGACTCATCCTCAAGCTTGAGCCAGGCGCAGGCAATGCCGCTGTGCAATGTCAACGATCCGTTGACAGGGCGAGGTTGATCTTCGTCGCGGCGCTCCGGGCGGGCGCGGGCAGTCGCTCACCCGCTTCGGCGAGATCGGTGGCGAGGAGCACTGCCAACGCGTGCAGCGAGCCCGGGGCGGCGTCCCACGCGGCGTCCACTGTGCTCCGGACGAGCGCAGCCCGACGAAATCGGCTGTCCCACCGCTGATCGGCGCCGATCCACCGGCCGAGATCGGCCACCGCCGCCCGCAACGCCGCGATCTGCGCAGGCATCCGCAGGTCGAGCTGCTGCCGCCGCGACCACCGCGCCGCCACCAGTCGTTGTCGACGCTGCTCGGCGGCCTGCCGGCTGCCGAGGCCGAGGGCGGTCGCGATCTGGGCCCACGTCGCGCCGTCGTGGCGCGCGCGGTCGATGATCTCCAGCTCCTGCTCGTCCAGGCGGGTGCGGGCAGCGCGGACCTCCGCCAACCGAGCCAGCTCCGACGTCATCTGTCAACGTTACATTGACACTGGCCGGGCCTCGGCGGTGATCGTCCTGGGAGCGCGGACCATGAACACGTCCACCGGATCCTCGGTGTCGACTGCGAAACCGTGCCGCTCGTACAGCCGCCGGGCCCGGCTGCCCCGCAGCACGTTCAGCCGCACCGGCGTGCCAGCACTGTCGCACCGATCCAGCAGCTCGCGCAGCACCGCCGTGCCGATGCCGCTGCCCTGTAGCCGCGGGGCCAGGTAGAAGTGCTCCAGCCAGTGGGCGTCCGCGTCGGGCCGCAGCGCCACACAGCCGGCGAACGCGCCTCCCACCTCGACGACCCAGCTGTACGCCGGTGCGAAACCGTCCCGCAGGCGCTGCCGCACCCGCTGTTCGTCGTACCGCCCGAGCCGCTCCAGATCGGCCCGCAGCACCACCGCCCGCAACTCGGCCACCGCCTCGACGTCCGCCGCCGAGGCCGGCCGAAGCTCCCAGTCCTTCATGATCAATAAGTTAGCGCGGCCCGGCGCTCTGGCGTTGGCGCAGCCCCGCGACGAGGAGTTCGACCATCCGGCGCGCGTCGTAGCGGGGTTGACCAGCGCCGATGCAGAGATTGCCGACACCGCGCAGCAACTCGAAGGCTGTCACGTCGGGGCGGATCTCGCCCGCTGCGGCAGCGGCGTCGAGCAGTTGGGCGCACACCGGCACGAGGCGGTCCAGGAAGTAGGCGTGCAGCGTCTCGAAGGCCGCGTTGTCGGACTGCAGCGCCTCGGCGAGGCCGTGCTTCGTGACCAGGAAGTCGACGAAGAGGTTGATCCATTGGGCGAGTGCGGCGTGCGGTGTGTCGCTGTCGGCCAGCAGTGTCGGGCCGGCCTGCGCGCATGCCTCGACCTGGTGCCGGTAGACGGCGACGATGAGGTCGGCGCGGGTCGGGAAGTGGCGGTAGATGGTGCCCACACCGACGCCGGCCCTGGCGGCGATGTCGCGTACCGGCGCGTCCACGCCCGCGCTGACGAAGGCCGCGGCGGCGGCGTCCAGCAGCGTCGCTTCGTTGCGCCGGGCGTCGGCCCGCTTCCGCGGGCTCGGCCGTCCTGATCCGCTGTCGATGTCGGCCACCGCGCCGTTACCCCCGTCACTCGCCTTGGCAAACGGAACGCTGTTCCGTATTGTTCTTAGCGGAACATGGTTCCACTTGTTCAGGATGCCAGAGCCTGTGGGCCAGCGCCACATCACCCTTCAATGGAGGAACAGCCATGCAGTACCGCACCCTGGGGCGCACCGGCGTCCAGGTCAGCACCCTCGTGCTCGGCGCGATGAACTTCGGCAAGCTGGGGCACACCAGCCAGCGCGAGGCGACGGCGATCGTCGACGCCGCGCTGGAGGCCGGAATCAACCTGATCGACACCGCCGACATGTACAGCCAGGGCGAGTCCGAGCAGATGGTCGGCACTGCCATCGCCGGCCGTCGCGACGACATCGTGCTGGCCACGAAGGCCGGCATGCCGATGGGCGACGAGCGCAATCAGCGAGGCAGCTCGCGCCGCTGGCTGGTCACCGAGTTGGACAACAGCCTGCGCCGTCTCGGCGTCGACCACGTCGACCTCTACCAGATCCACCGGTGGGACCCGACCACCAGCGACGAGGAGACCCTGTCCGCGCTGACCGACCTGCAACGGGCGGGAAAGATCCGCTACTTCGGCTCCTCGACCTTCCCCGCGTACCGCATCGTGCAGGCCGAGTGGGCCGCGCGGGAGCACCACCTGAGCCGGTACGTCACGGAGCAGCCCAGCTACTCGATCCTGCAACGAGGGATCGAGGCCCACGTCCTGCCAGTGACCGAGCAGTACGGGCTGGGCGTGCTGGCCTGGAGCCCGCTCGCCTCGGGCTGGCTCTCCGGCGCGATCCGCGCCGGCCGGGAGATCACCACCAGCCGCTCAGCGATCCTGCCCGCCCGCTTCGACCTCAGCGTCCCGGCCAACCAGGCCCGGCTCGACGCCGTCGAGCGGCTGGCCACCGTCGCCGACGAGGCGGGGCTCACCCTGATCCAGCTCGCACTCGGGTTCGTCACCGCGCACCCGGCCGTGACCAGCGCGATCATCGGCCCCCGCACCATCGACCACCTGCACGCCCAACTCGCCGCCGCGGACACCGTGCTCCCGGCCGACGTGCTGGACGCGATCGACGCCATCGTCGCGCCGGGGGTCGACCTTGCCGCCGACGAGAAGTTCGACACCCCGCCCGCCCTGCTCGACCCGGCGCGGCGGCGTCGCTGAGCCTTCGGGTGCGGTGGTCGGCGCCAGTGGTCCCCTAGGATGAGACCCATGAGCGCTGAGGCTGTCGGCATGCACATGCCAGCCGTTGTGACGCTCGACGACGTGGCGGCGATGAACGCTGCCGATCCGAACGGTCACCGCTACGAGACCAGCCCCGAGGGGGTCCTGTCGGTCATGCCGCCGCCAGATTCGGAACACGCCATGATCGCTAGTCGCCTCTTCGCCTGGCCGATCGTGGCGGGGTGGCCCGCCGAGCAGGTGCTTCAGGCAGTCGGTGTGCGCATCTCCGGACCGGACGGTGACGGTGGTCGTATCCCTGATGTGAGTGTCTGGCGTAAGCCGCCCTCCCGCAGCGTCTGGGCCACGGTCACCGACGTCGTACTCGTCGTGGAGATCGTCTCGCCGGGCTCCGAGGCGATGGACTCGGTGACCAAGGTCCGGGAGTACGCGTCGGCGGGGATCCCGCAGTACTGGGTGGTCGATCGGGACGCCGCGCAGACGGTCACCCTGCACCGGCTGAACGGGGATGGCACCTACGAGGCGCAGGCACGGATGCCGCTGGCCTGGCTGCTCCAGACCGCCCCCGCCGACCATCTCGACTGAACGCCGGCATCGGCAGCCCCGGCCTGTCGTATCGTTCCGGGATGGTGCAGCCGGTGTGGGCGAACGGTGACGCGTACGAGGCGTACGTGGGTCGGTGGAGCCGCCTGGTCGCTGTGGAATTCCTACGCGGGTTGGCCGTTGCGCCGGGGCGGCACTGGCTCGACGTGGGCAGCGGCACCGGAGCGCTGACCTCGACGATCCTCACCCACAACGATCCGGCCGAGATAACCGGCATCGACCCGTCGGAGGGTTTCGTCGCGGTCGCGCGTACCCGGGTCACCGACCCCCGGGCGGCCTTCCAGGTCGGTGACGCCCGGGCGCTGCCGCTGCCCGATCGCGTCGCGGACGTGGTGGTCAGCGGATTGACGCTCAACTTCGTGCCGGAGCCCGCGCGGGCGGTGGCGGAGTTCGCCCGGGTGGTCCGGCCGGCCGGGGTGGTGGCCGCCTACGTGTGGGACTACGCCGAGGGGATGGCGATGATGCGGCACTTCTGGGCCGCCGCCGCACAGCTCGACCCGACCTCGATCGAGCGGGACGAGGGCAGACGCACCACTGTGGGCCAGCCCGACACGCTCCGCACGCTGTGGGAGCGGGCCGGATTGCGGGACGTGTCGGTCTGGCCTGTCGACGTACCGACGACCTTCACCGACTTCGCCGACTACTGGACACCGTTCCTCGGCGGTCAGGGGTCGGCGCCGGGGTACGTCGCGACGCTGGCCGAATCCGACCGGGAGTCGCTACGGGAGTCGCTGGCCACACGGCTGCCGGTCGAGCCGGACGGGTCGATCCGGCTCACCGCGCGGGCCTGGGCCGTACGCGGCACACCGCCCGAGTAACCGTCGCGCCGCACCCTTCCGGGCCCTTGTCGCAATTCGGACAAGACGGTAAAGCCCCTGGTAGAGCACCCTTGGGGCAGGTGGAGGTAGACGGGTGGCGGGCCACATCCCGATCCTCCGGCTCGGTGGGGACAACATCGTCCGCACCGGTGCCGCCCTCACCCAGCCCGGCCTCGAAGCCGTGGCGGTCACGGCACAGCCGCCGTGCCGATCGCGCGTACGACAGGGCGTGGCTGTCACCGACACCCCTGCGGGCGCCCGCAGCGGTGCCTCCGCCCATCGGGACAGGGACGTCAGCACCACAGGCAGTCAGGCAGCGCTGTCCGCCGGTAGTGCCTACCGTCCCCGTGCCCCGCCGGCCTTTCGCACTGTGGACCCCGCCGGGGTCCGGCGTAGCTCGACCGCGCGCCGAGACCCGGCGACCGAGCAAGAAAGGGCCCGACATGGCCGCTCCCACGGCAACCGCAGCCTTGAACGCATCCGTCTTCGCGCCGGGTGACCAGATGCTGCTGACCGTCACCTACTCAGACGCCGACACCAAACCGCTGACCGTCACCATCGTGGTCACCGACGCGCAGGGCAACAGCAGCGCGCCGGTCAAGGTCACCGCGGTCATCGACCCGCTCACCGTGACCGTCACCGACAACTCCGGACGTACCTGGACCCGGGTTTCCGACAACGGCTCCGTGGCCGTGTATCGGTCGGTGGCGTGATGCCCCGGGTAACCGTCCAGGTCCGCGACGCCGCCGGCAACACCGCGACGGCCGCCGCCGACTACAGCCTGGGCCAACCCGTGCTCGGCGGCTACTACCTCTCCGGCGGCGCCGACCCGACCGCCGACATGGCCGGCGGCAACTTCCGGTCGCTCACCCAGTACCGCAGCCTCGCCGACGGCTACATCTTTCCCGGTTACAACCGGCAGTGGCTGGTCAGCCTGGGCAAGGCCGGGGTGCAGATGAACATGGTCCTGGAGCTGAAGCACTACGGCGCTTCGAGCAACGGACCGCAGAGCTTCGTGGTGGACGGCACCAGCTACACGGTGCCGCCGCCGACAATGACCATCCAGCAGCGACCCGGCGCGACCTGGCCGAAGGCGTACGGGTACGGCCAGGTGATCAAGGGGCAGTGTGACGGGTTGCTGGCCCGTGCCCTGTCGCAGTACCGGACGCTCGGTTTCGGGGTGAACATCCAGCTCGCCTCGGAACTGGACACCGATCACGAGTTCGGCACCACCGAGGACGGCAAGGCGTACACCTGGGCCGAGTCGGACGCTCGGGCGGTGCTGGCGATGAACTACATCCTGACGTGGTTCAAGGCGCGCACGCTGCCGGCCGGGACGACGTTCTCGGTGGGGCTGGGCGGCTTCGACCGGGCCTGCTTCCAGCGCACCCACCCGGAGTCGCTGATGTCACGTCTCGACTATCTCCAGTGGAACGCGTACGGCACCAACGCCAGCCACACCGCGCTGGCCCGGTTTCGTCGTACCAAGGACTGGGCGGTGGCGGATCTCGGCCCGGTGGCGCTGTCCCGACCGGTGATCATCGCCGAATGGGGGGTCAGGTCTGCTGAGATCCCGGACCAGGCGGCCTGGATCGCCACAGTGCCGGCGGCGATCGCCCAGCTCAACGCCGAGCGTGGGCCACGGATCGTGCGCACCAACTACTTCAACTCCGGGTGGGGCACCCTGACGCCGAAGGCGGCCGGGTTGGCCGCGCTCCGCGAGGCGTACGCCAAGCGGCCGTACGTCTGACCGGGTTCCGGCGGCTCCGGGCTCCGGGGCCGCCGGAACCGCGCCGGTCAGCCCTCACCGAGCCGTTCGGCGTACGCGTCGCGCAGCTCGGGCCAGCCGTGGTCCTTGGCCTCCGCGCCGCGGATCGGGCCGACCGGGTCGCCGTCGAGCAGCCGGTCGGCCACATCGAGGCAGAGGTGCCAGCCGGCCGCGACCATCGGCAGCATGCCCCGGTCGGCGACTGTGTGCCGAAGGGTGAGCCGGGTGCCGCTGCCCAGCGGGCTCAGCTCCCAGCGCAGCAGGTCGTCGCCCCAGGTGTACTCCAGCAGGTGCGGCGGCTCGGCCCGGCGTACCGTCGCCGGGTCCTCCTGGGTGGTCTCGCCGTCGACGAGGGTGAGCACGGCCGCGCCGGCGTTGCCGAGATCGCGGTCGGCGAGGAACGGCGCCCACTGCGCGAGCTGGGCCGGGTCGGTCAGTGCCGCCCAGACGACACCTGGCGGATGCCGCAGGTCGCGGACGAAGACCAGTGTCGCGCCGGCGTCGGTGGGTTCGGCGCGCACGTCGGCGGGTGGGCTCGGGCGGAACGCGTCGCGGTCCATTCACTGCTCCTGACTGTCGAGGTGCCGTTCCAGGGCGTCAAGGTGTCGGGCCCAGAGCCGCCGGTACGGGTCGAGCCAGCCGTCGACGTCCCGCAGCGGGCCGGGGTCGAGGCGGTAGATCCGCTGTCGGGCTGCCGTCCGGCAGGTGACGAAGCCGGCGTCGCGAAGCACCCGCAGGTGTTTGGAGACGGCTGGCTGGCTGACCCCGAGCCCGTCGACCAGCTCGCCGACGCTGCGTTCGGCGTCGAGGAGCTGATCGAGGATCCGGCGCCGGGTGGGCTCGGCGAGGACGGTGAAGGCGTCGGTGGACACCTGCCCAATATGCCTTCTCCGTCATATGACTGTCAAAGCATACGACTACAGCCGCCGTCCCGACGCGGTACCACCGATCGGCTCCCTATGCTCGGATCATGGAACTTCGGATCTTCACCGAGCCCCAGCAGGGCGCCAGCTACGACCAGTTGCTCGCCGTCGCCCGCTGCGCGGAGGACGCCGGCTACGGCGCGTTCTTCCGGTCCGACCACTACCTGATGATGGGCGACGTGAGCGGCGAGCCCGGCCCCACCGACGCGTGGACCACGCTCGCCGGCCTGGCCCGGGAGACCAGCCGCATCCGGCTCGGCACGCTGATGACCGCCGCCACCTTCCGGCTGCCCGGCCCGCTGGCGATCACAGTGGCGCAGGTCGACCAGATGAGCGGCGGCCGGGTGGAGCTGGGCATCGGCACCGGCTGGTACGCCGAGGAGCACAGCGCGTACGGCATCCCGTTCCCGCCGCTGGCCGAGCGGTTCGACCGGCTGGAGGAGCAGCTCGCCGTCATCACCGGGCTCTGGGCCACGCCGACGGGGGAGCGGTTCGACCACGACGGCCGGTACTACCCGGTCCGTGACTCGCCCGCCCTGCCCAAGCCCGTGCAGCAGCCGCGTCCACCGATCCTGCTCGGCGGGACGGGCCCGAAGCGCACCCCCCGGTTGGCCGCCCGCTACGCGGACGAGTTCAACCTGCCGTTCGCCTCGGTGCCGGACACTGCGGCGCAGTTCGACAGGGTCCGCGCGGCCTGCGTCGAGATCGGCCGGGACCCGGCCGGGATGGTCTGGTCCAACGCTCTGGTGCTCTGCTGCGGGCGCGACGACGCCGAGGTGGCCCGCCGGGCCGCCGCCATCGGCCGGGACCCGGACGAGCTGCGCGCCAACGGTCTGGCCGGGACGCCCGCTGAGGTGCTGGACACCATCGGCCGGTACGCGGAGATCGGCAGCGAGCGGCTCTACCTCCAGGTGCTGGACCTCAGCGATCTGGAGCACCTGGAGCTGGTCGCCAGCGAGGTGATGGCGAAGCTCTGAGTCGGCCCGATGGCGGTGGGACGACGCCGCCGCTCAGGCGCGGTGCGCGCCCGTCCCGACCGCGTTCGGGTCGCCCAGCACCGTGTCCAGCCGCCCGTCGTGGTCACTGTCCACGTAGGTGATGTCCGGGATCCCGTCACCGTCCACGTCGATCTGGACGACGTCGGCGACGCCGTCACCGTCGAGGTCGGTGACCACCTCCACCGAGCCGTCCAGGTGACGGGTCACGATCGACTGTGCGCCACTGGCACGCGGCGGCGGGCCGGGCGCCGGCACCGGCGTCGGGGCGGGCGCCGGTGCCGGTGTCGGTCGAGGACCGGGAGTGGGCGACGGGTGGCTCGGAAACCCGCCGGCCGGCGGCGCGCTGGCCTGCTCGACCTCGGTGCCGGTGGGGTCCAGCTCCTCCTCGGAGGGGAAGACGTCACCTCGTGCGGCCGGATCGCGGTAGCTGCTCATGGGCGTAGGGTTCCCCGACGACGACGAGAACAACCGTGCCCGATCGACCGGTGTCCTGGGTGCCCGGTCTGGCGGAAGATGTCGGGACCGACGCCACGGTCATGAAACGGGGGTCCGAGCGTGGAACTGCGCCGGAATCGGGGGGCCCGTGTGCTCGCCCTGGTGTGCGTACTCGGTGGAGTGCTGCTGTTGGTCTATCCCAGCGACGGCGCCCTGCTACGGACGATCATCGCGGTGGGGGCGATCGCGCTCGGCGCGGTGGCGCTGGTCAGCGCGATGCGGCCGTTCCGATTCGGGATCCACGCGGACGGGCTCACCATCCGGCGGCCCGGCCTGCGCCGGGATGTCCGGTGGGCGGAGGTCGACGCGCTGGTCCTCGACGAGCCGCCCCGGCGTGACGGTCATCCGGAGCCGCCGCGACTGCTGTTGGTGCCGGTGCCGGGTGTGACGGTTGAGCCGCTCACCGCCCGCCATCCGCTCGACGGCCGAGCGGCAGTCGAGTTGCTCGTCCTCGACCAGGTCCGTGAGCAGCCCGAGCAGGTGTCGGCCGCGTTGACCCGCTATGCCGGCGACCGGTTCGTCGACCTGCTCGCGGTGCGCCGCGCCGCCTTCGAGGCACCGGAGCTTACGGTCGGCCTGCGTGGCTACCAGATGGACCGGGTCGACCGGTTGATCCGACGCGGCCAGGACGCGCTGATGACCGGGGACGCGTCAGCCCGGCAGGCGGCCCGGGGAGAGATCGAACGCGCCACCACTGCCGGTCTGCCGATCGCCCAACGTGGTTACAGCACATTCCAGACGGATACCGTTCTGGACGCCCTCGTCACCGCGTTGGCCGACCACCAGAGCACGGATCGGGAGACCGCCACATGACCGCGCAGGGATCGCACGCCGCGTCGGCCACCGACGTTCCGCGCCGCAACTGGGCCGGCAACGTGCAGTACGCCGCGAAGGCGTTCCACAGCCCTACCTCAGTCGACGAACTGCGGCGGCTCGTCGCCGGCAGCAGCCGGATCCGGGCGGTGGGCAGTGGGCACTCCTTCAACCGTCTCGGCGACACCGACGGTGACCTGGTCAGCCTCGCCGGGTTGCCCCCTGTCGTCGAGGTGGACCACGAGCGGGGGCAGGTCACAGTGAGCGGCGCGCTGCGCTACGGCGATGTCGCCCGACAACTGCACACCCAGGGGTACGCGGTGGCGAACCTCGCCTCACTGCCGCACATCTCGGTGGCCGGCGCGGTGGCCACCGCCACCCACGGCTCCGGCCAGACCCACGGCAACCTGGCCAGCGCGGTCGCCGGCCTGGAACTGGTCACCGCCGACGGCGATCTGCTCCGGGTCGACCGCGACACCGACACGTTCGCCGGCATGGTGGTCGGGCTCGGCGCGCTCGGCCTGGTCACCCGGGTCACGCTGGACGTCGTGCCGACCTTCGCGCTGCGCCAGTACGTACGCCTCGACCTGGACCGGACGGCGTTGGACGAGGCACTCGGCTCGGCGTACAGCGTGAGTGTCTTCACCGACTTCCGTGAGCCCCGGCTGCGCGAGGTGTGGCGCAAGCAGTTGGCCGACCAGCCGCCACCCCCTGCGGACTGGCTGGGCACCACAGCCGCCGACCAGCCCCGGCACCCGGTGCTCGGGATGCCGGCGGAGAACTGCACCCCGCAGCTCGGTGAGCCGGGCCCGTGGCACGAGCGGCTGCCGCACTTCAAGCTCGGCTTCACCCCGAGCAGCGGCGACGAGTTGCAGTCCGAGTACCACGTCGCGCGGACGGCGGCGGCCGACGCGCTCGCCGCGCTGGACGACCTGGCGGACCTGATCGCCCCGGTGCTGCTGGTGTCCGAGCTGCGCACTGTGGCGGCCGACGAGCTGTGGCTCAGCCCGAACTACCGGCGGGACAGCTTCGTGCTGCACTTCACCTGGGTCGACGACACGGCGGCGGTGCTCCCCGTGGTGGCCGCCGTGGAGGAGCGCCTGGCGCCCTTCGCGCCCCGCCCGCACTGGGGCAAGGTCTTCGTCACCGACCCGGCCGAGCTGTCCGCCCGCTACCCGCGCTACGCCGACTTCGCCGCCCTCCTGACCAGCCTGGACCCAAAGGCCAAGTTCCACACCAACGCCCTGAACCGCCACTTCCCCCGCTAACCGAGCCCCCGCCCCCGTCCCGCCCCCGCCCCCCGCTTCTCCTGCGTTGATCATGAAGTTATTGCCACCCGGCGCGGCGTGTCGGGGCAATAACTTCATGATCAACGGGGGGCAGCGGGGGGGGTCAGGGGGTCAGCGGGAGGGGGTGGGGGTGCGGAGGGTGCTGCGTTGGACGGCTCGGCTGATGTCGCTGGGGGAGACTATGCCGGTCAGGTGGCCGTCGTCGGTCACCACCAGGGCGCGGCCGTCGGCGCACTCCGTCAAGCGGGGGAGCAGGTCGTTGAGCTGTTCGCCGGGCTGGGCCAGCACCAGTTCGTCGGCTCGACAGGCCACCTCGGCCAGTGTGGTCGACGCCCGCCGCTCCGGCGGCACGCCCCGCACCCGGTCGACGGTGACCAGGCCGGTCGGCCGGCCGTCCTCGGTCAGCGGCAGCGCCGAATGCCGGTACGCGAACAGGTAGTGGTCGACGAAGTCCGCGACAGTCATCTGCGCCGAGGCGGTCTGCGGCTGCGGGGTCATCACATCGCCCACCCGAATCCCGCGCAGCGCGGTGCCGGTGCGGGCCTGCCGCTCCTCCATCCCGGCCGCCCCGATCAGGAACCAGCCGATCAGCGCCAACCAGAGCCCACCGAAACCGACACCGGACAGGAACTGCCACAACCCCAGGCCGATCAGCAGCACGCCCAGCACCCAGCCGGCCCGGGCGGCGACGACTGATGCTCGGGTCCGGTCGCCGGTGGCCTTCCAGACCGCGGCGCGCAGCAACCGGCCACCGTCCAGGGGTGCGGCCGGCAGCACGTTGAAGATGGCCAGCAGCACGTTGATTCCGGCCAGCCAGGCCACCGCCCCGAACAGCAGCCCGCTCTGCCCGGCCAACGCGAGCAGCGCCGCGATGGCACCGAAGAACGCCCCAATCAGCAGGCTGACCAGCGGGCCGACGCCCGCGATGCGCAACTCCGCGCCCGGGTCGCGCGGCTCGCCCCGCAACTCGGCCACGCCGCCGAACAGCCACAGCGTGATGCCGTCGACAGTCAACCCGTTGCGTTTGGCCACCACCGCGTGCGACACCTCGTGCGCGAGCAGGCCGACGAAGAACACCACCGCCGCGGCCAGGCCGGCAAGCGTGTACGCCACCGGCGAGTGATCGGGGTACGAGCGGGGGAACTGGTTCGCGGCCAACCCCCACGCGATCAGCGCGAAGATGACCAGCACGCTCCAGTTGACGCCGACCGGCACTCCCGCGACCCGGCCAAGCCGGAAACTGGCCCTCATCCCACCGAGATACCCCGCCAGGCCGTGGGCATGCTCGGGGACTCCGCCTGATCGGTCGGCGGTGCCGGCGGGACGCCCCGGGCGCTGGACGGCCCGGTGGTCGCGCCCGGCCGAGTCGCCTTGATGATCCACTCCGGTTTCGTGAAGTCGGGTTGTCCTGGCGCTGGGGATGCCCCGACTTCATGAAACCCGAGTGGGTCTTGAGCGCCCGCCCGATGCCGGGCCGAGGTCAGCGGCGGGGGGTTTCGCTGGCGATGGTCATCTCCCGGGGCAGGGCCGCCGCCCGCAGCGCCCAGTCCAGCGCGTAGTCGGCGATCTTCTCCCAGCCGTCCTGCCCGACGGTGAAGTGCGAGCGGCCGGGAAACTCCTCGTACGCGGTGAGGGCACGGGACTTCTGGTAGAGCCCGGCGTTGGTGCGGACCACCGACGCCGGCACCACGTGGTCGGACCCGCCGGCCATCAGCAGCAGCGGCGCCCGGTCAATACGACCGACGTCGACCCGGGCGGGCGAGCGCGGGTCGAGGTTGGCGAACGCGCCCTCGAAGAAGACCCGCCCGGCGCCGGGGACGGCGTAGCGCCGCCAGGCCCGGTCGGAGTCCTCGCGGCTCATCGTGTTGCCGAAGGTGTAGGCGAAGTCGTCCGGGGTGAACGGGACTGCCTTGCCGCGGTTGGCGGGGCTGCGCAGGATGGGGAAGCCTGAGCGCAGTTGGCTCAGCGGCACCTTGAGCACGCCCTTCACCGCCGCGGGATGCACTCCCACCACCGCCGCGCCGAGTCCCCGGTCGGCGAGGACCTGGGCGAACAGGCCGCCGAACGAGTGCCCCATGATGATCGGCGGTCGGGGTAGCGCCCGGATGATCCGGTCGTAGTGCGCCACGATGGTGGCCATGCTCTGCTCCGCGATCGGGCCGGGGTCGTCGCGTAACTCCTCCACCGACCGGTCCATGCCGGGCCAGGCGGGGGCGATGACGTGCATGCCGCGCTCGGTGTACCGCTGGGCCCACCCCTCCCAGCTGCGGGGCGTCATCCAGAGCCCGTGGATCAGCACAATGGTGTCGACCTGACCCTGCGGCGTGGCACCCATCGCGTCCTCCCGGTGTCGCGGCTCGGCCCGGCGGTTACCCGCTGTGTCCGTCCGGAATCCGGCTGCCCTGACAAATGTCACGGCCGGGAGGTGACGGCCGCTCCGGGCATCGGGGTACGCGCCGCCGGAGCATCAGTGGCATGACCAGTACGCATCCGGCTGTCGAGTTGGACGGCCTCACCAAGCGCTTCGGCGCGGTCACCGCTGTCGACGGGTTGAGCCTACGGGTGCAGCCCGGCGAGGTGGTGGCCTTCCTCGGCCCGAACGGCGCGGGCAAGACCACCACCATCGACATGCTGCTCGGGCTGTCCCGCCCGGACACGGGCACCGTCCGCGTCCTCGGCGGCACGCCGGACGACGCGGTGGCCCGAGGCCGGGTCGCCGCCGTGCTCCAGACCGGCGGGCTGCTCAAGGACCTCACAGTGGGCGAGACCGTACGCATGACCGCCCACTTCTACCGACACACCCGCCCGGCGGCGGAGGTGTTGGAGCGGGCCGGCATCACCGACATCGCCGACCGGGTGGTCGGGCGCTGCTCGGGCGGTCAGCAGCAACGACTGCGCTTCGCGCTGGCCCTGCTGCCCGACCCGGACCTGATGGTGCTCGACGAACCGACCACCGGAATGGACGTCGAGGGTCGGCGGGACTTCTGGCAGGCCCTGCGCCGCGATGCCCGGCGTGGACGGACGGTCATCTTCGCCACCCACTACCTCGACGAGGCGGACGCGTACGCCGACCGGATCGTGCTGGTCCGGCAGGGGCGCATCGTCGCCGACGGCACCACCGCGGAGATCAAGAACCTGGCCGCCGGCCGTACCGTGCGGGCCACACTGCCCGGGGCCGACCAGGCCGCGCTCGCCGCGCTGCCCGGGGTGGACGCCGTGGAGGTGCGCGGCGACAGCGTGCTGGTGCGGACCGGCGACTCGGACGCCGTCGCCCGGCACCTGCTGACCCGGACCGCCGCCCGGGACGTCGAGATCACCTCCCGCAACCTTGAGGACGCCTTCCTCGCCCTGACCACAGCGCAGACCGGAGCCTGAGATGACCACCTCCACCCCCACCCGCTCCGCTCTCATCGAGCCGGACCGTCGGCTGCCCGCGCTGGGCGGGTTCGCCCCCGGCGCCCTGCTCATCGAGCTGCGCCGGGTGCTGCGAAACCGCCGCACCCTCGCCTTCACGCTGATCATGCCGGGCGTCTTCTTCCTCATCTTCGGCCTGCCGCAGGGCGGGCAGTCACTGGACAACGGTCGACCGGTGACGGCGTACGTCATGATCAGCCTGGCCGTCTACGCGGCAATGGTGGCGACCACCAGCGTCGGTGGCGCGGTCGCCACCGAACGGGCGCTGGGCTGGAGCCGGCAACTGCGGCTCACCCCGCTCCGCCCGGCGGCGTACGTGGCGACCAAGCTGATCACCGCGATGAGCCTCGGTCTGCTCGCGGTGGTCATCGAGTTCCTGGTGGGTGCCGTGGCCGGCGTCCGCGTCCCGGCGTACGTCTGGCTGCTGTCCGGGCTCGCCGCCTGGGTCGGCTCGCTGGTCTTCGCCGCGTTCGGTCTCTTCATCGGCTACCTGGCGCCAGCCGAGAACGTCATGCAGATCATCGGCCCGGTGCTGGCGGTGCTGGCCATGTTCGGCGGGCTGTTCGTCCCGGTCGAGGTGCTGCCGGACGTGCTCCAGCAGGTCGCGAAGTTCACCCCGGTGTACGGCATGGGCGTGCTGGCCCGCGCCCCACTGACCGGCGACGGGGTGAGCCTGGCGGCGGTAGCGAACCTCGTCGTCTGGGCGCTGCTCTTCGGCGTCGGCGCGGCCCGGCTGTTCCGCCGGGACACCGCGCGGGTCTGAGCGGCCGCGACCGCTAGCGTGAACACGATGGACCTCTCGACCGGGCAGCCCTGGCCGGTGAGCCGCCACTGGCGGATCACCGGCTGGCTGCTGGCCGCCGTCTGGCTGTTCTTCCTCAACGTGCCGCTCGCCACCGCGCTGCACCAGCCGGAGCTGTGGCGGCGGGTCCTCGGCGTGGTGGCCCTTGTCGTCTTCAGTGTCGGTTACGTGCTGCTGTTCCAGTGGGCCCGCAAGCTGCGCCAGGCGCTGGTGCCGATCCCGGTCGGCCGGGCGCGGGCCGGGCTGGCGCTGCTGCTCGCGGTGGGCCTGGCCAGCCTCCCGGGCACCGAGGGGGACTGGCTGGCCTGCCTGGTCTACGTGGCCGCGGCGGCGGTGTTCCTGTTACCGCCGTGGGAGGCGTTGGCCGCCGTGGTGCTCTGCGCGGTGACCCCCATGCTGGCGTCCTGGCTGGTGCCGGGGTGGGAGGCGGAGAACGGCATCGTCTTCGCGGTGCTGCTCGCCTCGTTCGCCATGTTCGGGGTGTCCCGGTTGGCCCAGCGCAACAGCGAACTCCGCGCCGCCCAACAGGAGATCGGTCGGCTCGCGGTCGCCGAGGAGCGGTCCCGCGCCGCCCGCGACCTGCACGACATCCTCGGGCACTCGCTGACCGTGGTGGCGATCAAGGCCGAGTTGGCCGGGCGTCTGATCACTGTCGACAGGGAGCGGGCCGCCGCCGAGATCGCCGAGGTGGAGGCGCTGGCCCGGGCCGCGCTGGCCGACGTACGACAGACGGTCGGGGCGTACCGCGAGGTCAGCCTGGCCGCCGAGCTGGCCGGAGCCCGCTCCGCGCTGGCCGCGGCGGGCATCGCCGCTGACGTGTCGGCCGAGGTGCCGGAGCTGCCGGAGGAGTGGGACCGGTTGTTCGGCTGGGCGGTACGGGAAGGAGTGACGAACGTGGTCCGGCACAGCGGGGCGCGGTGCTGCGCCATTCGGGTGCACGCGGATCGGGTCGAGATCAGTGACGACGGTCGTGGCCCGTCCACTCCCGACCCGAGCGGGCACGGGCTGGTGGGCCTGCGGGAGCGGGCGCGGCGGCTGGACGCTGTGGTGACCGTCGGCCGGCGGCCGGCGGGCGACGGTTTTCTGTTGCGGGTGCACGCGCCGGGGGAGGCCCGATGAGCGGCGGCTCAACGCCGATCCGGCTGTTGCTCGCCGACGACCAGGCGCTGGTCCGGGGTGCACTGGCCGCACTGCTGTCGCTGGAGGAGGACCTGACGGTGGTCGCCGAGGTCGGCCGGGGCGACGAGGTGGTGCCCGAGGCCCGACGCAGCGCTCCCGACGTCGCTCTGCTGGATGTTGAGATGCCCGGCCTGGACGGGATCGCCGCCACAGCGGCGTTGCGGGCCGCGCTGCCTACCTGCCGGGTGCTGGTGGTGACCACGTTCGGCCGACCCGGCTACCTGCGCCGGGCCATGGAGGCCGGTGCGAGCGGTTTCGTCGTCAAGGACACCCCGGCCCGGCAGCTCGCCGACGCGGTCCGCCGGGTGCACGCCGGCCTGAGGGTGGTCGACCCGACGCTGGCCGCGGAGACCCTGGCCGCCGGCGTCAGCCCGCTGACCGAGCGGGAGACCGAGGTGCTGCGGACCGCCCGGGGCGGTGGCAGCGTCGCCGACCTGGCCAGGGCGTTGCACCTCTCCGAGGGCACGGTACGCAACCACCTGTCCGCGGCGATCGGCAAGACCGGTGCCCGCAACCGGGCCGACGCGATCCGGGTCGCCGAGCAGAACGGCTGGCTGCTCGGCGAGTGACGGTGTGCGCCGGTGTTCAGGCGGTCGGCGGTGGGGTGGCCAGTTTGTCGACCACGACGACGCTGCTGCCGGGACGGACCTCGGCGAGCAGTTCCCGCTGACCGCTGCGGGTCAGCCGGATGCAGCCGTTCGTGGTGTTCTCGCCCAGCTCGCCGTCGTGGCTCCAGGTGTGCACCCCGATGTGCGCGCCGCGCAGCCCGGACGGCACCGACTCCGGGTCGTCGGGCACCGAACCGAGGGCGTAGATGTCCACCCCGCCGTAGACCTCCTCGGGCGGTGGGGTGCGGCCCAGGATGAAGGTCCGTCCCAGTGGAGTCTCCTGCCCCGACTGGCCGAGGCTGACCTCCCAGGAGCGCACCGCCTTGCCGGCCCGGTACCAGGTGAGCCGGTGGACGGCGCGTTCCACAACGATCTGGTCGCGCAGCGGCACCGTCTCGAACCCGCCCGGCGGCAGCCAGGCGAGCTGGCGGTTTGCCGAGGGCAGCAGAACGGCCGTCCAGCCGGCGCGTCGCTGGGCGATCGGCATGGTCAGCTCGACACCGCGGATGGTCGGTTCGAGGAAGGCGCGCGGCCGACCGCCGGGCGCGTCGTACGCGGCGATCCGGCTGGTCGGGTGCAGGCCGTCGGTCAGCGGTGTGACGTCCATGGTGAACGGATCGGCGGGGAAGCCTCCGGGCGCGGGGTCGTAGTCGACCACCGGCAGCCCGTCTGGGGCGGGTGCGGCCGGGGGGATCGGCTCCTCCGGGTTCTGCTCCACACTGCTCGGAGTGGGGTCGGCTACCACCACGTTGCGGTCGTCGGGGGCCGTCGAGCTGGGGGTGAGGGCCTGGCCGACCAGCAGCGAGGTCACCAGCAGCGCGGGTACGCCGATCGCGGCGGCCACCCAGACGCCCCGGCGACGGTACGGATTCTTTCGGTCAAACGGCACGAAACCACTCTATGGTGGCGAGTGCTCCGGGGCCCCCGGTTCGGCGAGACCCGCCGTCCGGAGGCCCCGGCCGAATCAGATTCGTGCGCCGATGTGGATGGCCACGGCGTCGTGCGCCGGCACGTTCGCCGCGAACCAGCCGCTACCGTCCACGGTGATCACCGGTCCGCTGCACGTGCCGTTCGCGTAGGTGCCGTGGATGACGTCGCAGTATCGACCGGCGGGCAGCCCCGTGTAGTAGGAACGGCCGTTCACCGCGGCGTCCTCGTCGTTGACGGTGAGGAAGCCCTTGCCGCTGCGGCTGAACGCGATGTGGTTGTTGCCGTTGTCGTACCAGTTGGCCACACCGGCACCCTCGGTGGCGTTGCGGAAGCCAACCATGTTGGCGATCACCGGCCAACGGTGTTCGCACTCCCAGCCGGAGTAGCAGGTGGTGTTGAGCGTCTTGTTGGCGCCGTCCGACGGAGGGCCGGCGTCCCGGTTGCTGAAGGTGTAGCTGGACATGACGGTCGGGGAGCCGTACGGCCAGGCCAGCATGAAGGCGTTCGCCAGCGCGTAGATGCCCCGGTCGCGGTAGGTCAGCACCCCACCGGAGTCGCGTTGGGTGTCGTGGTTGTCCACGAACACCGAAGCCGGGCCGGTGGGCAGGTGTCCCCAGCCCTCGCCGAAGTTGCGCAGGTACGCCAGCCGCTCGGAGCGGAACACCCGGGCCAGGTCCTTGCCGTAGCGGAACTCGTGCACGTCACCGTTGCCGGTGTACTCGGTCGGCTGCACCGGCTCGCCGGCGCCGTAGATGACCTCCTGCACGATGTGCGCCGAGCGGGAGAGCTTGCCCCTGATCGCGGCGATGTCGGCGGCCGGCATGTGCTTGCTGGCGTCCATCCGGAAACCGTCGACGCCGAGCGAGAGCAGGTCGTTGAGGTACGAGGCGATCTTCGTGCGGACGTAGTCCGACTCGGTCTTCAGGTCCGAGAGGTTGACCAGCTCGCAGTTCTGCACCTCGTACCTGTCGTTGTAGTTGGCGATGTCGTCGCCGCCGTTGCGCCCACAGTGGTGGAAGTCCTGGGTCTGGTAGATGCCCGGGTAGTCGTAGTGCGAGTAGGACGAGCCGGCCCAGCCGGTGCCGCCGTTGTCCTGACCGGACATGTGGTTGATCACCGCGTCGACGATCACCTTGACCCCGGCCGCGTGGCAGGTGTTCACCATCGACTGGAACTGGGCCCGGGTGCCCTTGCGGGACTCGATCCGATAGCTGACCGGCTGGTACGCCAACCACCACTGGTTGCCCCGCACGTGCTCCTGCGGGGGCGAGACCTGCACGTAGCCGTAACCCTTCGGGCCGAGGGTGCTCTGGCACTCACTGGCCACCGAGGGCCAGTTCCACTCGAAGAGCTGGACGATGACCTTCTTGCCGCCGGAGGGGGCGGCGACGGCCGGGGGTGTTGTCACGGCGGTGGGGACGAGCAGGCTGGCGATCAGGCCGAGGGCGAGGAGCGCCGAGCCGTGTCGACGTCGGTGCATGGGGACTCCTGACGGGAGCGGGGGTGGTGGTGCGGTGGGGGAGTGCCGGCTTGCCGGAATCTTGCAAGCCTGGCTGGAATTTGCTGAAAGGTTACAAGCGTGTTGCAGCGACTGTCAATGCATGGACATTCGTCACTGTCCAAGTCGGTGGGTGAGGTGGGTACAACGCACGGCCCCGCCCCTCGGTTCGATTTCCGCCCAGAAATTTCCGTCGGCGGGTGATCCGCGCGCCCCGCCGGTCCGTACTGGATGGGGGAGCAGGGGTCGGCCGGTGGTACGCCGCCGCGAGACGATCGAGGAGCAGATGGCCCGGGCACAGCAGGACAAGAAGGCGGCGACCGTCCGGACCAGCGAGAGCAGTCGGGGGGTGCGGACCCCGTCGCGGCCGGCGAGCGCCCTGCTGATCGCGTCGGTGCTCGCCGCGCTCTGGGCGGCGGTCATGCTGACCGGTACCGGCCAGAAGGCGTACGCGTACGGCTTCTTCTTCACCGAGTTCTTCGCCGGGGTGGTGTCCCTGGTGGCGTTGAGCCTCACCGTGATGCTGGGCCTGCTCGCCACCGACCGGCTGGTGCTGCGCATCCCGCACCGGGTGCTGATGCAGTCGGCACACCGGGCCACCGGCGTGCTGGGCGTGGCCGGGCTCGGCTTCCACGTCCTCACCAAGATTGCCACCGGGCGGGCGGCGGCGACCGACGCGCTGGTGCCGTTCGTCGGCGGCCGAGGGCTCTACGTCGGGCTCGGCACTGTGGCCGCGCTGCTGATGGTCAGCGTGATCTGGACCGGCATCATCCGGGCCCGCTTCGCCGGCGTCGGTCCGAAGTGGCTGTGGCGCACGTTGCACTCCACCGCCTACGTGGCCTGGCCGTTCGCCATCGTGCACGGCCTCAACGCCGGTCGGGCCGCAGCGCCCTGGGTGATGTTCAGCTACGGCGGCTGCCTCCTGCTGGTGGTGCTGGCCCTGCTGGTCCGGTTCTCGGTCACCATCGGTCGGCGCAGCCGCGAGCAGCACCAGGCATCGGTGCGCAACGCGGTGATGGCCGGCCGGGCCGAGGAGGCGAAGACCGCCCGATCGCTGCTGGCCGGGTTGGGTCGGCGCAGCAAGGCCGCCGACAAGCGTCCCGCCTGGGCGGAAACCACCACCGCCACCTGGGCCGCGCCTGCCGCGCGACGGGACCCCGAACGGTTCACCGTCCCGGTGGTGCCCGAGCCCGGTTCGCTCGTCGAGCCGACCCGGCCCAGCCGACGTCGGCGGGAGGAGGAGCCGGCAGCCCGCCGCGACACCGAACGGTCCTCGCGCAGCCGGCGTGCCGAGGAGAGCACCACCAGCCGATCGGCCCGTCGCAGCGTGGAGGACACCGGCACCCGCCGACGCGACGAGGAGGAGTTGGAGCCGGTGACCCGGCGGCGCGGCTCCCGCACCCGCGACGAGGCAGTGCCGACCGGCCGGCGACGCGCCGACGAGCAGACCTCTGAGCGGTCCCGTCGCCGGTCCCGCAGCGAGGACGACGGCAGCCGTTACTCGGCGCCGCCGCAGCCGACCCTCGGCGAGGCCGAGGAGCCGTGGGACAGTCCACGCCGGTGGCAGGCCGACGAGCCCATCTCCGCCAGCCCCATCTCCGTCGAGCCGATCTCCGCCGGCCCGATCTCCGGCAGCCCGATCTCGTCGGCGCCGCGCAGCGGCAGCGGCCGGCACAGCGCCGAGGACGACCTGCCCGAGGAGCCGGACTACTGGCGTCCGCCGGCCCGGTACGTGCCGGACGAGGTGGCGCCGCCCGTCGACGACACCCCGACCCTCGTCGACCTGGCGTCCCGCCGTGCTCGACGGGCAGCCGGCGAGGGCAAGTCCAAGCGTCGCAAGGCCAGCGCCGACGCTGTGGACGGGGCGTACTGGGCCGGGCTGCGGGGTGAGGCGAAGTGATGCGGACCGCCGTGCCACCGGTCGCCTGCGTGGGCGAGCCCCGGCTCACCGCCGGCTTCGCCGAGTACGGCCGACTCGACCTGCTCGCGCACGAGGAGGTGCACGGACCGATCGGCCCGATGGAGCCGGCGCAGCTGCTCCAGCTCGCCGAGGGAATGCAGCTCAAGGGCAAGGGCGGAGCTGGTTTCCCGTTCGCCCGCAAACTGCGCGCGGTGCTGGAGTCCTGCGAGCGGCAGGACCTCGCCGCCGTGGTGGTCGTCAACGCCACCGAGGGGGAGCCGGCCAGCTGGAAGGACAAGGTGCTGCTGACCCGCGCCCCGCACCTGATCCTGGACGGGGCGGCGCTGGCCGCGTACGCCCTGGACGCCGACGAGATCGTGATCGGCGTGGCGGACGACGGGGTCGGCCGGGACTCGCTGATGGAGGCCCTCGACGAGCGCCGGATGCCGGTGCAGACGACGATCGTCACGGTGCCGCACCGGTTCATCTCCGGTGAGGGCGGCGCACTTGTCAACGGGATCAACGGTCTGCCGCACATCCCGCCGGGCACCAAGAAACGCTCCAGCGACTCGGGGGTCAGCGGCCTGCCCACCCTGCTGTCCAACGCCGAGACGTTCGCGCAGCTCGCCATCGGTGCCCGACTGGGCCCGTACGAGTACGCGGCGCTCGGCACCGACGACGAGCCGGGGACCGTGCTGCTCACGGTGACCGGTGCGGCGGGCCGACCGGCGGTGGTCGAGTGCACAGCCGGTATGCCGCTGCGCGACGTCCTCGATCTCTGCGAGGTGCCGGACGTCCAGGGCATCCTGATGGGCGGCTACCACGGCAAGTGGATCACCCCGGAGGCGGCGGAGAAGGCCGAGGTCTCCCGCAAGGGGCTGGCCGCCGTCGGCGGCACCCTCGGCGCGGGCATCATCGTCCCGCTCGGTGTCGACACCTGCCCGCTCGGTGAAGCCGCCCAGGTGGTGCGCTACCTGGCCGGCGAGTCCGCCGGTCAGTGCGGGCCGTGCAAGATGGGCCTGCCCGACCTGGCCCGCGCGGTGGACCTGGCCGTCGCCGGCAGCCAACCGGCGGACGTGGTGCGCGCCGCCGCCGGTGAGGTGCGGGGCCGGGGCGCGTGCAGCCACCCCGACGGCACCGCCCGGTTCGCGCTCTCCGCGATCGAGGTCTTCGCCGAGGACCTGCGGCTGCACAGCACCGGCGACGGCTGTGGCCGACGGGTCAAGGGCGTGATGGGGCTGCCGGGAGCACCCGACGCGAACCCGCAGAAGCTCACCCTGGACTGGTCCCGCTGCGACGGGCACGGTCTCTGCGCGCACGTCGTACCGGACTTCATCCGGCTCGACGCGAACGGATACCCCGCCTTCCCGGCCACCCCCGTGCCGACCTGGCTGCGCGAGGGCGCGCTGAAGGCGGTCAAGGTCTGCCCGGAGCTGGCTCTCCGACTCGCCAAGGCTGAATAGCGAAGCGTCAGGCCCAGCAGGGGTCCCTTCCGGACCGGAACGGAGAAGCGGATGCGGATCAGCAGGGCGTGGGCAGGGGTCGGGCGGCTTCGCGGTGCCGCCACCGTCGGCGTGCTAGTGGTGGCCCTGTTCGGTGGTGCCGCCTGTACCGGGACCGCGCCGGGTGGGCCCGCCGCCGCCGGATCGGCCCCGGCCTCGACCGGCGTCGAGCCCACGCCGACCGACGCGCCGACCGACGGACCACCTGCCGCCCCGGCGCAGGTCCCGGACGTGCTGCGCTTCACCGGGACCACGCTCGGTGGGGCCGTGTTCGACGCGGCACAGCTCGCCGGCAAACCGGTGGTGCTGTGGTTCTGGGCGCCGTGGTGCGCCACCTGCGCCAGCCAGGCCTGGACGGTGGCCGAGATCGAACCCCGGTACCGGGACACCGTGCCGATCATCGGCGTCGCCGGGCTGGGCGAGCGGAAGGCCATGAAGGAGTTCGTCACCGAGTTCGACCTCGGCGCAGCGCCGCAGATCGCGGACACCACTGGCGCGCTCTGGAAGCGGTTCAAGGTGACCGAGCAGAGCATCTTCGTGATCATCGACCGGAACGGCGCTGTCGTCCACCACGGCTTCCTCGACGGTGAGGCGCTCACCGCCAAGGTCACCGCACTGGCCGGGGCGTGACCGCCACACTGCTGCTCGCGCTGACCGCCGGCATGCTCGGCGCTGTCAACCCGTGCGGCTTCGCGTTGCTGCCCGCGTACCTCTCGCTGTTGGTCGCCGGGAAGTCGGACACCCGCGGCGCGGTCGGCCGCGCGCTCACCGCGGCGGCCGGGCTGACAGTGGGGTACGTGCTGGTGTTCGGCGCGTTCGGCCTGGCGCTCGCGCCGCTGGCCGGCTGGTTGCGGCCCCGGCTGCCGTGGCTGACAGTGGCGCTCGGCGTGCTGCTGGTGGTGGCCGGCTGCTGGTTGCTCGCCGGTCGGCGGCTGCCCGCCCCCGGCTGGTCCGCCCGGGCGCCCCGGCTGACCCGGTCCTGGCCGTCGATGGCGCTCTTCGGCGCGGTGTACGCGCTGGCGTCGCTCGGCTGCGCCATCGCGCCGTTCCTGGCCATCGTGGTGACCAGCCTCCAGGCCGGCTCGACCGGTCGGGGGTTGGCGCTGTTCGGTGCGTACGCCCTCGGGATGGGTCTGGTGGTAGCTGTCGCCGCGCTCGGGGTGGCGTTGCTGCGCGACGGCCTGGTGGCCCGGCTGCGCGTCGTCGGCGCGCTGGTGCCCCGCCTCAGTGGCCTGGTGTTGCTGGTCGCCGGCGGTTACGTCGCCTGGTACGGCTGGTACGAGCTACGCCTGGCCGCCGGCCAGCGCGACGCGCTGCACGACCCGGTCATCCGAGCGGCGTCCCAGCTACAACACACACTGGCCACCGCCCTAGACACCATCGGCCCAGCCCCGCTCCTAGCCGCCCTGGCAGCCCTCCTGCTAACAGCAACCCTGACCCACCCCCGCCGCCCCCACCCCCGCCCCCGCCCTGTTGATCATGAAGTTATTGCCACGACACGCGGAGGCGACGGGCAATAACTTCATGATCGACGGCCGGAAGGGCGGGGTGTCTTGCGGTACCGGAACCCCCGCCGGCCGAAGCCGTGAGGCAACGACGTGGCCTTGACATCCGGAAACGATCGTCAGAGTCTGTCTGACAACGTTGTCACACCGAAGGACCACCATGCGTATATCCGAATTCGAGTTGAGCAGGCGGCGGCTCCTCATCCTTGGCAGCGCCATCGGCGCTGGACTCGCCATCGCCCGACCCGCCGCCGCCCAGGCCGCGCCATCCGCCACCACGTCACCGGCTGCCGCCATCGGCCCGGTTGCCAAGACCTACCACGCGCTGCTGCTCGCCCACACCCGATGGGCCGAGGAGCAATGGGATCCGGCGATCAACGCATACCGCCTCGCGGACTTCAGGTTCGCGGTCGTCCTCGGTAACGCGGTCCTGCTCACCTCGCCCGGGTACGACCCGGCGGCCGCAGGCGTCGACCGGGACACGCTGCACGCCCGTACCGTCGCCACCATCCGCCGATTCGCGGCCACCAACCGGCTCGCCGGCGGCACCGAATGGGGCCGACAGCTCTTCTGGGACAGCACCTTCGAGCTGTACTTTGTCCTGGCCGCCCGACTGCTGTGGTCCGAACTGGACGAGGTGACCCGCACCAACGTTGACCGCATCGCCCGCGGGCAGGCCGCGTACGCCCATTCCCTCGGCACCGGTAACGACCCGCTGAGTGGTAGTTGGACGCCGAACGGCCTCACCGGTGGCTGGATCGGTGACACCAAGCTCGAGGAGATGGGGGTCTACGCCCAGGCGATCGCGCCCGGCCTGGCCTGGGCGCCGGACGACCCCGCAGCCGCGGCGTGGCGTGAGCGGTTCTCGATGTGGACGCTGAACGCGAGTGGACTACCGGCCGCCGACCGCGCCAACCCCACCGTCGTCGACGGGCGGGCGGTCGCGGACTGGAACACCGCCCACAACATCCACGACACGTTCCTGGTCGAGAACCACGGCTCCTTCGGCCCGCACTACCAGGAAGAGCTGTGGCGCACCGCGGGTCGTACCGCGGCGCACTTCCTGGCCGCCGGCCAACCGCTCCCCGAGGCACTTTCCCGGCAGCCCAGCGGCGACCAGCTGTGGCGGACCATGCGGCTGCTGGCCAGCGATGCCGGCGAACCCTTCATGCCGATGGTGGCGGACCGCTACCACCTGTACGGCCGTGACGTCCTGCCGCTCGCCTTCCTCGCGCAGGTCCAGGGCGACCGGCACGCCGCCCGCGCCGAGGCGGACCTCGCCGACCGGCTCATGCCCTACCTGAACTACCCGCCCGAGAATCGGCTCACCAAGTTCAGCGGCGAGCCGAAGTACGAGCCCGAGGCCCGGGCCGAAGTCGCCATCAGTTACCTCTTCCACTCCTGGCGGGCGGCCAACGGCAGCGTGGTCGAGCCGGTCGCCAGCACCGCGTTCTTCACGGCGGCGGCGGGCACCAGGGACTTCGGGGAGCAGGCCGGGCTGACCGCCCACCAGAGCGCGACCGCCTTCGCCGCGGCGGTCAGCAAGACCGGATTCGTCTCGTTCCAGTGGGCGCCCGCCCACGACAACTGGTTGTTCGACACCCGGGCCGCCTCGCTGCTGCCGAGGCAGTCCGCGCCGGTCCTCGGTCGCACCTCCGCCGCGTACACAGTGGCCCGGGACGGTGTCGACGCCACGGCGACCGTGCTCCGCGTCGCCGGCGGCACCGCCGGATACGTCACGCTGCCCACCGGCACGGTCGTGTACGCCACCACCGGCACCGGTGCCGACGAGGGCACGCTCACCCTGTTCAATCTGGACATGCCCGGCGTACCCGGGCTCACCGGCACCCGTACCTTCACCGGCGAACAGGGGTCGGTCACCCTGACCGGGCAATCGGGCGTCGGCGACGGCGGAACCGACCAGATCAGCTTCGCGCCTCGTCCGGCCCGGTACGTGCGGATGCTCGGCCGAACCCCCGCCACCCAGTACGGCTACTCGCTGTTCGCCTTCGCCGTGCTCGACGCCGGTGGGGTCGACCACGCCACCGGCCGGCCCACCACGGCCTCGTCCGCCGACCCCGCCTACCCGGCGGCGCGCGCGACCGACGGCAACCCCGGCACCCGCTGGGCGGTCGCCCGGGAGGAACGCGCACGCGCGGACAGTTGGCTCGCCGTCGACCTCGGCGAGCCGATCGACATCAGCGGCGTACGCCTGGACTGGGAGGCCGCGTACGGCACCCGCTACGTCATCCAGACCTCTCTGGACGGCACCGACTGGAGCGACGCGGCGGTGGTGCCGGACAGCCCGACCATCGCCGGCTCCTGGCTGGACGTCGACGGACGAGCAGGGCTGGTGGTCCACAACGCCCAGAATCCGATCACCGTGACCGCCACCACGGTCACCCTGTCCAGCGGACCGGCCACCGGCAGCACCCGGCTGGTCATCGAGGGGTACGCGGGCGCGAGCAGGTCGGCCCTGGCCGCCGCGGCGTCTCGAACCCTGCCCAGCGGTGGTCCGGAGGCGTTGCGGGTGAGTGACGCGGACGGATACCTCAGCCTGTTCAACCTGTCCGGCGACGACATCACGGGGGCGGCCGTCACCCTGTCGCAGTACGCCACGCTGCGGCTCTACCACGGAAGCCAGGTCACCGGATCGGGGACCAGCACCTACCAGGTCGACCTTGCCGCCGCGAGCGCACGCGTCGAGCCGCCCCGGTTCACCGTGACCGCGGCACAGCCGGAGAAGGCGATCCCCGCCGGTACCCGCTTCGACGTCACCGACTCGCACCACCTGCGAGTCACCGCGCCCGCCGGGCACATCGTGAAGGTGCAGGTGGAATCTGCGGCCGGCGGCGCCCGACAGCGGGTGACGGTCCCCGCCGGACACCGCAAGGACGTCACGTTCGCGGGTGCGACGGTGACGCCGACCAACGACCTGGCCCGGTCCCGGACGATCTACCCGACGTCACCGCTCCCGGCCGGCATGACCGACCCGTCGGCCGCCGTCGACGGCGACCCGGGGACCGCCTGGCAACCCGGCCCGAACGGCCGAATGGTGATCGACCTCGGATCGCTGCGGGATCTGGCCTCGGTCCGACTGACCTGGACTCCCGGTCGGCGACGGCCGGTCACCGTAGCCACCTCGGCCGACGGGCTCGGCTACGTGACGGTCGCCTCGGTTGCGAAGCCGAAACCCGAGACCACGGTCACGACCACGTCCTCCGGGCGGTACGTGGCGATCACGGTCGCTGACTGGCGGCCCGGTGACGCCCGGCTGACCCACGCGGAGGTGTTCGGTGCCTGAACCGTCGGGATCGACCACGGTCTGACACCCGTGGCCCGAAACGACGACGGCGGGGCTGGTGCGGATCGCACCAGCCCCGCCGCCGACTGATTCAGCGCAGGGGGGTCAGACGGTCGGTGCCTAGGCGGTCCTGGAGGACCTTGGGGATCAGGACGCTGCCGTCGGCCTGCTGGTACTGCTCCAGGATCGCCGGGAAGAGCCGGCTCGTTGCCAGCGCCGAGCCGTTGAGGGTGTGCACGAAGCGCGTCTGCTTGCCGCCCGGCTCGCGGTAACGGATGGCCGCCCGACGAGCCTGGTAGTCGCCGGCCCAGGAGACCGACGACACCTCCTTGTACTTGCCGGTGCTCGGCATCCACACCTCGATGTCGAGGGTCTTCTTCATCGAGGCGCTGGCGTCGCCGGCCGAGAGCAGCGTGCGCTGGTAGTGCAGACCCAGCCCCTCGACCAGGCTCTCGGCGTGGGCGAGCATCTCCTCCAGCGCCGCGTCGGCCTGCTCCGGCAGGGTGAACTGGAAGATCTCCACCTTGTTGAACTGGTGCCCCCGCACCGTGCCGCGCTCGTCCGAGTGCGAGCCGGCCGACTCCCGCCGGTAACACGGGGTGTACGCGAACGCCTTCAGCGGCAGCGTCGGGGTCTCCAGGATCTCGTCCTGGTACGCGCCGAGGATCGCCGTCTCCGACGTGGGCAGCAGGAACTGGCCACGCGGGGCGGACGCCGAGTCCAGGTGGTAGACGTCGTCGTAGAACTTGGGGAACTGCCCGGCGGCGAAGCCGGCCGAGTCCAGCAGCAGGTGCGGCGGGAGCAGGAACTCGTAACCGGCCCTGATGTGCTGGTCGACGAAGTAGTTGAGCAGCGCCCACTCCAGCCGGGCGCCGACCCCTGTGTAGATCCAGAAACCGGACCCACCGAGCTTGACCCCACGCTCGTAGTCGACCAGGCCCAACGCGCGGCTCAGCTCTACATGGTCGCGGACCTTCTCGATCACCGGCGGCTCGCCGAAGGTCTTCACCACCCGGTTGGCTTCCTTGCCGCCGGCCACGACGTCGTCGCTGGGCAGGTTGGGCAGCTCACTCATCGCGTCGCGCAGCCGGGCCTGCACCTCGTCCAGCTGGGACTCCAACTCGGCGAGCTGCTTACGCTCCGCCTCCGGCGCGGCGGCCTGCGGCTCCTCACCGGCCCGCTTCGCCTGCGCGTACGCCCGGGCCTCGGCCTTGCGGCGCTGCCGCTCGGCGTCGATCTCCGTGATCAGGGCGCGGCGTTCCTGGTCGAGCCGCTGGATCTCGTCCAGGGCACGGGTGACCTCGGCGGGATCCAGACGCTTCGCCAGCGCGGTCGCCACCGCCTCGCGATCCTTCCGGATCAACTCCATGTCGAGCATGCTGCTCCGTACGCCTCCGTCCGGGGTCACAGGTGAACCACCAGATGCTACCGTCGCGGGCTTTTCCTCCCGGGACGGGGAGTGCTGGCCGCCGGCTCAGAGCCGGATCGGCATGAGCACCGAGTAGGTGTCCGCGTCGTCCGGTCGGCGTACGGCCAGCGGTGCGATCGGCCCATCCAGCTCCAGCACCAGTTGCGAAGCGCCGGCCGCGTTCAGCGCGTCCAGCAGGTAACGACCGTCAACCCCGACCCGCAGCGCGTCGGTGCCCAGGTCACCGGCGGGAAGCAGCCGCAGGCCGCCCTGGTCGTCGACGCCGAGCACTGTGACCTCCCGGGTCGTGCCGTCGTGGTCGAGGGCGACTGTGGGGGCCGCAGGGTCGGCCAGCGCGGCGCGCAGCGCGGCCACGTCCACCGGGATCCGGCGCGCTGTCGGCCGCTCACCGACGGACTTGCGCAGCAGCCGGTGGTAGTCCGGGAAGTCGTACGGCAGCGCAACGCCGGCCACAGTGCGCTCGGCCACCCGCACCCGCAGGTCCGCGCCCGCCACCGTCAGCCGTACCGGCCAGGTGTCGGCGGTGTCGAGCAGTGGCCGGAGCTGGTCGACGAGGGCCACCGGCACGAACACCCGCACCGGCGGCCCGTCGACGTCGGCCCCGGCGCGAGCCAGCGCGAGCCGGTACCGGTCGGTGGCGACGAGCCGGACGCCGTCGGCCTCCACGTCGAACAGCACGCCGGCGAGCATCGGCAACTCCCTGTCGACGCCGACGGCGAAACGCACCGCGTCGAGCGCGGCGGCCAGGGCGGCGGGGGCGACCAGGAGTGTGGTGGCGGTCGGCGGGGCCGGGTCGACCAGGGCGCGGAGCCGGTCGACCTCGCGGCGGGCGTCGCTGAGCCCGTCGGCCAGCCGGCGCAGGTGCGCGTCGAGCAGTTTGTGCACCACTGCCGGCTCGGCGCGTACCGCGGCGGCGATCTCCGGCACCGGCATGCCGATCCGACGCAGCCCGGCCACCAGCCGGGCCGGGGCGATCTGCCCCTCGGTGTACCAGCGGTAGCCGGTCACCGGGTCGACGAGGGTCGGCTCCAGCACCCCCGCCGAGTCGTAGAAGCGCAGTGCGCTGACGGTCAGGCCGCTGGCCCGGGCCAGCTCGCCGATGCTGTGCAGGTCGCTCACGCTGGGCATCCTGCCCCCTCGACCCGGTCGAGGGTCAAGCCGCGGGCTCCCGCGTCTCCTGCGTGAGCACCCGGAAGGTGAGGCCGGCCCGGACGAGCCGGTCGAGCAGCGCGTCACCCATCGCGGCGACCGGGGTGAGCTGGCCGGAGATTGACGGCAGCTCGTCGAGCGCCAGGCACAGCGCCGACTCGGCCAGCATCTTCGCCGTCTCGTCGTAGCCGGGGTCACCGCCGGCGACCTCGGTGACCACCCGCTGCCCGCCGCCGGTGCCGACGAACCGGACCCGGAACCAGGACGACGCGCGCTGCTGGGCGGTGGGCCCCTGCCCGGACGCGAGCCGGCCGAGCAGCCAGCGTCGGCTGGGCGGCAGCTTCACCAGCCCGATCAGCGCGCCGAGCCCGGCCGCGCCGGCCAGCACCGTGGGCAGCCGTTTCACTGCGGCGAAGTGCCGGTAGCGGAAGTCCGGGCCGTACTCCGTGCGGGCCGCGGCCGAGCGGCGGACCACCTGCGGGTCGATGGTCGGCAGCGGCACCGTCCAGATGCCCAGCTCCGCCGAGCGGGCCAGCCGGCCGGGCACCGCCCGGACCCGCCGGTCGGTGGGGCGCGGCTCGACCGCTCGTCGGTCCCGGGCGGCCCGGCTGGCCTGCCCGGTACGGGAGAACGCGGTGAGCGCCGAGTGGTAGGTGCCGGCGGAGAACCGGCCGCCGGCGCGCACGTACCCGTCCACAGTGATCGGGACATCGGCGGGCAACTGCTTGACGGTGAACCAGACACCCAGGTCGTGCGGGACGGAGTCGAAGCCGCAGGCGTGCACCAGCCGGGCACCGGTGCGGGTCGCCTCGGCGTGGTGGCGCACGTACATGAGGTCGACGAACTCCGGCTCGCCGGTGATGTCCAGGTAGTCGGTGCCGGCCCGGGCGCAGGCCGCCACCAGCGGCTCCCCGTGGTGGATGTACGGGCCGACGGTGCTGGCCACCACCCGGGCGCTCTGGGCCACCGACCGCAGGGAGTCGGCGTCGGTCACGTCGGCGGTGAGCAGCGGCAGGTCGGCCAGGCTCGGGTCGATCGCGGCGAGCCGGTCCCGAACGGCGGCGAGGCGCTGCGGGTTGCGCCCGGCCAACGCCCAGCGCAGCTCGGCAGGCGCGTGTCGGGCCAGGTATTCAGCGGTCAGGCCGCCGGTGAACCCGGTCGCTCCGAACAACACCACGTCGTACGTTCGCTCCACGGCCATCCCCGGAGTCTGCCATCCACCGCCGACGATGACGTGATCACCAGTGGGCAGTCAGGGCGTGAACACCGCCCGTACGCAACCGTCGGCCCGGTCCCGGAACAGCGCGTACCCCTCGGGGCCCTGCGCCAACGGCAGCCGGTGGGTGGCCAGGTGTTCGGTCCGCAGCTCGCCGCGGGCCATCCGGTCCAGCAGCATCGGCACGTCCCGCAGATCCGGCCGACCGGCGCCGCGCAGCGTGAGCCGCCGTTCGGTCAGCGCGCCCAGCGGGAACGCGTCGACGAACCCGTCCGTCCCGCCGAGCACCACCACCACGCCGCTCTTGCGACACGCGTGCACCGCCTCCCGCAGCGCGTCCGGCCGGTCGGCGTGCTGGCCACCGAACCGGTCGGCCCTCGACCGGTCCGGCGGCGTGCCGACCGCCACCACGCACACGTCCGGCCCGCGCCCACCGCTACGGTCGCGCAGTTCGGCCGCGACGTCGGTGCGGCGGTAGTCGAGCGGCTCGGCGTCGGAATGCCGCTCGGCCATCCGCAACCGCTCCTCGTGCCGGTCCACCACCAGCACCCGGGCGGCGCCGCGCAGCACCGCCGCCCGGGCGGTCACCTGACCCACCGCCCCGGCGCCCCAGATCGCCACCACGTCGCCCTGACGTACCGCACCCAACTCGGCGGCGAGCCACCCGGTCGGCGCCACGTCCGCGGCGAACACCGCCCGGACGTCGTCGACGGCGTCCGGCACCCGGAAGGCGCTCACGTCGGCGTACGGCACCCGCACGTACTCGGCGTGGCCGCCAGCGAAACCGCCCGCCGCCCGGGGCCGGCCGAAACAGCCGGCGTCGGAGCGGACCCAGTCGGGGTCGGCGCTGGGCAGGTCGGCATGGGCGTTGTCGCAGCAGGAGTGCAGCCCGCGGCGGCAGTACCAGCAGCCGCCGCAGGCCACGCTCGCGCCGACCACCACCCGATCGCCGGCGCGGTGTCGGCGGACCCCGGGGCCGGCCTCCACCACCTCGCCCAGGAACTCCGCACCGAGCACGTCGCCGGGCCGCAGCAGCGGGTGCCGGCCGGCCAGCAGCGGCAGATCACCCCCGCCGGTGGCGCTGCGCCGAACCCGGACGATGACGTCACGCTCGTTGCGCAGCTCCGGGTCGGGGACCTCGCGTACGGCCAGCTCGCCGGCTGCCACCCAACACAGCGCTCTCACCCGTGGACCTCCGGGCGGTCCAGCGCGGACCGGTCCGCGCGGAGCACCTCACCGGCCTCCACCCGCTGCTTGATCTGGCGCAGGGTCCGGCGGACCAGCAGACCCGGGTCGTCGCCGACCAGGTGCGCGGCCAGCCCGGTGGGCGGGGTGACGCCGGCCAACGGCCGCGCGGCCAGCTCGGTGCCCCGGTCACCGGGCGCCGGGCGCACCCGCACCTCGACCGCCCCGTCGAGGCGACGCAGCGGCTCCGGCCAGCGGCCCTCCGGCAGCACCTGCTCCGGCGGCCGGTCGACCGTCACCACCTCCCACCGGGCCGGCGCGGCAGCATCGCCGTCCGCGCCGCGCCGGGCACCCCGACGGGGTACGCGCAGCAGCCGCGCCGCCCCGGCCAGCGCCGCCCCGCCGAGGGCGGGTCCCGCCCGCGCCAGCCGTCCCATCGGTACCACCCGTCCTCCCGGTTCACGTCCCCCGATCGTCTGTCGCACCCGGGTGAAGCGCGCTCGCCCGGAAGGGGTGAACCGGCTTGTGCCGGGTAACCGCTCGCCGACCGGGGGCGGAGCGTGTGGTGGGGGTGGGGCTGGGTGCCGCAACAGGATCACGTACGGGTCGAGCCGGCACCGGGGCCACCACTGTTGGCGTCCCGGCTGACGCCGGCAGTGCCGCCGGAGCCGGTGGTCGCCCGGCCCCGCCTGCTGCGCCGGTTGGACGAGGGCAGCGCGGGACCGGTCACCCTGGTGGCCGCCCCGGCCGGCTGGGGCAAGACCACGCTGCTCGCCTCCTGGATGCGGCTGGGCGGCGCGCCACCCGACGTGCAGCCGGGCGCGACAGTGCCGGACTCCGGCGACCTGTCGGTCTCGTTGGCTGACGTCCCGGTCTCGGCGTGGATGTCGGTGGAGGCCGGCGACGACTCCGACCGGCTCTGGGCGTACCTCGCCGCGGCGCTGCGCTCGGCGACCGGGGCGACGGAGGGCGGCCCGGTGCCCGACCGGCCGCCGCGTCCCGACCAGTTGGAGGCGCTGGCCGCCACTCTCGCCGACGCCGACCGGCCGGTGCTGCTGATCCTGGACGACCTGCACCGGGTCGCCGACCCGGCGGCGTTGACCGGCCTGGAGTTCCTGCTGCGGCATGCCGGGCGGCGGCTCCGTCTGGTGATCGGTGCGCGGGCCGGACTGCACCTGCCGCTGCACCGGCTGCGCCTCGCCGGCGAGCTGACCGAGATCGGCCCGGACGAGCTGGCGTTCACCGACGACGAGGTGGCCGACCTGCTCACCGCCCACGCCGCCGCGCTGCCGGCGACCGCCGTGCACCGGCTGCGGGAGCGCACCGGCGGTTGGCCGGCCGCGCTGCGCATCGCCGCACTGGCGGTACGCGGACAGCCCGACCCGGAGCGCTGGGTGGGGCAGTTCGGCGGCGACCAGCCGGAGATCGCCGGCTACCTGCGCGAGGAGGTGCTGGCGACGCTCGACCCGGCCGAGGAGGACCTTCTGCGCCGTACCGCAGTCGTCGACGCCGTCTGCGCCGACCTGGCCGAGGCGTTGACCGGCCGCGCCGACGCCGGGCAGGTGCTGGCCGACCTGGCCGGGACCGGTGGTCTGCTGCACCGGGAGGACACCCGGCCACCCTGGTACCGGTGCGAGTCACTCCTCGCCGACCTGCTCCGCGCCGACCTGGCCCGGTTGCCCGCCGACGAGCTGCGCGAGCTGCACGTCCGGTCCGCCGACTGGTACGCGGGTGACGGCCGGCCCGCCGATGCTCTGCGGCACGCCCTGGCCGCCGGCCGCTGGGACCTGGCCGGTGACCTGTTCGTCGCGCACTGGCCGGAGCTGACCCGCTACGACCGGGGCCCGGTGCACGCCTCGGCGCCCACGCCGCCGCCTGCGGAGGTGATCCGCGCCGACCCGGAGGTGGCGTTGGCCTGCGCCGCCGAGCGCGCGTACGCCGGTGACCTGCCGGCCGCCACCGGTCACCTGCGTGCCGCCGCCGAACACGCCACCGGCCTGCCGGTGCCGCGCCGGGACCGGTTCCTGCGGTTGGTCACCTCGCTGGAGCTGACAGTGGCCCGGCTCGCCGACGACCGTGTCGAGGTCCGGGCCGCCGCCGCTCGCCTGCTGCGCACCCGCCCCGTGGAAGCCACGCCGACCCGGCTGCCGACCGGGGTGACCGGTTCCGCCCCGACGGCAGGTGGCGGCGCCGCAGCCGACGACCTGGACCTGCGGGCGTTCACGGGCACCGCGCTGGGGCTGGTCGAGTTGGCCGACGGGGCGCTGCCGACCGCCCGGTTCGTGCGGGCCCGGGCGGCCGCTCGGGAAGCCGGCCGGCCACGTACCGAGCTGGTCGCCGCGAGCCGCGCCGCGCTGCTGCTCGCCGTGCGCGGCGAGCTGCGCTCAGCCGAGCAGGCGGCCAGGGACGCGCTCGGCATGCCGCAGTGTCGGGGCTGGTCCTGTCGGCTCGACTGCGCCCACGCGTACCTGGCTCTCGCCGTTGTGGCGCTGCTGCGCGACCAGCCCGAGGAGGCCACGGCGAACCTCGCCCTCGCCCTCCCGGGGCTCGACGTGGCCGGCGGCTGGCCCGGCGACGCTGAGGCGGGCGTCGACTGGCCGGCTGCCGCCTGCGACGAACCGGTGGCGGCGGCGGTGGCCGCGCTGTGCCGGGCGCAGCTACGCCGCGACTCCGGCGATCCGGCGACCGGTCAGCGGCTGCTCGTCCGAGCCCGGGAGGCGCTGGCCGACCGGCCGTCCGCCGACGAGCTGACCGGGCTGCTGCGGGCCGCCGAGGCCGACCTGCGGGCCGCGCGCGGCGACCTGGACTCCGCCCGAGACCTGCTGGCCGGTGCCACCGACGAGGGGGCCGACCCGGTGCTCGCTGTGACGTTGGCGAAGGTGCAGCTGCGGGCCGGCGACGCCGCCACCGCCGAGCGGACCCTGCCGGACTGGCAGGCGCCGGCCGCCACCGCCTGGCCGCTACCGGTACGCCTGGACGCCGGTCTGCTCGACGCGGTGCTGGCCCAGCGCGCCGGGGACGGGCGTCGGGCCGGTCGGATCCTGGAGCAGACGTTGGACCTGGCCGGCCCGCAGGGCTGCCGCCGGGTCTTCACCCGCGCCGAACCACAGGTGCGGGACCTGCTGGCCGTGCACCTGGACGCGGGCACCGCCCACTTCACGCTGGTCAGTGACCTGGTGCGGGGCGCGGGACAGGATGCCGACGGTCCGGCCGCCGGGCCGAGGGGCGTACTCGACGAGCCGCTCACCGAGCGGGAGCTGACCATCCTGCGTTACCTGCAGAGCATCCTGTCCAACGTGGAGATCGCCAGCGAGTTGTCCCTCTCGGTGAACACGGTGAAGACCCACGTCCGCAACATCTACCGCAAACTCGACGCGACCCGCCGGCGCGAGGCGGTCCGGCGGGCGCGCGAGTTGCGGCTGATCTGAGTGGGGTCAGGCGTTGGCGGCCGCGTCCGCCGCAGTCAGCAGGTCGGGCAGGTCGTACCCGCCGTCGTGCCTGATGCCGTTCACGAACAGGGTCGGGGTGCCGTTCACCCCGCTGCGGATGCCCCCCACGAAGTCCCGACGCACCCGGTCCGCGTGCGCACGGTTCTCCACCTCGGCGTTCAACTCGTCCGGCGGCAACCCGACCTGCTCGACGCCGAGCGAGAGGTGCACCGGGTCGAGCTGGTCCTGATGCTCGTAGAGCCAGTCGTGCATCTCCCAGAACCGGCCCCGGACCCCGGCGGCCTCGGCTGTCTCTGCGGCCCGTTCGGCGTAGGGGTGCACGTTGGCGATCGGGAAGTAGCGGTAGACCAGCCGTACGGTGTCGGCCCGCTGCCGCAGCAACTCGTGCAGGTTCGGGTACGCGGCACCGCAGAACTGGCACTGGAAGTCGCCGTACTCGACGATGGTCACCGCCGCGTCGGCCGGCCCCCGGATGTGGTCGTCGGTGGTCACCGGATCTCGAAGTCGGGCGGTGACCTGCAGTGGAGTGCTCATCCGGCCATCACCTTCCGATCGGCGGCGAGTTGGTCCAGCGCGTCGAAGATGCCGTCGGCGCCGGGGTTGACGTCCGGCGGTGACAGGTAGCTCCAGGTCACCGTCCCCGCCGGGTCCAGCACCACCAGCGCGCGGGCCGCCTCACCGTTCGCCATGTACGCGCCGTAGCTGCGGGCCACCTCGCCCTTGGGCTCGAAGTCGGCCAGCAGGGGGAACTCGATGCCCCGGCTCTCCGCGAAGGCCCGGTGTGACCAGATGCTGTCGACCGACAGGCCGAGCACCACCGCCCGGTACTGGGCGAAGACGGGTGCCGCCGACTGGTAGAGCGACATCTGGTCACCGCAGACCGGACTCCAGTCGGCGGGGTAGAAGGCGAGCACGACCGGCCGGCCACGGAACTGCTCAGGCCCCAGCAGAGCCCCGTCCGGGGTGGCCGGCAGTGCGAAACCGGGCGCGGCGCGCCCCGGCTGGATCAGCCCGTTCGGATCACTCATGCCACCAGCCTGCTCCCGGGGTGGGTGAGACGGACTCACCCACCCCGGGTGGTTCAGCGGCCGCCCAGCGGGCGCCTGCCCCCGCTCAGCGCAGTCCCGGGGCGACAGCGATGTGGTTCTGCACCTCCCGGATGCCCGGCGCGGACCAGGCCACCTGCTCGACCTCGGCCCGTTCGGGCATCGAGTGCACCAGGCCGGCAAGTATCGCGGTGTCGCCGTGCACCCGGACGCTGATCCGTTCGGCCTCGGTCGCTCCGGCCCGGGCGAGGGCGTCGACGATCCGGTCGGCCACGTCGCGGGCGTCCGGCGCGGTGGCCGGTCTTACGGTGATGCCGTTGCTCACCCCGCGTACGCCGGTCAGCCGGGCGACAGCGCGTTCGGCGGCGCGGCGTTGGTACTCCCACTCGACGTCGCCGTGCAGCGTCACCCAGCCGGCCGAGACGGTGACCTGGAGCTTCTCGATGGGCACGAACGCGTCCCACTCCAGCCCGTGGCTGGCCGCGGCGGCCAGGTCGCTGTCGCCGCGCTCGGTGCCGTTGGTGAGCTGTACGGCCACGTCGTTGGCGACCGCCCGGACCGAGGCGACCCGGTGGGTGGCCCGTTCGGCGGCCCACTTCTTGGCGTAGCTGTCCACGCGGCCGGTCAGGGTGACGACGCCCTCGGCGACAGTCACGCCGATCTCGTGCGGCTGCACCCGCGGTTCCCAGGTCAGCTCGTCGAGAACGGCGGACTGGATGTCCTGGTCGGTGCGGTTGATCTCCGCGATGGCCATCTGTCCCTCCTCCGCTGTTCCGATGGCGGACCGTGTGGTGGCCGCGGCCGGAGGTCCGCCGTGCTGCGATGGTGCCGCCGCCTCGGGTGAGCCGCCCTCGCCCGGACCGGGTGACGTCGCGGCCCGACCTGGGCGGCACGGCTGGGGGAACGGGGACGAACGTCGATGATGGGAGCGCTTCCAAAGCGAGCCGATTTCGGTTACGGTAATCGCGTTCCTCGATCGCGGGAGCCGTCGCGTCGGGTGGTGGAGCCAGGGCAGCTCTACCCGTCCCCGTCGTCGTGCTCGTCCCCCGGGCCACGGCGTCACCCAGGCGATCGACCCCGTCCCCCGGGGCTCCATCCCGAGAGGAACCGCAGATGCGGAGAAGTCTCGCCGGCACTGTCGTGTCCGTGCTGGCCGCCGCCACAGCCGTCGTGGTGGTCCCGTTCACCGCCGCCGGGTCGGCCCCTGCCCCGGCCGCGGCGGAGGCGTACACCTGGCGCAACGTTCCGGTGGGTGGTGGCGGCTTCGTGCCCGGCATCGTCTTCAACCCCACCGAGAAGAACCTGATCTACGCGCGGACGGACATCGGCGGGGCCTACCGCTGGGAGCAGTCCAGCCAGTCGTGGACGCCGCTGCTCGACTGGGTCGGCGCGGACCGCTGGGGCTACAACGGCGTGGTCAGCATCGCCACCGACCCGGTGCAGACCAACCGGGTGTACGCCGCTGTCGGCATGTACACCAACGGCTGGGACCCGAACAACGGCGCGATCCTGCGCTCGGCCGACAAGGGCGCCACCTGGCAGGCCACCGAGCTGCCGTTCAAGAACGGCGGCAACATGCCGGGCCGGGGAATGGGGGAGCGGCTCGCCGTCGACCCCAACCGGAACAGCATCGTCTACTACGGCGCCGAGGGCGGCAACGGGCTGTGGCGCAGCACCGACCACGGCGTAACCTGGGCCCGCGTCACCGCCTTCCCCAACGTCGGCAACTACCGGGCCGACCCCAGCGACCCGAACGGCTACAACGGGCAGAACCAGGGCCTGACCTTTGTCAGTTTCGACAAGAGCACAGGCACCGCCGGCTCCACCACGCAGACCATCTACGTGGGAGTGGCGGACAAGCAGAACCCGGTCTACCGCAGCACCGACGGCGGCGTCACCTGGGCGCGCATCCCCGGTCAGCCCACCGGCTACCTGGCCCACAAGGGGGTCGTCGACCCGGTCGGTGGCCACCTCTACATCGCCACCAGCGACACCGGCGGCCCGTACGACGGCGGCAAGGGCGACGTCTGGAAGTTCACCCGTTCGACCGGTGCCTGGACGCGGATCAGCCCGATTCCCTCCACCAGCGCCGACGCCTACTTCGGCTACAGCGGGCTGACCATCGACAGGCAACGCCCGAACACCCTGCTGGTGGCCACCCAGGTCTCCTGGTGGCCGGACGCGATCTTCTTCCGCAGCACCGACGGCGGGGCGACCTGGACGCGGATCTGGGAGTTCAGCAACTACCCGGAGAGGTCCCGCCGCTACACCATGGACATCAGCTCGGTGCCCTGGTTGACCTTCGGTGTCAACCCGGCACCCCCGGAGGCCTCGCCAAAGCTCGGCTGGATGAACGAGTCGGTGGAGATCGACCCGCACGACTCCAACCGCATGATGTACGGCACCGGCGCCACCATCTACGGCACCACCGACCTGACCCGGTGGGACACCGGCGGCCAGTTCACCCTTCGACCCATGGTCAGAGGGCTGGAGGAAACGGCGGTCCTCGACCTGATCAGCCCGCCCAGCGGCGCACCCCTGATCAGCGCGCTCGGCGACGTCGGCGGCTTCCGACACACCGACCTGGACACGATTCCGTCGATGCTGTTCACCCAGCCGGTGTTCACGTCCACCACCAGCCTCGATTACGCCGAGAGCAAGCCCGCGGTGCTGGTGCGCGCCGGCAACTTCACCGACGCCGACCGGCCCAACGACAGTCACGTCGCCTTCTCCACCGACGGCGGCGCCACCTGGTTCCAGGGCACCGAACCGTCCGGCGTCAACCTCGGTGGCACGGTGGCCGCCGCGGCCGACGGCAGCCGCTTCGTCTGGGCACCCGGTGACGCGGGCCAACGCGTCGTCCACTCGGTCGGTTTCGGCAACTCCTGGGCAGCGTCAACCGGCATCCCGGCGAACGCCACAGTCGAATCCGACCGGGTCGACCCCACCCGGTTCTACGGCTTCAGCGGCGGGCGTTTCTACCTGAGCACCGACGGTGGAGCCAGCTTCACCCCGACCGCGGCGACCGGGCTACCCAGCACCGACGTACGTTTCAAGGCCCTGCCGGGCCGGGCCGGCGAGTTGTGGCTGGCCGGGCCGGGTGGCCTGTGGCGCTCCACAAACGCCGGCACCAGCTTCACCAGGCTGGACGGCGTCAGCGCCTCCGGCAACGTCGGTTTCGGCAAGGCGGCACCCGGGCGGACCAACCCCGCCGTGTTCCTCTACGGCACGGTGAACGGTCAACCGGGCGTGCACCGCTCCGACGACACCGGCGCGACCTGGGTACGCGTCAACGACGACCGCCACCAGTACGGCAATCCGACCGAGGCGCTGACCGGAGACCCTCGTGTCTACGGTCGGGTCTACCTCGGCACCAACGGTCGCGGCATCCTGGTCGCCGACCGCACCGGCGGCGAGCCCCCGACCACGCCACCTCCGACGACGCCACCGCCGACGACCCCACCCCCGACGACCCCACCGCCGACCACGCCACCGCCGACGACGCCGCCCCCGACGACGCCGCCGCCGTCCGCCGGTTGCGCGGCGACCTACCGGGTGACCGGATCCTGGTCCGGCGGTTTCCAGGCCGAGCTGGTGGTCCGCAACGCCGGAAGCGCCCCCATCGCCGGTTGGACCCTGAGCTGGACCTTTACCGACGGCCAGCGGATCAACCAGCTCTGGGGCGGCACCCACACCCAGACCGGGGCCGCCGTGTCGGTCCGGGACACGGGCTGGAACGGCGCGCTCGCCGCCGGGGCCAGCACCACCGCCGGCTTCCTCGGCTCGTGGGCCGGTAGCAACACGCCCCCGGCCGCCATCACCTGCACGAGCCGCTGAGCGGGTGATCCGGGGCGGGACCCCGGATCACCACGAAACACCGGTCCGCCGGGCCGCCTGAGGGGTCCGGCACCCGGCGGACCGGTCCACCCCGACACCACGCCGGGCCCCGCTCGACCTGAGTCGATCGGGGCCCGTGGTGGCGCTGTCGTTCAGACGGCGGGGGAGTTCGGGCGGTCGACGTCGACGAACTCCACGTCGTCGACGGCACTGTCGTCCCGGCTGCCGGCGGCCCGTGCGGCGGAGCCGACGGCCCAGCCGACCGCCGCGCCGACGAGCGCGGCGCCGATCAGGAGCGTCCAGGGCAGTGCCGGCTGACGGCCGGCGAGCGCGTCGAAGGCCAGCGAGGCGCGGCGTCGCGCCTCCTCGGCGGCGGATCCCACCAGGTCACCAGCCCCGTCGGCGAGATCGCTGCTGTTCTGGCGGGCCGAGCGGGCGGTGTCCCGCACACTGTCTCCGGCGTAGCTGACGGCTGAGAGCAGGTGCTCCCAGGCCTGGTCCGCGATCCGCTCCGGCTTGCTGCGGCGGTCCAGCAGGTTGGTTCCGAACATCGTGGTTACCTCCTCGGGTGCCGAAGCCGCCGGCCACTTCGGACTTCGGCGTCTTTCCAGCGCGTCACGGTGTCGCCTATCCCGCAGTGCCCCGCGTCAGCCGGACGCAAACCCCGACCTCCGCGGCGCACCGGTAGGCGGGTGCGCGACCGAATCAGCGCACCGCTGACACGGCGACACCTCTGGCGAAGTCGTCGTCATCGTCGTCATCGTCGTCTCCGCCACCGAAACCGCAGGCCAGGACGAGGGCGAGCAGAACACCGACGCCGGCCAGCCCGGCAAGTCGCTTGATCATCGAAGATCCTCTCCGTCGCGGTGGTGTCCCGGCCGATGCTAGGGCGCGTCGGCAACCGGGGGCGCGGGTCGCGCCGGCCGGGGGTGGGCGACACGCCGACGGCACACGGGGCAGGCGTACGTCATGGGCCGGTTGTCGGGCGCGCCGGGTCCGGACCGCTACCCTGGTTCGGCGGCGGGCCGGTCACGACCGATCGTCGATGGTCAGATAACGAAAAGTCTTGAGTAATCAGATGCTGAAAAGTACGGATATGGGTGCCTTTGTGGGCCCGGATCCGCGAATTGCTCATCCCGAGGGGTGGCGACCGAGGCCGTCGGAGGAATACTCTCGGTCGCGGCCCGCGTACTGATGAGGCGCCCGGGGGACGGGCGGGTGGAGGTGCTCGCGTGAGCCTGTCGATCGTGAAGTCGGTCCTGTCCGGTGGTGTCGTGGAGATCGCCCCACGGGGTGAGATCGACGTCGACACAGCGTACGAGGTGCGCGAAGCGATCGCTGAGGTGCTGGCCAAGGGCCGCCCTCTGCGCATCGAACTCAACATGAGGTTGGTCACCTTCATCGACTCGGTCGGCATCAGCGCCATGGTCGCCGGCTTCCAGACAGCCGAGGTCAGCGACGTCAAGCTGGTGGTCACCGAGCCGAGCCGGTTCGTGCACCGACAGCTCTGGGTGACCGGCCTGCTCGGTCTCTTCGGCGCCCCGGAGCCCTACTTCGCCGGTGCCGCCACCCCCGAGGTGCTGCCCGGCGCCTGAGCGCGCGGGCCGTCCCGTCAGGGCTGTTCGTCCAAGCCGGTCAGGTCGATGTCGGTCGCCTCGCTGACCGCTCGGATGGCCGTCACCGACGCGTACCCGGCGGCCAGCAGCGCCACGTCCGTGCCCGGCTGTGCGGCCTGCCCTGGCTCCTCCAGCGAGGTACGGACGAACCCGTGGCCGGATTCGGCCACAGTCATCTGCACCTGACCGAAGCTGGCCAGGGTGCCGCGCCGCACCCCGCGCAGTTGCCCGTGCGGCAGGTCCGGAGTGTTCACGTTGAGCACGCTCTCCATGGGCGCGGAGGTCAAGCGGGGGAGCAGGTCCAGGGCGACCCGCGCGGCGGTGCCCCAGTGCCGCTCGGCGTCGCGTACCCGGGCGGCGGCGTCCACGGCGGCGCCACCGCTCGCGGCCGTCGCCTCGCCGGCGGAGAGCACGTCCAGGGAGACCGCCATCGCCCGGCAGCCGTTGGTGGCGGCGGTGAACGCTGCGCCAACGGTCCCGGAGTGCAGCACAGCCCGGCCGGCGTTGGCGCCCCGGTTGACGCCGGAGAGCACCACCGACGGCGGTGGGCCGAACGCCCCGTGCAGGGCGATCAGCGTGATGAACCCCGGGGACCCGGCGACCCCGTACGCCGGCACACCCGCCAGGTCCGGCAGCGGGTGGTCGTTCACGACGACCCGCCCGTCGCGCTCCATGGCGCTCATCGCGGCGCTGGTGCCGCTCGCCTCCTCCATCGGCGCGGCCACCACGACGTCCAGGCCCCGCTGCTGGGCAGCCCAGGCGAGCGCCTGGATCCCCGGCGCGGCGATCCCGTCGTCGTTGGTGATCAACACCCGCACCGTCATCGCTCGACCACCCGGCCGGCCAACTCGTCAGGGGTGGTCCGCTCCTGTTGCCGGCTGTCCGCCGGCACCAGCCGGACCCGGTCCACCAGGCCGGTGATCGAGTCCAGCCGCCCGGTGCCCAGGCCGTGCCGGGTCACGTTCAGCGCGCCAGCGGCGGCGCCGGTGCGGATGGCGGTCCGAATGTCCCCGCCCCTGGCCACGACGGCCGCCACCCCGGCCGTCATCGAATCGCCCGCGCCGCGTGGGTCGGCGGCCTCCAGCCGGGGCATCTCGACCTGGAACAGCTCCCCGTCGATGAGCGCCAACGCCGGCTGGTCGGCACGGCTCACCACCACCGTCTCAGCGCCGCCCGCATGCAACTCGTACATGGCCCGGGTCAGTTCCTCGGTGTCGTCGCTGCGGGCGCGGCCGTCGCGGATCAACTCCTCGTGACTCACCTTGAGGAAGAACACCCCGCTCTCCAGCACCGAACCGAGGTGATCGCCGGAGAGGTCGACCACCACCCGCCCGCCGTTCGCACCGAGGTCGGCGGCGAAGCGCCGGTACAGGTCGGCCGGTACGAGCCACGGTTCGTTCGGCCCACTGAGGATGCTCACCGAGGCCCGCAGGCCCTCGCCGAGGGCGAGGTTGTACAGCTCGTCGATCTCGTGCCGACTCAGCGGCTGCCCGGGCACGTCGGCGATCTCCTGCCGGGAGCCCTCGCGCCGATCGTGCACGTACCCGCCGCTGCCGGAGTCACGGACCACCACCTTCAGGTCGACGCCCTCGCTGACCAGCAGCGGCTCCAGCACCTGGCCGATCTCACCGCCGAGGGCGGCGCAGAGCACCACGTCGACACCGAGGGAGATCACCATCCGGGCCTGCCAGACGCCCTGCCCGCCAGGGTGCAGGTGCAGCTCGGGGTGGTCGTTGGGCTGGTCCACAGTCACCGTCAGCTGCGGGGTGGGCGCGAAGACCATCACGTGCCCACTCATCGGTCGTCGCCGTTCATGCTGGCCGCCCTCCGGCACTTTCGGAAGATTTCGCACTAACCGACCTTAATGGCGCAGGTGGTGGCAGGTCGTCGCATCGGCCCGGTCCGGCGCGGCGCGGAGAGCCCGGGGCGTTGCCAGCCAGACATCGGTACGGGACGATCGGGCGACAACCGACGGCGGGAGACGGTGTGCTCAGCAGCGATACCTTCAGCTACACCGTCCAGGCCCGGTGCTCACCCGCCCAGGCGGCGGCGTTGCTCAGCGACCTGACCCGGCAGGGCGAGCTGCATCCGCTGATCGTCCGGGTTCGCCGGGTGCCAACCCGGCCCGGCGCCCAGGCCAGCTACACGATCAACGATCGGTTGGCGGCCGGTCCGCTGCGCTTCCGGACCACCTACCACGCGGACGTGCTGATCAGCGACGCCGATGAGATCGTCATGGTGGCCCGCCAGTGGCCGGCCACCACGGTGCGAAACCACACCCGACTACGCGCCGAGCCGGACGGGCTGGTCCGCATCGACGTCGAGATCACCCTGACCGCGCCGACGCCACTGTTCCGGTACGCGTTCCGCCAGGCCCAGGCCGCTCACCTCGCCCTCGCCACCCGGCTGGGCGCCGCCCTCGACCGCACCGGCAACTCCCCGCCCACCTGACCACCCCACCCCCACCCCCACCCCCACCCCGCCCCGCCCCGCCCGCCCCGCCCCGCCCGCTGCGTCGATCTTGCAGTTTCGGTTGTCGATATCAGCGGAATGCCCCATGTGTCGGGACAGTAAGTGCAAGATCGCGGGGAAGGGCGCACCTTGACCTGCTGCCGGCGTGGAGCGGCGGCGGGGCCTAGATCGTGGTTGCGGCGCGATCACGGGTTGTGCGGGCCGGTCGGGCGGCGGGACGTCGACCCCACGGCTTGTAGGTGGACAGCACCGTCGCGATGATCATCAGGCTGGTCGACACCGCTGGCGCGATGACCAGGTCGGCGCGATCCCGTGCCGGCAGGGCGGCGCCGACCGCTCCGGCGTGGCGCAGGTTCGGGGTGAGCAGGAACAGCACCAGCCCGACCATCACGGTGGTGAGCACGAGTTTGACCAGCACCCAACGGTGGCGCAGCAGGCCCCACGGGGTGAGCAGCGAGCTGGCGACTCCGATCAGCCAGACCAGGACGCTCAGCGGCGCGAACAGCACCGTGCCGACCAGGGCCGTGACCGGATAGACCACCGCCGCGTCGGCGCCCCGCTGCACGGCGATGCCGAGGGTGAGCAGCACCAGGTCGGCGCCGAGCCAGCCGAGCGAGGTGACGAGGTGCAGTGTGAGCAGCGCCTTGCGGGTGGTGGGTCGGATCCGAGGCATACCGCGATGCTGCCCGCGAACCGCGGCCGGGTCGTCCGACGAGCGACGACATCAGGGGTACGCCCGGCGACGTAGCCGGGCCCCCGGACGCACGTGATGCCTGTGAGTCATCACGATGACTCACAGGCATCACGACGGCTGGGTCAGTAGACCGACAGGTGGACGTGGTTGGTGTGGTCGGTCGACGGGGTGCCGTGCGCCCCGCTGTACGACTTCCACCCGCTGCTGGGCAGCCAGATCTGCCGGTACCAGATCACGTAGAGCACGGCGAGCCGGTCCGCGTTGCGGATGAAGTACGCGGCCAGGTTGTTGCCGTAGGTCTTGTCGCCGCCGGTGGCGTTCCCGCCGAAGCCGCCCTTCTGCGCCGCGAAGTCGCAGGCCCGGCCCTTCGGGTGTTCACCGGAGCCGCTGGGGCGGTGGCACGAGACGTACCGGGTGAAGCCCGCCGCCTTGGCCTGGTTGAGCGCGTGCAGGGTGCGCGGGGTGATGCAGCCGCTGGCCGGCGTGGGGTCGTTGACGCTGCACGACTCGGAGGGCCAGGAGCCGTCGGAGTTGCGCGGCGCGGCAGTCGCGTTGGCGCTGGAGGTGCCCCGGTTGGAGCCGGCATCGGCGGTGGTCTGCGGTCTGGGTGTGGTGGCCACGGTCAGGGCCCGTTCGGCCTGTTCCTTGCGCTTGGCCATCACCGCTACCTGTTTGCGCTGTTCGTTGATCTCGCCGTCCAGGGCGACCCGGGTGCGGTTGGCCTTGTCCTTGCTGTTCAGCAGGTCGCGCAGCACCCGGTCCTCGTTGGCCGCCACCGCGTCCAGCGCCGCCGCCCGGTCCATGAAGCCTTCCGGGGTGTTGCTGTTGAGCAGCGCCGACATCGCACCGAGCCGGCCGGTGCGGTAGGCCACTTCGGCGATCTCGCCGACCTTGCCGTTGCGCTGCTCGATCTCGACCTCGATGGTCTTCAGCTGGGTGGCGAGCTGCTTCTGCCGTTGCACCGAGGTGTCCAGGGCGCGCTTCGCGTCCAGGTAGCCCTTGCTGGCCGCTTCGAGCTGGGCGCGCAACGCCGGGGTGCCGCCCTCTTCGTCGGAGTCGGGTGCGGCGGCCCGCAGGCCGGTCGGGGGAGCGGCCGAGGCGGTGCCGGCCGGAAGCGCGACGCCGAGGGCGAACATCGCGACGATCAGGGCCGCCAGTCGGGCGGCGGGTGGTCGTGCTGGTGCCACTGCGCATGTCCTTCCGTCAGCCGCCGACCGGGTTAGCTGACGGGTTCGGGACGGAAGATCCCTACCGCTGACGCGGATGCACCCCAGGAACATGGTTCCCCGGTTCGCCCAGCTGGGCGATTAGGCGGCGACCGCCACCGGCGCCGGGAGGGCGCCGCCTGGTGGAGGCCGGGACCGAGCCTACCGGTGCCGGTGGGGCTGCTGCAGCCAATGTGACGGACGGTGCGTGCGTCACCACGGAAAAGTACGACTCCGTCACCATTCGATGGAGCCGCAGGCTCCAGAAGCGGCGCCGGGCTCGATCTGCAACGTCGCGTGCTCGATGCGGAAGTCGTCGTGCAGGGCCGTACGCGCCGCGGTGAGCACCGCGCCGACCTCCGCGCCGGGTGCCATCGTCAGGTGGGCGGAGGCCACCTCCATGCCCGAGGTGAGCGTCCAGACGTGCAGGTCGTGCACCTCGACGACCCCGGGGACGGCGGCGAGCCGGTCGTGCACGGCCGTCACCTGGAGGTGCTCCGGGGCGGCCTGCACCAGGATGCGGATGGCGGCGCGGGCCAGCCGCCAGGTGCGCGGCAGGATGAACACGCCGATGGCGACCGCGACCAGGGGGTCGGCCCACCACCAGTCGGTGACGGTGATGAGCAGGGCCGCGCCGATGACGCCGAGCGAGCCGAGCAGGTCGCCGAGCACCTCCAGGTAGGCGCCCTGGAGGTTGATGCTCTCCCGGGCCCCGGCGCGCAGCAGCGCGAAGGCGGCGATGTTGGCGAGCAGGCCGAGCACTGCCACCGCGAGCATCGGGCCGGCGATGACCTGGTGCGGGTCACCGAAACGGCGGATCGCCTCGATCACCACGTAGATCGCGACGCCGGAGAGCAGGACGGCGTTGGCCAGCGCGGCGAGCACCTCGAGCCGGTAGAGCCCGAAGGTGCGCTGCGGGTCGCCGGTGGCCCGCCGGGTCGCCGTGATGGCGGCGAGCGCCATCCCGATGCCGAGCACGTCGGTGAACATGTGCCCGGCGTCGGAGAGCAGGGCGAGCGAGCCGGTGTGCAGGGCGACCACCGCCTCGACCACCATCAGGGTGGCGAGCAGGCCGAATGCCGCCCAGAGTCGACCTCGGTGCTGGTGTGCGGCATTGGCGACGGACCCATGGTGGTGGTCATGACCTGCGCCCACGAGAACCACCTTCCGCCGCCGGCCGGGACCCGGTCAAATGTATGCTCACATCGCTATGTGTGCAAGTGTATGGCCACCACCTTCCGTTGGCGGCAGTCCGCACACGTCAGCCGGTCGGGTCGATGGTGGTGAGCCGCTGGGTGGCCCGGGAGAGCGCCACGTACAGGGTGCGTACCCCGGCCCCCGGATCCGCCCGGATCTCGCTCGGGGCGACAAGCACGACTCCGTCGTACTCCATGCCCTTGGCCTCCAGGCTGGTCACCACCTGCAACCTCGGCGCGCCGAGCGCGCCCAACCACCCGGCTACCTCGTCCCGGCGGGGGACCGGCGTGATCACGCCGACCGTGCCCTCCACCTCGGCCAGCAGGCCGGCGGCGGCCTCCACTGTCGCGGTCTCCAACCCCGTCGCGGGCACCACCAGCTCCACCGGCTCGACCCCGGTGGAGCGGACGGCGGTCGGCAGCGGCAGGTCCGGGTAGAGCCGACGGATCTCCGCCGCCGCCACCGCGAAGATCTCCGACGAGTTGCGGTAGTTGGTGGTGAGCGTGAAGTCGTGCCGCTTGCGCCGGCCCAGCGCCTGGTCGCGGGCTCGGGTCAGCTCCTCCGGATCGCCGGTCCACGCGGTCTGGGCGGGGTCGCCCACCACTGTCCAGGAGGCCAGTCGGCCGCGCCGACCGATCATCCGCCACTGCATCGGCGAGACGTCCTGCGCCTCGTCCACCACCACGTGCGCGTACTCCCGGTAGTCCTCCGGGCGCTCCCGGGCCGCCGCGCGGGCGGCCCGCTGCCGTTCACCGAGGGTGCTCAGCTCACGGACGCCGCCGGCGAGCTGGAACGGATCGCGTCGCGCGCGGGCCGGCTGCGCGGGCTTACCGAGCAGCGCGTCCAACTCGTCCAGCAACGCCACGTCGGCGATTGTCAGCCCGGCCGAGTCCAGGTTCCGGTACGCGGCATTGAGCAGCCGGATCTCCGCCGAGGAGAGGATCCCCCCGGCGTACCGGCGCAGCCGGTCCGGCTGCGCCAGCCAGCCGAGCACGTGCCGGGGGTGCAGCCGGGGCCACCACGCCTTGAGGAACTCCCGGAACTCCGACCGCTCGGCGATCTCCGCCTCGAAGGCCGGTTGCTCCGGCAGTCGACCGCTGCTCAGCTCACGGGCCTGCGTCCAGAGCGCGGCGAACACCCCGTCGAAACCGGCTCGGCGCACCTCGTTGCGTCGTGCGCCGCGTTGCAGCGCGCGGTCCCGGATCCGGTCCAGCGCGGTCCGGTCCAACCGCAGCAGTGTGCCCCGGTAGAGCAACCGCAGCTCACCCGGGCCGCCCGGCACCGCGTCGCGGGCCGCCTGTTCCAGGACCCGGCGCATCCGCAGCGAGCCCTTCACCGCCGCCACCTCGGGCGGGTCGGGTCGGGTGGCGGTCATCCCCGGGAAGAGGGTGCCCAGCGAGTGCAGGGTCGCGGTGTCCTCACCGAGCGACGGCAGCACGGAGCCGATGTACTCGACGAAGACCGACGACGGGCCGACCACCAGGATGCCGCCGCCGGCGTAGCGGCTGCGGTCGGAGTACAGCAGGAACGCGGCCCGGTGCAGGGCGACAGCGGTCTTGCCGGTGCCGGGGCCGCCCGCGACGATGGTCACCCCGGAGCCGGGCGAGCGGATCGCCTCGTCCTGCTCCCGCTGGATGGTCGCCACGATGTCGCGCATGCCCCGGCCGGTGGCCTTGGACAGGGTGGCCAGCAACGCGCCGTCACCGACGACGGTCATCCCCTCCGGAGCGGCCGTCGGGTCCAGCAGGTCGTCCTCGATCCGGGTGACCCGCTCGGCGCGGGACTGGATGGTGCGGCGCCGCACCACGTCCAGCGGCTGCGCCGGTGTGGCCTGGTAGAAGGCGGCGGCGGCCGGTGCGCGCCAGTCGACGACGAGCGTCACGGCGTTCTCGTCGCGGATCCCCAGTCGTCCGACGTGCAGCACCTGACGGTCGCGCAGGTCCAGCCGGCCGAAGACCAGCCCCTCGTGCTCGGCGTCCAGGGTGTGCCGCCGCTGCGCCGCGTGGAAGACCATCGCGTCGCGCTCGACCAGGGCGCCGTGCGTGCCCACCCGGGCCATCCGGTAGCCGTCACGCTCGGCCCGGACGGCCGACTGCCGCAGCTCGGCCAGTCGGGCGTACACCCGGTCGAGGTGTCGTTGCTCGACGGCGATCTCCTGCTCCAGGCCGGTCTGGTCGGTCAACGCACGCTCCTTCAGAGGTCGCCGGCAGGCGGCGGGAACCGCGCGGGCCAACCGAGAAGAGTACGGCCCCGGAGCCGACCCGCCGCGCCCGAGGTGCGCGAACGTGCTCAGGCACCCGTCTCGACGGGGGCCGCGTCACGGTGAGCCGGCGGCGATTCGGCGAGCACCCGCCGCACCACGCCGGTGAGCGCGGCGTTGACCTCGTCCGGACGTTCCATCATCAGCATGTGCCCGGCACCGGGGCAGACGGTCAGCTCGGTGGCCGGCAGAGCCGCCGCGATCGACTCGGCGCACGGTGGCGGGGTCAGCCGGTCCCGGTCACCGACCAGGGCGGCGGCCGGCAGGTGGGCCAACGCGGCGAGGGTGTCCAGCCGGTGCTGGGTGCCGATGGAGGCGCGGAACCCGCCGATCGAGCGCAGCGAGGCCCGAGCCACCGCCGACGTCACCAGGCGGATGTCGGCCGGCTCGCAGCGGTCACCGAAGAGCATCCACCGGATGCTCGGTTGCAGCGCGTTCAGCAGTGCCCGGGGCGCGCGCCACGAGCCACACCGGGCCAGCACACCGGCGCCGGTCGTCTCGGCCAGCCGGATCAACCGGGCGATCCGCGGCGAGAGCCCGTAGACGGTGTGCGTGTGCCCCTCGGCGGTGGTCGAGACGAAGACCAGGCCGGCGGTACGGGCGGCGAAGTGCGCGGGGTGGCGGTGCGCGTACTCCATGATCGTCATGCCGCCCATCGAGTGCCCGACCAGCACCACAGGGCCGGTCGGCGCGACCGCGTCGATCACCGCGGCCAGGTCGTCACCCAACTGGGCCACTGTGGCAGTGGGCAGCGCCATGCAGCTGGACCGGCCGTGCCCCCGCGCGTCGTAGGCCACCACCCGCACGGCACCGCCGAACGGCGGTGCCGTGAGCGCGTCGACCTGCCGGTGCCAGGCGCGCCCGTCCAGCGTCCAGCCGTGCAGCAGGATGGCGGTGACCTGGGCGTCCGTCGGACCCGTCGCCTCGACGTTGAGCCGTACGCCGTCCGGCAGACCGACCTCGAACCGCTCCGGCATCGCCACCTCCCCAGGGCCGCCCAGTACCACCTGCACCTCCGATACCCGGCGGTAACACCGGCTACCCGCCATGACACCACGCCAATCGCACCGTGGCGAACATTCCCGACCTCGCCCGTCCTGGACGGCGGCGGGCCAAGCTGGACGGCATGGGGTCGTCGGGAGCACCCATGGGCGCGACGTCGGGGCAGGGGCACCAGGCCGGCGGTACGCCCCGCGCCGCGCTTGCCGACCTGCTCGCCGGCAACCGGCGGTTCGTCAGTGGTCAGCCGGTGCACGGACACGACGTGACGGCCGCCGCAGCGGCCTCCGGCGACCAGCAGCCGTACGCAGTGGTGCTGGGGTGCATCGACTCCCGGGTGCCGTTGGAGGCGATCTTCGATCAGACCTTCGGCGCGATCTGCGTGATCCGTACCGGCGGGCACGTGCTCGATCGCGCGGTCTGCGGCTCGATCGAGTACGTGGTCGGGCAGCTCGGCGTACCGCTGGTGATGGTTCTCGGCCACGAGCGGTGCGGCGCGGTGCAGGCAACTGTGGAGTCGCTGCGCACCGGGCAGCGTCCCGGCGGGTCGCTGGCGCACCTGGTGGACGAGATCGCCCCGGCGGTGACCGAGGCGGGGCTCGACGATCCGGCGGTGCAGCCGCTGGCGATCCGCCGGCACGTCCGGCGCACGGTGCGCACCCTGCGCGAGGACGATCTGCTGGCCGGGCCGGTGGCTGCCGGCCGGGTGGCAGTGGTCGGCGGCCTCTACGACCTGGCCACCGGCGAGGTCGCCCTGCTCGATCCAGGCTGACCCGGCCTCCGGACACACGAAACCGCCCGCCGGGAACTCCCGGCGGGCGGTTTCGGTGGTGCGTGGGGGAGGGCTCAGCCCTCGAAGACGCCGGCCGCGACCAGGCGCTTCTCGGTGGCCTCCCAGCCGTCACCCGGGTGGGTGGCAGCCAGGTTGTTGATCTCCGCCCGGATCTTGGCGGCGTGGCCGGCGGCGGCCAGAACGCGGATCTCCTCGACGAAGGCGTCGGAGTCCGTGCGCAGGTGCGCGGTCTTGCCGTTGGTCAGGTTCCGCACGTAGGCGTGCTTGCCGCCGTTGAGCGGGATGAGGTACTTGAACTCGCCCAGCACGCTGAGGGCGCCACCCTGGCCAGCCTGGCCGGCCCGGACGGACGCGCGCGCGGTCTTAGAGGTGTTGCTCGCCACGGAGGTACTCCTTGCAAGACGTACGGGAGGACTGGACGTCCGGGGGCTGTGTGCGGGTCGTACGTGACTCGACCCGCGAAGGTGTAACGCGGCATAAGCCGCCGGTGGAACTGTACAGGACCACGACATCATGCTGGTCGTCGCGGTGTCCTGAGAGGCAACGGCGACCACCCGTCCGGCTATTCCACTCGGCGTTTTTTCCGATTCTCTGGCGCACCATGCGTCACAGGAGTCATCATGTGTTGCAGCAGCCACCTGGGTGGACGAGGTCGTAGGGGAAGACGCACCTCGCTCTCCGGGAGGTCACCGTGCCAACGCGTGGCGTCGTATACGTCCATTCGACCCCGCTCGCCGTGTGCTCACACGTCGAGTGGGCGATCGCGCGCGTCCTAGCCGCGCCGGTCAACCTGCAGTGGACGGCTCAGCCCGTCGACCCCGGCGCACGCCGGGCCGAGTGCGGGTGGACCGGTCGTCCGGGGACGGGCGCCGAGCTGGCTGCTGCCCTACGGCAGTGGCCCATGATCCGTTTCGAGGTCACCGAGGAGCCGAGTCCCGGCGCCGACGGTGAGCGCTTCATGTACGTGCCAGCCCGTGGCCTGTTCCGGGCAACGGTGGGCGTGGCCGGCGACATTCAGCTCGGTGAGGACCGCCTTCGGGCGCTGATGGCGACCTCCCGGGCCCCCGAGGCGCTGGCGCACGCCCTCGACAAGGCGCTCGGCACGGCATGGGACGCTGACCTGGAGCCCTACCGGTACGCCGGCGACGGAGCCCCGGTGACCTTGCTCACTCGGGTTGGCTGACCGGCCGGCGGGCCGCTGGCCGGACACGTCGCAGCGGTGACGACCGGTAAGGTCAAGTTGCCCCGATAAGGGAGAAGCTGGTGGGATGGGCGGCGTGTCGAATCGCCCGTGGCGCGCCAGTGTCGCTGTCGCAGCCCTGACCGCCCTGCTCGTCTCCGGCTGCTCCGGTGACCCGGAGCGCCCCACGCCGACGCCCAGCCCGGCCGGCACGTCCGCGGGCCCGAGCGTCCCGGCCGCGCCGCCGGCCGGCGACCCCGCCAGCCGCGCCGCCGCGCTGGTGGCGACGCTGGCCGACGAAGACCTCGTCGGCCAGGTGCTGATGCCGTACGCCTACGGCGACTCGGCGACGAAGGTCTCCGCCGGCTCGGCGGCCGGTAACCAGGCCCTGGCCGGGGTGGACACCCCCGCCGACATGATCGCCAAGTACCGACTGGGTGGCCTGATCCTGGTCGGCTTCAGCGCCGACGACCCGACCAAGGGCAACCAGGAGACCACCAACGTCGACAACCCCAAGCAGGTGCACGAGCTCACCGCCGGGCTGCGGAGCGCCGGCGGTCGGCTCGCCGCCGGTTCGGCGCCGCTGCTCATCGGCACCGACCAGGAGTACGGCGTCGTCACCCGTGTGAGCGACGGGGTCACAGTGCTGCCCAGCGCCCTCGCGGCCGGCGCGGCCGGTGACCCGAAGCTCACCGAGGCGGCCTGGCGGGCCGCCGGCACCGAGTTGGCCGCGATGGGCATCAACATCGACTTCGCCCCGGTGGCCGACGTGCTGGCCACCCGCAGCACCGTGATCGGCTCCCGGTCGTACGGCGCCGACCCGAAGAAGGCCGCCGCGCAGGTGGGCGGCGCGGTCCGCGGCCTCCAGGCGGTCGGGGTCGCGGCCACCCTGAAGCACTTCCCCGGGCACGGCCACAGCGCCGACGACTCGCACCAGGACCTTCCGGTGCTCACCCAGTCCGCCGCGGCGTTGCAGAGCGGCGCGTGGCCGCCGTTCACCGCCGGGATGGACGCGGGGGCGATGGCCGTGATGTCCGGTCACCTGGACGCGCGCGCGATCGACCCGGGAACCCCGGCGACGTTCTCGCACAAGCTGCTCACCGACGTGCTGCGCGGCCAACTCGGCTTCAAGGGCGTGGTGATCACCGACGGGATGAACATGCCGCCCGCGATGCGCTGGGCCCCCGGCGAGGCCGCGGTCCGGGCGCTCAACGCCGGTAACGACCTCATTCTGATGACCCCGAACGTCGGTCAGGCGTACGACGGGCTGCTCGCCGCGCTGCGCGGCGGATCCCTGCCCCGGACCCGGCTGGTCGAGGCGGTCACCCGGGTGCTGACAATGAAGTTCCAGCTCGCGGAGCTGCCGGCGGCGCAGATGTCCACGCTCAACACCCCGGCGCACCGGGCGGCGGCCGACGCGCTGGCAGCCGCCGCCGTCACCGTGCTCAAGGGCCCCTGCGGCAAAGCGGTACGCGGACCGGTCACCGTCACCTCGTCCGGCGGTCGGGACGGCACCCGGGCCACGCTCACCGCCGCGCTGACCGCCGCCGGGGTGCAGGTCAAGCCCAGCGGCGGCACGATCGTGCACCTGGTGGGCTACGGCGACGGCGCCAAGGACCTGAGCCCCGACGCGGCGGTGACCGTCGCCATGGACACCCCGTACGTGCTGGCCGACGCGAAGTCACCGACGCTGCTGGCGACCTACTCGTCCAGCCGGGCGTCGATGACCGGCCTGGCCGCCGTGCTCGCCGGCAAGGCCCGGCCGGGCGGCCGGTCCCCGGTGACCGTCCCCGGACTGCCCGCCACGACCTGCGGTACCTGACCGTCCGGCACGGCCCGGTCAGCGCCCACCTCACTCGCCCTTCGCGAGCCCCCGCACCGCGAGCCGGTACGCCGGCAGCACGTCGGTCCGTTCGGTGATCAGCCCCTCGTTGACCGCGAAGACGAGGGTCTGCCCCGCCGACTGGACGGCCAGCGCCCAGTTTCGCGACTGATCCTCCTCCTCGACCAGCGGGTTGGTGGCGAGCCAGGTCATCTCGGTGGCGTCGAAGCCGCCGGCGCGGAGGTCACGGAACTGTTGGCCGGCGACCGTCTCGCCGGCCCCGGCGGCGAAACTCTCCAACGCGGCGCGCGGCGTGACAGTCGGTGAGTCCGCCGCCCAGATCCGCAGGAATCCGCCGCCGGCCGGCCGGCCGTCGACCTCGCAGCGGACGGTGGTGCCGCCGCGCTTGGTGAGCGCCTCGCCGACCAGTTCGGCCAGCTCGCCCTTGGGCGGCTCGATCGCCTTCGCCGTCCACCCGTCGGCCAGCGGAAACGTCACCGGTACCGGGCAGGGGGAACCGATGCCGCCGGCCGTGCCGCCGGGTGACGCCGGGGCCACCTCGTCGTACCAGGGCTCGCCAGCGGCCTCTGGCGCCGGGCTGCCGGTCGCGGGCCCGGCCGGAGCGCCGGCGTCGTCGCCGCAGCCGGCCAGCAGGCCGAGGGTGAGCGCCGCCGACACGGCGACGCGGGTACGAACGTCCATAGTCGTGATCCCCGTCAGTCGATCTTCAGTCGGCCCATCTAAGCCGTGCGGTCTCTCGACGTCAATCGGGATCGTGCGCCCGGCACGACGGAAATCGGGTCGCCCCCGGCCGGTCGGTCTGACAGCCTCACCCCCATGGGAACGGCAGCAGGATTCCGGCACGTGCAACGGGCGGACGGCACTGTGGTGATCACCCACCACGGCCGGGTCGCCGGCACGCTGCGCGGCGCTCGGGCCGAAGAGTTCCTGGCCGAGGTCGACGACGACCCGCAGTTGGTGATGGCCCGCTGGACCGGCAACTACCGCCACGGCAACGAGCGCACCGCCAAACAGCACCCCCGCAACCGAGGCTGAACGACGAAAGGGCCCCTCCTCTCGACGAGGAGGGGCCCTTTCGCAGGATCTCAGGGGCGGGCGAAGACGAGAGCCACGTTGTGGCCGCCGAAGCCGAACGCGTTGTTCAACGCGGCCGGGATCTCCATGTGGCGGGCCTTGTGCGCGGCGACATCCAGGGTGAGGCCTGGCTCCGGGTCGTCGAGGTTGATCGTCGGAGGGACGACACTGTCGCGGATCGCCAGGATGGTGGCGATCGACTCCAGCGCTCCGGCCGCACCGAGCAGGTGACCGGTCATCGACTTCGTCGCGGACAGCACCGGGTGGTCGCCGAGCGCCTTGTGCAGCCCACCGATCTCCAGCATGTCCCCGACGGGGGTCGACGTGGCGTGCGCGTTGACGTGCACGATGTCCCGCTTCGCCACGTCCGCGTCGGCGATCGCCTTGGCGATGGCCCGGATGGCGCCCTCGCCCTCGGCGTGCGGCTGCACGATGTCGTACGCGTCGGAGGTGATGCCGGCGCCGGCGAGGCGCGCGTACACCCGGGCACCCCGGGCCGCGGCGTGCTCGGCCCGCTCCAGCACCACGATGCCGGCGCCCTCGCCGAGGACGAAGCCGTCCCGGCCCCGGTCCCACGGGCGGGAGGCCCGCTCCGGGTCGTCGTTGCGGGTCGACATGGCCCGCATCGAGCTGAATCCGGCGATCGGCAGGGGGTGGATGACCGCCTCGGTGCCGCCGGCCACCACCACGTCGGCCCGGCCGGAGCGGATGATGTCCAGGCCGAGGGCGATCGCCTCGGCGCCGGTGGCGCAGGCGCTGGCCACCGAGTGCACGCCGGCCTTGGCGCCCAGCTCCAGCCCGACCCAGGCGGCCGGACCGTTCGGCATCAGCATCGGGATGGTGTGCGGGGAGACCCGCCGTGGCCCGGAAGCCTCCAGGATGTCGTCCTGGGCGAGCAGAGTGGTGGCACCGCCGATGCCGGAGCCGACGCTGACGGCCAACCGCTCCCCGTCCAGGTCGGAACCGGCGAGGCCGGCGTCCGCCCAGGCCTGCTGCGCCGCGATGATCGCGATCGCCTCGGACCGGTCCAGGCGGCGTAGGCGGACCCGGTCCAGCACCTCGGACGGCTCCACGGCCAACTGGGCGGCGATCCGGACCGGCAGTTGCTCGGCCCACTCCTGGGTGAGGGCACTCACCCCGGAGCGGCCGGCGAGCATTGCGTCCCAGGTCGACGCGACGTCCCCGCCAAGCGGGGTCGTCGCGCCGAGCCCGGTGACGACGACGTCTGGACGACTCATGATCAGGACTGCGCCGCGATGTAGCTGACTGCGTCGCCGACGGTCTTGAGGTTCTGCACCTCGTTGTCCGGGATCTTGACGCCGAACTTCTCCTCGGCCGCGACCACTACCTCAACCATGGAGAGCGAGTCGACGTCGAGGTCGTCGGTGAAGGACTTCCCCTCGGCCACGTCGTCCGGGTTCACCCCGGCAACCTCTTCGAGGATCTCGGCGAGGCCGGTGGTGATCTCGTCACGGGTCATTGCGGTTGGTTCCTTTCATCGGGGTTCTCCGGCGGCCGGCGTCGCCGACCGCCGCTCCTGGACGCGTACGCGCCCGAGGGGGTCATCAGGGGCAGCGGACGACCTGACCGGCATAGGTCAGGCCACCGCCGAAGCCGAACAGCAGCACCGGTGCGCCGGAGGGCACCTCCCGGCGCTCGACGAGCTTGGACAGGGCCAGCGGCACGCTCGCCGCGGAGGTGTTGCCGGACTCGACGATGTCCTTCGCGATGATCGCGTCGGGGATGTTGAGTCGCTTGGCGATGCCGTCGATGATCCGGGCGTTGGCCTGGTGCGGCACGAACGCGGCCAGCTCCGACGGGTCGACCCCGGCCCGCTCGCAGGCCTGGAGCGCGAGCGGCGCGATCGCTGTGGTGGCCCAGCGGAACACTGCCTGCCCCTCCTGCTGGATGTACGGGCGCCAACCCTCGATGCGGACCGCGTCGCTCTTGTCCGGCACCGAACCCCAGACGACCGGGCCGATCCCGGTCGGCTCGTCGTCGGCGGTCGCGGAGACCACCGCGGCACCGGCTCCGTCCGCGAAGATGATGCAGGTGGAGCGGTCGGTCCAGTCGGTGAAGTCGGACAGCTTCTCCGCGCCGATGACGATCGCGTTGCGCGACGCCCCAGCCCGGATGGCGTGGTCGACGGTGCCCAGCGCGTACGCGAAGCCCGAGCAGGCGGTGTTGAGGTCGAACGCGCCCGGCGCGGTGATGCCCAGCTTGCCGGCGACCCGGCAGGCCACGTTGGGGCTGCGGTCGATGGAGGAGCAGGTGGCGACCACTACCAGGTCGATGTCGGCGGCGGTCAGGCCCGAGTTGGCCAGCGCCTTGCCGGCAGCCGCGGCGGCCATGTCGGCGACCGTCTCACTGTCGGCGATCCGCCGGCTGACGATGCCGACCCGGTCGCGAATCCACTCGTCGTTCGTGTCGACGAGCTGAGCGATGTCGTCGTTGGTCACCACCCGGGAAGGCTGGTAGTGCCCCATCGAGACGATGCGACTGCCAGTCATGAACGACCTCCGATACGGGCGATCAGGTCCCGTGCGGCCGGCAGGTCGTCCGGGGTGTTGAGGGTGACGATCTCCGGGGCGCCGTCGCCCTTGAGTTCCCGCTTGACCAGGCCGGCGAGGGTGCCGGCCGGGGGCAGCTCGATCACGCCGGTGACCCCGAGGTCGGCCAGCGTCCGCATGCACAGGTCCCAGCGCACCGGCGCGGTGACCTGACGAACGAGGCGCTGCACCATTGCCGCGCCGTTGTCGACAGCGGTGCCGTCGAGGTTCGACAGCAGGGTCCGGGCCGGATCGGCGGGGGTGATCCCGGCGGCCTCCGCGGCGAGCGCGGTCTCGGCCGGAGCCATGTACGGGGTGTGGAAGGCGCCGGCCACCTGGAGTCGGATGATCCGGGTCCGGGCGGGCGGCGCGGCGGCGAGCTTGTCCAGCCCGTCCAGGGCGCCCGCGGCGACGATCTGCCCGGCGCCGTTGCGGTTGGCCGGGTAGAGCCCGTTCGCCTCGATCGCGGCGATCACCTCGTCGGGATCACCACCGAGCACCGCGGCCATTCCGGTCGGCTCAAGCGCGCACGCGGCGGCCATCTCCCGGCCGCGGACGCCGGCCAGTGTGATCGCGGCGTCGGCCGAGAGCACACCGGCCAGGGCGGCGGCACCCAACTCGCCGACGCTGTGGCCGGCGGTGACTGCGACGTCGTCGAGCGGCAGGTGCTCGGCCGCGAGCAACGCCGCGGCGACCAGCAACGGCTGGGTGCGGGCGGTGTCCTTGATCTCGTCGGCGTCGGCAGCGGTGCCCAGGTGCAGCAGGTCGACCCCGGCCAGCGCCGACCAGTCGCGCAGCCGCGCCTCGGTGCCGGTCAGGTCGAGCCAGGGGGTCAGGAAGCCGGGTTTCTGAGAACCCTGGCCGGGACTAAGTACGGCGAGCACGTCTATGACTCTCCCGGATAAAGGCGGGTAACGCGGTGCCGCCTTCGACCAAACCACACTAGGACCTTTAGAGGTTTCCTACAAAGATCGGCGGGGATCATCCTCTGTTTGGGCGGATTTCCGGGTAGCCGGGGTCATTGTCTGAGTCGGGACCGCCGAGGCCAGCGGGGCGACCGGATCCAACCGACCCACTGTCAGCGCGACCTGAAGGGCGAACGCGTCGCGCGGCGACAGTGGCGAGAACCCGGTCACCTCGGCGATCCGCCGCAACCGGTAGCGCACAGTGTTCGGGTGCACGAACAGTGCCCGGGCCGCGCTCTCCAGCGTGCCACCGGCGGCCAGGAAGGCGTCCAGGGTCGCCAGCAGTTCCCCACCGGCGCGCACCAGCGTCGCGTACACATCGTGACGCAGCCGCCGACGGGCCTCGGCGTCGCCGGCGAGGGCCCGCTCCGGCAGCAGGTCGGCGGCCGGCACCGGCCGGGGCGCGCTCGGCCAGGCCGGTGCGGCCCGAAAGCCGGACAGCGCGGCCCGCGCCGACTCGGTCGCCTCGTCGAGACTCGGTACGGCCGGACCGACCACCACCGGGCCGTCCCCGAACGCGCTCAGCAGCTTCGCGGTGGCGGTCAGCGGGTCAGGCGCGCCGCCCAGCACGATGACCAGCCGGTCGCCGTGGACGCCGCCGATCACCTCCACGCCGATCCGGCGGGCCTGCCGATAGACCACGTGCAGCACCGCCGAGACCTCGCCGCCGGGCGACCGGCCGACAGCCACCGCCACCGGCGGGGCGTCCGCCCAGCCGAGCGCGGCGGCCCGACTGGCCAGGACGTCCGGCGAGTCACCGCGCAACAGCGCGTCGACAAGCAACGCCTGCAACCGGGCGTCCCAGGCGCCGCGCGACTCGGCGGCCCGCGCGTACACCCGGGCGGCGGAGAACGCGATCTCCCGCGAGAAGCGCAGCACCGCCTCGCGTAGCTGCTGCTCCTCACCCTCGGCGGCCAGGTGCGCCACCTGCTCCTCGACCACGTCGATCGTCACCTTGATCAACGCCACGGTCTGCTGGAGGGTGATCGACCGGGCCAACGCCTGCGGGGCGGCGGCGAAGACCTCGTCCGAGACCTCCTGGGTGCTGTCCGCCGTGCCGCCGCCGTCGCGCAACCACTGCACCAGCGACCTCGCGCCCGCCTGGGCCACCAGCATCACCCAGGAGCGCTGGTCGGCCGGCAGTGCCCGGAACCAGGGCAGCGTCTCGTCCATCCGGGCCACGCTGGAGGTGGCCAACGCCCCCGCCGATCGTTCGATCCGGCGCAGCGTGGCCGACAGCTCCCCACCGCCCGGCGTGCTCACCGCCCTAGCCTGACACGTCGTGAGCAGGCCAACCACGCCGGCACCGGTCCGCCGACCACTGTCTGCGCGCCCAGCGGGCCCGTCTCACGGCTGCGGGGGAGCGGGCAGGCCCACCTCCTGGGCCAGGATCGCGGCCTGCACCCGGCTGCGCAGGTCCAGCTTGGCCAGGATCCGGCTCACATGAGTCTTGGTGGTGCTCTCCGCCAGCACCAGTCGATCGGCGATCTGCTGGTTGGACAGGCCCAACCCGAGGCAGGCCAGCACGTCGCGCTCACGCGGAGTGAGGGTGCCCAGCGCGGCCCGGGCGTCCGCCGACGCGCCCGGCGCCGTGGCCGCGAACGCGGTGATCAACCGGCGGGTCACAGTGGGTGCGATGAAGCCGTCACCCCGCGCCACCGTCCGCACCGCGCTGACCAGGCCGTCGGCGTCGGTGTCCTTGAGTAGGAACCCGGCCGCGCCGGCCCGCAACGCCCCGAAGACGTACTCGTCGAGGTCGAAGGTGGTGAGCACCAGCACGTCGGCGAGCCCGTCGCTGACGATCGCCCGGGTCGCGGAGATCCCGTCCCGGCGCGGCATCCGCACATCCAGCACCGCCACGTCGGGGCGCAACTCCCGGCACAGGCGCACCGCGGCGTCCCCGTCGGCCGCCTCGCCGACCACCTCGACGCCCGCCGAGCCGTTCAGGATCATCGCCAGTCCGGCCCGTACCGCCGGCTGGTCGTCGGCGAGCACCACCCGAACCGTCGCCGGGCCCGCGTCGTCCGGGGGCCCCGCCAGCCCGGTCACCCGCCCTCCCCGGTGGGCAGGGCCGCCCGCACCTGCCAACGGCCGTCGTGCGGTCCGGCGGTGAACCGGCCGGCCAGCAGTGTGGCTCGCTCCCGCATGCCGATCAGCCCGGCCCCTGCGCCCGGCAACCCGGCCCCGCTCCAGCGCACCGGGTTCTCCACGGTCAGCACCACCTCGGCCGGCCGGTACGCGATCGTCAGCTCCGCCTCACCCGTACCGTGCTTGAGCGCGTTCGTCAGCGACTCCTGCACGATCCGGTACGCGGCGAGGTCCACCCCCACCGGCAACGCGCCCGGCGTGCCATCGGTTCGGACCCGCACCGCGAGGCCGGCCGCCCGGGCCCGGTCGACCAGTCCGTCCGCCTCGGCCAGCCGCGCGGTGACCACCTCCGGCGTGGCCGGGTCGGCGCTGGTCCCGGGCTCGCGCAACACCTCGATCATCTGACGCATCTCGGCGAGGCCCTGCACGCTGCTCTCCCTGATCACCCGCAACGCCGACTCCACCTGACCGCGATCCAAGCCGGGCACGGAGAGCACGGCGGTGGCGTGGATGGCCACCGCGCTGAGGTGGTTCGCGACCACGTCGTGCAGCTCCCGGGCCATCCGGGCCCGTTCGGCGCTGACCGCCTGCCGACGGTCCAACTCGACCAGCCGGGCGGTCTGCTCGGCCCGCGCCCGCTCGGCGGCGGCCTGATCGCGGTACTGCCGCACACTGATGCCGGTCAGGACCGGCAGCAGCCCGGCGAGCACCACCAGCACCCCGAGCGCCGCGCCGCGCCACTGGCCGTACCCGAGCACGCCAACGACCACCCCGACCAGGCTCAGCGCCACGGTGATCCGCAGCAACCACCGCCAGAGCCGGGGCGGGCCGTACACGCAGGCGTCGTAGAGCACCTGGGTGTAGACCAGGACCGTGCCCAGCGAACTGCCCAGCGCCGTGTCGACCACCAGCGCGCCGGTCCCCACGGCCAGGCTGGCGCGTGGTGCGACCCGCCGTAGGCCGACGGCGACGCAGACCGCCACCAGCGGCGGCAGGAACAACGCCGAAGGCACGTTCGCGTCCGGACGGACCTGTGGTTGCCAACCCAGGGCGTACAGCACCAGGCCACCGGCCAGTGACGCGCAGGCCAGCACGAGGTCGCGGCCGAGGGTGCCGGAGTCGAGCCACGGTGGCGCACGCATGCTCCGATCCCACCACAGCCGTCGCCCGTCGAACTCCCACCGAGGGAGGACCTCGACCGCACCGCCATGCGCCGAAAGGGGTATGCGGACCCGTACCGACCGTCGGAGCGCCCGCGGCCGTGACGCCCCTGGTGAACGGCGCCGGAAGAAGCTGTGAACTGCGTAACCGGCTCCCGCGCTCAGCGGCGTCTAGCAGGACCGGCCGGTCCGGACCCCGGGTACGCTGCGCGCGGCCCGTCGGTCCCGGCCAGTACGGTGACAGGGCACCTCGGGGAGAGCACCCGAGGGTGAGGCGAGCGTGAGGAGACCGGGGATGGCGCACGGGGAGGCCGAGCACGGCTGCGCCCAGGGCGAGCCCTGCCGGCCGGGGCACCACGACCCGCAGGCGGCTGGCAAGCACCGCCGGCCGGTCGGTGGCGCACCATCGCACCCGGTGGAGCCACCGCACGGGCGCGTCGATGACGAGCCCGTGCTGCCGCGTCAGCGCTCTGCCGAGCCCACCGGCCTCGCCGAGCCCGACTCGGACGTTCCCGCTGGTTGCCTCAGCGAACTTCCCGGCTGGGCCGGGGCACATCGGCACGGCGCGGTCCGACCGCGGCCGAGGGCCATCCGCCGGGAGCGCCCACCGCGCCGCTGGTGCTGAGCACCGCCGACGTACTCGCTGATCGGCGAGTACGTCGACGTCAGTTCAGCGGGTACGTCAGCTCAGCGCGTGCGGCGGCGGATCAGCAGGGCGATCCCGGCGAGGCCGACAGTGATGGTCAGCATCACGCCGACGTTGAGCAGCAGCAGGTGTTGCAGGTCGCCGAGCGCCTCGTCGAGGTCCTTCGCCGGGTCGAGCGTGTCCTCCGGGAGGACTCGCTCGCCACCGCCCGCGCCGCCGCTGACCGTGTCGAACTGCCGCTCCAGCGGCACCCCGGCGGTGCGCAGCGTCTCGGACATGCTGAGCCGACCCAGGAACCAGCCGGCGCTGGTCTTGCGACCGTCCGGCTGCTTCGCCGGCCGGAAGACGCGGGGGCCGCCGATCGCCTTGGGATAGAGGTCGTAGGTCTGCTTCGGCGTCTCACCGGCGAGCACCACGACTGTGTATTTCGGACCGAGGTTGGCTGCCTTCGGACCGGTCGCCATGCCGGTGCGGGCGAGGAAGTTGACCTGGTCGATGACCGCGCCCACGAGGGCGGGCTCCTTGTCCGCGTGCAATCGCAGCGGCGCGGACAGCCCGGTGCCGGTGATGTCCACCCCGGCGGGTGCCGGCTTCGGCGCCGCCGAGGCCGAGCCGGCGGTGCCAAGCGCCAGCAGTGCCACCGCCAGCGTGCCCGCCAACGCGGCGACCAAGCGCCTCATGTGTCGGAGCATCCCGCCTCCTCGCCCCGTTCGATGGATGGCTTCGTCGTGACGTCTGGACCGATCTGCCGGTGCGGCATCGACCGGATGGTCGCGTCCACTCCTACAGACTCCGCAGAACGTCGATGAGTTGCAGCTTTCAGAACAGTAATTGGAACTATCTGCGATCTCTGCTCGACTAATGAGGAGCCGTTTGATCAGCGGGCGGATCGTACCCTTACGGAGGGGTTCATGGGGGGCAGGGTTACACGTACGGTGCGGGTCATGCCAGTGGTGTTCGGCGTGGCGTTCGGTGTGTCGTTTCTGGTGCCGGCGACTCCGGCCGCCGCCCACAACCAGCTGACCGGCAGCAACCCGCGTGACGGCGCCCGCGTGGCGTCGGCACCAGCCCGGGTCGAGCTGCGGTTCCTCGCCAAGCCGTCACCGACTACGACGAAGATCACAATAACCGGACCGGACAATGTGGTCGCTGGCGGGACTCCCGCCTTCGACGGCAGTCGGGTGCGGGTGCCGTTCAAGCCGGCCGCCGCCGGGCTCTACATCGTCGGCTACCAGCTCGCCTCGTCCGATGGGCACCCGGTGAAGGGCGAGGTGCGGTTCACCCTCACCACCGGCACCGCCGCCGACCCGTCCGCCTCGCCGTCGGCCGCTGCCAGCACCAACCCGGCCGGGTCGCCGTCGGCCGTGGGCGCACCCTCCGCCGGGCCCGCGTCGGCGACGCCCGCCAGCTCGACGGCCGCAACGGTGCCGGCGGCGTCGGAACAGTCCGACTCGGGTGGCCGCTGGTGGCTCTGGCCGATCGGCGGCCTGGTCCTGCTCGCCGCCCTCGCGGCCGGCCTCGTGTTCCGCCGGCGACGGGTTCGATGACCCTCTGCTGCCACCGCTCCCGGTGGCTCAGGTACGCGACTCATCCTTTGCTCTGCACCCGCGGAGGCGACGGTTACGGTCTGCGACCGGTGCCTATTGGGGTGCAGAGCAAAGGCGGGTGATGTGGAGTGACGCCGGCGACGCGCTCGTGACGCGTCGACGGGCGACAGTCAGACCAGGCGCAGGCGGGCGGCGCGGATCCGGGTCAGGGTGCGCTCGCGACCGAGCACCTCCAGCGACTCGAACAGCGGCAGACCCACGGTGCGGCCGGTGACGGCTACCCGCACCGGCGCCTGCGTCTTGCCGAGCTTGAGGCCCCGCTCGGCGCCGACCGCCTCCAGCGTCGACTTCAACGACTCGGCGTCCCAGGACTCCAGCGCCTCGAACGCCGCGACGGCGTCGTCGAGCAGCTCGGCGGAGCCGTCCTTCATCGTCTTGGTCCAGGCGGCCTCGTCGATCAGCGGTGAGGCCAGGAAGAGGAAGTCGACGTTCGGCACGATCTCGCTGAGCACCGCGATCCGCGTCTGAGCCAGCGGCGCCACGGCCGCGAACGCGTCGGCGTCGAACTCCTCCGGCTGCCACGGCGGCGGCGCGATGGTCCCGGTGCCGGTCAGCCACGGCTGGCAGGCGTCGATGAACTCGGCCACCGGCAGCGCACGAATGTACTCGCCGTTGAACGCGCGCAACTTCTTTTCGTCGAAGAACGCCGAGGAGAGATTGACCTCGTCCAGCCGGAACTCGTCCTCGATGACCGACCAGGGAACGATCTCCCGGTCGCCGGAGGGGGCCCAGCCGAGCAGCATGAGGTAGTTGCGCATCGCGCCGGCGAGGTAACCCTCGTCGCGGTACGCCTCCAGGGCGACCTTGTCCCGGCGCTTGGAGAGCTTCTGCCGCTTCTCGTTGACCACCACCGGCACGTGCGCCCAGATCGGCGGCTTGACCCCGAGGGCCTCCCACAGCAGTTGCTGCTTGGGAGTGTTGGGCAGGTGCTCCTCGGCCCGGATCACGTGCGTGATCCCCATGGTCATGTCGTCGACGACGTTGGCCAGCAGGAAGACGGGTGAGCCGTCGCCCCGGGCGATGACGAAGTCCTCGATGAGCTTGTTCTCGAACGTGGGCTCACCACGGATCAGGTCGACCACCACCGTCGCGCCCTCGTCGGGCGTACGGAAGCGCAGCGCGTGCCCCGGGCCGGGGCCGAGGCCACGGTCGCGGTGGTAGCCGTCGTAGCCCTGGTACTGCGAGCCGGTGCGGGCCTGCACGTCCTCGCGGGTGCAGTCGCAGTAGTAGGCGCGGCCGGACTCGAACAGGCGCGCGGCGGCAGCCCGGTGCTCGCCGGCGTTCGCCGACTGGAAGTACGGGCCCTCGTAGCTGCCCCGGGAGATCCCGATCCAGTCCAGCGCGGAGAGGATGCCCTCGGTCCACTCGGGCTTGTTGCGCGCCGCGTCGGTGTCCTCGATGCGCAGCACGAACACGCCGCCCTGCTGCTTGGCGTAAATCCAGTTCTGCAGCGCCGAGCGGGCGCCGCCGACGTGGAACATGCCGGTCGGGGAAGGGGCGAAGCGCACACGTACTGTCACGTCCCCCAGCCTACGGCGGTACGCGACTGCTTTCCGCCACGGCCCCCTGACTCACGCGACTGAGCGGATCTTGACGACCAGCGCGCTGCCGAGCAGGGTGACCACGGCGGTGACCGCGTAGAGCGTGGGATAGCCACCCAGGTACACCACGAGCGGGGCGGAGAGCGCCGGGCCGAGCACCTGCGGCGCCGAGTTGGCGATGTTGATGACGCCCAGGTCCTTGGCCCGGTCAGTGGCCCGGGGCAGCACCTGGGTGATCAACGCGGCGTCCACCGACAGGTAGACGCCGTAGCCGGCGCCGAGCAGCAGCGCCGCGACGATCGCCATCGGCCAGACCGGCGCGACAGCGAGCAGCAGCGCCGCCACCGCCATGATCAGCCCGGAGACGATCACGTAGATCTTGCGACGACCGGAACGGTCGGACATCCGGCCGGCGACCACAGCGGTCAGCATCATCCCCAGCGTGTAGAGCAGGATCAGCACCAGCAGGCCGCCCTCAGGGTCGGGGTGGCGCACCCCGTCGCTGAGGAAGTACAGCAGGTAGAGGGTGCCCAGGGCGTTGCCCAACTGGACCAGGAACCGGGTGATCCAGGCCCAGGCGAAATCCGGGTGCCGGCGAGGGCTGATCCACATCGAGGCCAGCAGCGCCCGCGTCCGGATCGCCGGCCGATGGGTACGCGGCAGCGGTTCGTCGGGGGTGAGCAGCGCGAACGGCAGCGACAGCAGCAGAATGGCCACGGCGATGGCCAGGTAGCCGGCGGCGTTGCCGGTGACCACGGCGGTGACCAGCACCGCGCCGAGCACCAACCCGAGCGCCTGCGGGATGCCCACCCACCCGGAGACCCCGCCGCGCTGGCGCACCGGAACCCGGTCCGGGATGGCGGCGGTGAGGCTGGCCAGCATGGCGTTGAAGCAGACCTGCGCGGCGACCCAGCCGAGGGCGACCCCGAGGATGGTCCGTTGCTGGGCCAGCAGCACCAGGGCCGCCGCTCCCAGCACCGCCCCGCCCGCCGTCCAGACGTGCCGACGACCGAACTCGCGGCCGGCGATCCGCAGGCAGGTCCGGTCGGAGAACGCGCCCGCCAGGGGGTTGGCCAGCACCGCGGCCAGCGCGCCGAGGCCGGTGACCACGGCCAGCATGTTCTCCTTGTCGCCGGGCGCGATCTGCTCGATCTGTTGCGGCAGCAGCACCTGGATGGGTGTGAAGAACGCCATCCACACGCCGAGGTTGGCCGCGAAGATCAGACCGATCCAGCCGCGCCGCACCGGCACCGTCGGCTCGGCGAGCGCCGCCGGCAGCGACGACGGCGTCGGGTCGAGGGTGGTCACCGCGCCGACCCCGGCCGGCTGGCCGCGATCACGTCCCGCAACCAGGTGTACGACGACTTCGGCGTACGGGTCTGGGTGGCGTAGTCGACGTGCACCAGACCGAAGCGCTTGGTGAACCCCTCCGCCCACTCCCAGTTGTCCAGCAGCGACCAGACGAAGTACCCGCGGACGTCCACCCCGTCGTCGATGGCGGCTCGGACGGCCCGCAGGTGCCCGTCGAGGTACGCGATCCGCTCCGGGTCGTCCACCTGCCCGTCGGCGTCGGGGGCGTCGTCGTACGCGCAGCCGCTCTCGGTGATCTCGATGGGCGGCAGCGCGTCGCCGTAGGTGTCGCGCAGCCAGCCGAGCAGCTCGCGTAGCCCGTCGGGGTCCACCGGCCAGTCGAAGGCGGTGCGCGGGTAGCCGTCCAGCGGCACGAGGTCGAACGGCAGGGGAGAGCCCTCCTCGGCAGCCCGTACCCCGGTGGGGTTGTAGTAGTTCACACCGAGCACGTCGATCGGCGCGGCGATCGTGTCGAGGTCGCCGGGGTGGATGACGCTCGGGTCGAAGCCGGGCAGCTCCGGGTAGCCGCGGCCGAGCAGCGGGTCGGTGAAGAGCCGGTTGTGCAGCGCCTCGTACGCCGCCCCGGCGGCCCGGTCGGCGTCGTTGTCGCCGAGCACCCGCACCGGCGAGTAGTTGTTGGCGAACGCCACCGGGCTGGCGGTGTGGGTCCGCAGCGCGGCGACCGCGAGCCCGTGCCCGAGCAGTTGGTGGTGGGCGACGGGGAAGGCGTCGAACAGCAGCATCCGCCCGGGGGCGTGCACACCCATGCCGTATCCGAGGCTCATGTGGATGAACGGCTCGTTGAGGGTGATCCAGAGCCGGACCCGGTCGCCGAGGCGGGCGGCCGTCTTCTCGGCGTACTCGGCGAAGCGGGCGGCGGTGTCGCGGTGCATCCAGCCGCCGGCGTCTTCGAGGGGTTGCGGCAGGTCCCAGTGGTAGAGGGTGGCCACCGGGTCGACGCCGGCGGCCAGCAACTCGTCCACCAGGCGGTCGTAGAAGTCCAGGCCGGCCGGGTTGGCCGGGCCGGCGCCGGTGGGCTGGACCCGGGGCCAGGCGATGGAGAACCGGTACGCGGTGACGCCGAGGCCGGCCAGCAGCGCCACGTCCTCGGTGTGTCGGTGGTAGTGGTCGCAGGCCACCTCGCCGCTGCTGCCGTCGCTGATCCGCCCGGGGGAGCGCGCGAAGGTGTCCCAGATGGACGGAGCGCGGCCGTCGGCAGTGGTGGCGCCCTCGATCTGGTGGGCCGATGTGGAGACGCCCCAGCGGAAGCCGGTGGGGAACTGGGGCATTGGTGCGGTCGACATGCGCCCTCCCGGTCAACGTGAAACGTGCTCGGGACTTTAGGGCGCTCTCGATGAATGCGCCATAGGCCGGCCTGACGCAATACGCAATGGTTGATCGGCGTGTCTTTTTCCGAACCCGTCCAGGTAAGTCCGATTTAGCGCATAGAGTGCCGATATCGTGGGATGTCCTCACCGGAGGAAAGACGGAAATGATCCTCGTGGAACGCAGTGCGCACGTGGCGGCGCCAATTGAAGTGGTCTGGGATGTCGTTCAGCGGGCCGAGCAGTTGCCGGCCTGGCTGGCCGGGGTCCGAGCGGCCGAAGTGCTCTCGGGAGAGGGCTTCGGGCGGCGACAACTCGTCCAGGCGGGGCGCGGCTCGGCGCATGAGGCCGAGGTGATCGCCTACCAGGAGCCGACGCTGATCGGCTGGCGGGAACGGGCAAAGGGTGCCGGTGCTCGTGCGGAGGCGCGCACCGAGATCTACGTCCAGCTCACCGGGGACGAGGAGGAGGGCGGGACCGTCGTGCGCCTCATAGTGGTCCGCTGGCCGGCCGGCCCGGTCAAGGCGGCCATGCTGCGCCTCGGACTGCGTCGGGTCGGCGCCGACCTGGAGGACTCGCTGGCCCGGCTCACCGACCTGGCCGCCGTCGGCTGACGAGCGCCCATCCTCCCGGCGTCACCCGCGACGGCGGTGGTCCGGATCCCCGCCAGGGCCCCCGGACCACCGCCGCTCCCGTCCCTTGTAGGCGTCGATCATGGACTTGTGGTGCCTGGTGCGCGATGATGTGTCCCCTTCGTCCACCACCACAACTCCTTGATCGACCCGGTACGGGTGTGGTGTGGGGAACCAGCCAGAAGGGCCCGGCGCGTCAGCGCCGGGCCCTTCTGGGGTTGTGCTCTGTCTAGCTGTCGCCGCCGGTCTCGCCGACCGGAGCGGCGTTGACGTCGTCGATCGCGTACTTCTTGGCGGCCTCGGCCGGCACCGTCGCCGCCACCGCGCCGCTGCGGGCGAGCTGCCGCAGCGTGGCCACCACGATCGACTCCGCGTCGACGTGGAAGTGCCGGCGCAGCGCGTGCCGGGTGTCCGACATGCCGAAACCGTCGGTGCCGAGCGACGTGTAGTCGCCGGGTACCCAGCGGGCGATCAGGTCCGGTACCGCACGCATGAAGTCGCTGACCGCGATCTTCGGCCCGTCCGCCTCGGCCAGCTTCTGCTGGATGTACGGAACCTTCGCCTCGGCGCCCGGGTTGAGCAGGTTGTACTCCTCGGTCTCCACCGCGTCGCGGCGCAGCTCGGTCCAGGAGGTCACCGACCACACGTTGGCGCCCACCCCCCAGTCCTGGGCGAGCAGCTGCTGGGCCTTGAGCGCCCACTGCATCCCGGTGCCCGAGGCGAGCAGGTTGGCCTTCGGGCCGTCGACCTGCGGCGCCGGCGAGTAGCGGTAGATGCCCTTGAGCAGGCCCTCCACGTCCACGTCGGCCGGCTCGGCCGGCTGCAGCGTCGGCTCGTTGTAGACGGTCAGGTAGTAGAAGACGTTCTCCTGCGCGTCCCCGTACATCCGGTGCAGACCCTGCTCCAGGATGTGCGCGATCTCGTACGCGAACGCCGGGTCGTACGCGACCACCGCCGGGTTGGTGGCGGCGATCAGCAGCGAGTGCCCGTCCTCGTGCTGAAGGCCCTCACCGTTGAGCGTGGTCCGACCCGCTGTGGCGCCGAGCAGGAAGCCCCGGGCCATCTGGTCGGCCGCGGCCCACAGCCCGTCGGCGGTCCGCTGGAACCCGAACATCGAGTAGAAGATGTACATCGGGATCATCGGTTCGTCGTGCGTGGCGTACGCCGAGCCGGCAGCCGTGAACGAGGCCACCGAACCGGCCTCGTTGATCCCCTCGTGCAGGATCTGCCCGGTTGTCGACTCCTTGTACGACAGGAACAGCTCGCGGTCGACCGAGGTGTAGCGCTGGCCGTGCGGCGAGTAGATCTTCGCGGTCGGGAAGATCGAGTCGAGACCGAAGGTGCGGGCCTCGTCCGGGATGATCGGCACCCAACGCTTGCCGAACTCCTTGTCCTTCATCACGTCCTTGAGCAGACGGACGAAGGCCTGCGTGGTGGCCACCTTCTGCTTGCCCGAGCCGCGCTTGATGTCGGCGAACCGCTCCGGGCCGGGAATGGCCAGCCGCTTCGTGCTGGTCCGCCGGGACGGCAGGTACCCGCCGAGCTGCTCGCGCCGCTCCTTGAGGTACGCCATCTCGTCGGACTTCTCGCCCGGGTGGAAGTACGGCGGCAGGTAGGGGTTGTCCTCCAGCGCCGAGTCCGGGATGTCCAGGTAGAGCCGGTCGCGGAAGGTCTTCAGGTCCTCCAGCGTCAGCTTCTTCATCTGGTGGGTCGCGTTGCGGCCCTCGAAGTGCGAGCCGAGCGTCCAGCCCTTGATCGTCTTCGCCAGGATGACAGTGGGCTGACCGGTGTGCTCGGTGGCCGCCTTGTAGGCCGCGTAGAGCTTGCGGTAGTCGTGCCCACCCCGCTTGAGGTTCCAGATCTCGTCGTCGCTGAGCGGCTCGACCATCTTGCGGGTCCGGGCGTCCCGGCCGAAGAAGTGCTCCCGCACGTACGCGCCCGACTCCGCCTTGTAGGTCTGGTAGTCGCCGTCGGTGGTGGTGTTCATCAGGTTGACCAACGCGCCGTCGGTGTCCGCGGCGAGCAGCGGGTCCCACTCACGGCCCCAGACAACCTTGATCACGTTCCAGCCGGCGCCCCGGAAGAACGCCTCCAGCTCCTGCATGACCTTGCCGTTGCCCCGCACCGGGCCGTCCAGCCGCTGCAGGTTGCAGTTGATCACGAAGGTGAGGTTGTCCAGCTCCTCGCGGGCGGCCACACCGATGGCGCCCAGCGTCTCCGGCTCGTCCATCTCGCCGTCGCCGAGGAACGCCCAGACGTGCTGCTGGGAGGTGTCCTTGATGCCGCGGTGCTGCAGGTACCTGTTGAACCGGGCCTGGTAGATCGCGTTCAGACCGCCGAGACCCATCGAGACGGTGGGGAACTCCCAGAAGTCCGGCATCAGCCGAGGGTGCGGGTACGAGGGCAGCCCACCACCGGGGTGCGACAGCTCCTGGCGGAACCCGTCGAGCTGGTGCTCGCTGAGCCGCCCCTCCAGGAACGCCCGCGCGTACATGCCGGGGGAGGCATGGCCCTGGTAGTAGATCTGGTCGCCACCGCCCGGGTGGTTCTTGCCCCGGAAGAAGTGGTTGAAGCCCACCTCGTAGAGCGACGCCGAGCTGGCGAAGGTGGAGATGTGCCCGCCGACGCCGATCTCCGGGCGCTGAGCCCGGTGCACCAGCATGGCGGCGTTCCACCGGACGTACGCCCGGATCCTCCGCTCGACGTGCTCGTCACCCGGGAACCAGGGCTCGCGCTCCGACGGGATGGTGTTGATGTAATCGGTGGTGGTCAGGGGCGGAACCCCGACCTGGCGCTCACGGGCGCGCTCCAGGAGGCGCAGCATGACGTAGCGGGCGCGTTTGGCCCCGCGTTCGTCGATGACACCGTCAAGCGACTCGACCCATTCGCTGGTCTCTTCAGGGTCGATGTCCGGAAGCTGGCTCGGTAGGCCGTCGCTGATCACCGGGCGCTTGCGTTCCGTAGCCACAGGCGTTCCCTCGGTTGTGTGTGGGATAGGTCTCTAGCGCCATCCTGCCCCCTGGTGGCACCCGTCGTCACGTCTAGGTCCCCCCGACGCGATGCTGAACACAGGTACTCGCCAGTAAGTTAGCGCGACGACCCGGTGAAACCCGACCGGTTTGACCGCTACTCCTACCGTTACCGCCATGAACGGACGCCGTGTCGCGGTCGCCGCGAGCATGATCGTTGTCGGGGTGGTTGGCCTGGTCATTGGCGCTGTCGGCCTCGCCTCCGGCAATCTGCCGATGGTCGGGTTGGTGGCCCTGGGCGCCCTGGTGGCCGTGCTCGGCGCGGGTCTGCTGCGCGACGCGATCCGCGCAGCCCGTCTGAACGGCCACGATGGCCGCCGCCGCCGCCGCCGTCCGGACTCGGACGCCGCCGGGTACGGCTTCTACCCGATGCCCGCCGGGGACGCCGGGAGCGGGCACGTCGGCCACCAGCGCGACGGCGACCACGACCGCTCCGACGGTACGGAGCCGGCCGGCGGCAGCGGCGACTCCGGGGGAGGCTGGTCCGGCTGGGGCTGGTCCAGCGGTGACTCCGGCGGCGGCTGGTCCGGCGGTGACTCCGGCGGCGGCTGGTCCGGTGGCGGCGACTCCGGTGGCGGTGGCGGCAGCTCCTGACCCCACCCTGCGGCAGAATGCGACGTATGCGCAGCGACGTGATCACCGTCCAGACCGGGTCCCGGCCGACCGTCCGGGACATCACCGCGGAGGCCCAGCAGTTCGTCTCGGGCGAGGGCGACGGCCTGCTGCACGTCTTCGTGCCGCACGCCACCGCCGGCCTGGCGATCATCGAGACCGGGTCGGGGTCCGACGACGACCTGCTCAGCGCCGTGAACGACCTGCTCCCCACGGAGGACCGCTGGCGGCACCGACACGGCTCGCCCGGCCACGGCCGCGACCACGTGCTGCCGGCGTTCATCCCGCCGTACGCCACGCTGCCGGTGCTCGGCGGTCGACTGGCGCTCGGCACCTGGCAGTCGATCTGCCTCGTCGACACCAACGGCGACAACCCGACACGCCAGGTCCGCTTCTCCTTCCTCCCCGCCTGACCTCGCCCGCACCCCGCACCCGCCCGGCACCCCGCGCCGCCTGCCCGGCACCCCGCGCCGCCCGCGCCCCGCGCCGCCCGCGCCCCGCGCCGCCCGCGCCCCGCGCCGCCCGCGCCCCGCGCCGCCCGCGCCCCGCGCCGCCCGCGCCCCGCGCCGCCAAGCCAAGCCAAGATCGTGCTCGATCCTGGATTTAGTGGTCTGCGGTTCGCCGGATGCCACTACAACCAGGATGTTGCGCGATCTTGAGAGTCGACCTCGTCGGACGTCGGGCGTCGGGCGTCGACCTCGTCGGACGTCGACCTCGTCGGGCGTCGACCTCGTCGAACGTTGGGCGGATCGGATTACCGCCTGCGGAACAGACCCTGGCTCCGCATGCCGGTCAGGCTGCGGGTCGGTGCGTCCCGGTAGCGCAGGCGGACCGCTCGTTGACTGGCGGCGATGAACTGCCGACGCGCGGCCCAGACCTCCTCGTGAACCAGGCTGATCTCGGCGGCGGTCGGGATCGGGTGCGCCGACCCGAGTCGGGCGAAGCGGTAGTCGGCTTCGTGTAGGCCGACGGCAGCGTCCACGGCCCGCCCGGGTGCGAGGAGGCGGATCTTCGTGAGAGCGGCCATCTTCTGCCGGTGCGCGGTCTCGACCCGTGCCACCCAGTCCGGGGCGTCATCTGCCGCCGTTCCTTCGAGGTGGTCCCGGACCGCCCGGGACGAGTCGAAGCTCGAATCCAGGAAGGTCACGAGCACGTCGACCAGCACGTCTCTCGCCCAGCGTTCCCGCTCGCGCTGCCCTGAGTAGTAGATGTTCAGCGCGGCCAGCACCGCGGCGAGCGCCGCCGCGATCGCCGAGACGAAAGAGGCTTTGTCTGCCACAGCACCTCCTCGTGCTCGCCGCCGACTCTCGCCGGTCGCGAGGCATCGGGGTCACGACGATCGCCCGGCGGCGCAGGGCGACGTGGGCACCGACAGCCTGCCTGACGCCTCCCGGACACGGCAATGGCAGAGCCGTGGCGGCCGGCGGCGGCATGACCGGCGGCGGGGCGTGGACGTGGGCTTGGCGGCCGCAGGTCGGGACGGGCCGGTGTTGCCCGTCCGGTCGTGTGTTGGAACTGCGCAGCTCCGGCGGCCAGGCCCGCCCCCGGACCTGATCGCTGAGCTGCCGCGACGGGTGTGCGGCGTACGATGTGGTCGTGACGCGGCAGGTGGGTTCCGCTGTGGGCGGGCCGGCGGATCGGGCCGGTCTCGCCGCCGATGTGGTGCGACGGATGGCACACGTCACCGCCGCGCTGCGGCACCGGCAGGGCTCCGCGTTCGCCGAGTTGGGGCTCACCCCGGCGGCGGCCCGGGCGCTGCGGGAGTTGGACCCGGACCACCCGTTGCCGGCCCGGGATCTCGCCGGTCAGTTGGGTTGTGACCGGTCGAACGTGACGGTGCTGGTCGACAAGCTGGAGCAGGGCGGGCTGGTCGAGCGCCGCACCGACCCGACGGATCGGCGGCAGAAGACGCTGCTGGTGACCGAGGAGGGTCGCGTCGTGCGAGCCCGGGTGATCGAGGTGATGTCCGACTCCCGACTCCTGTCCGGGCTGAGCGACGAGGAGCTGAGCACCCTTCGTGACCTGGTCTGGAAGGTGTCCGACGGCGGCTGTCCGGAATCCTTCGGCCCGGAGTGAGCGCACCCCTGCCGGCCGTGTCCCACTGGGCGAGCAGGGCTTCCGTCGGTAATGCTGTCCGACGTGACCACCCCGCAAGATCTCGACGACCGGTTCCGGGAGACGCTGGCGGCGCTGCCTGCCGCCGAGCGGCGGCGTGACCCCGCCGACCCGGTCACCGATGACGCCCCGCTGACCGGCGCACAGGTGCTGGACCTGTTCGACGCGCAGGTGACCAGCCGGCAGCTCGACCTGGCCGGCCGCTGGTTGCGTAGCTTCGGGGAGGGTTTCTACACCATCGGCTCGGCCGGGCACGAGGGCAACGCCGCGGTCGCCGCCGCGCTGCGTCCCACCGATCCGGCGCTGCTGCACTACCGCTCGGGCGCCTTCTACTGCCTCCGCGCCGCCCAGGTCGCCGCCGACCCGACGCTGGCCACCGACTCCGAGTCGTCCGTTGACCCGCCCCGGTCCGCCGACCCCGACCAGGACGCCGACCGAGCGCGGACCGTTGCCGCCGAGCGCTCCGAACGTGGGTCGACAGTCGACGGCGCATCGACACGTGGCCCCGAGCCGAACGCCGATCCGCAGGTGTCCGAATCGGAGCCTGCCGTCGACGGCGCATCGACACCGGCGGCCGGGGTCGGCAACGGTTTCGGGGCGTACGCCGACGCGGCCCGGGACGTGCTGCGCGGGATGGTCGCGTCAAGCCTTGAGCCGATCGCCGGGGGCCGGCACAAGGTGTTCGGCCGGGCTGACCTGGCCATCGTGCCGACCACCTCGACCATCGCCTCGCACCTGCCCCGCGCGGTCGGAATGGGACTGGCTGTGGAGCGGCTGCGCCGGCTGGACAGCGCCGGTCGGCGTACCGGGGCCGGCGTGCGGGTGGGCAGCGGCGCGGGCGCCACGCACGCCCCCTGGCCACCGGACGCCATTGTGGTCTGTTCCTTCGGCGACGCCTCGGTCAACCACGCCAGCGCCACCGCCGCCTTCAACACCGCCGGGTGGTACGACCACGCGGGGCTGCGGATCCCGGTGCTCTTCGTCTGCGAGGACAACGGGCTGGGCATCAGCGTCCGCTCACCGGAGGGCTGGGTCGAGGCGACCCTGCGGGCCAAGCCGGGCATCCGCTACTTCAGCGCGGACGGAGCCGACCCGGTGCGGACGTACGAGGTGGCGGCGGAGGCCGCGGCCTGGGTACGCCGCAACCGGCGGCCGGCCGTGCTGCACCTGCGCACCGTACGGCTGATGGGGCACGCCGGGGCGGACGCGGAGTCGGCGTACCGGAGCCCGGCCGAGCTGGTGGAGGACCTGGACCGGGACCCGGTGGCCGCCACCGCGCGGCTGTTGGTCGATGCCGGCGTGGCGACCGGCGAGGAGCTGCTGGCCCGGTACGACGAGACCGGCTGGCAGGTACGCCGGCTGGCGGAGGAGGTGCTGGGCGAGCCGAAGCTGGCGTCCGCGGCCGACGTGGTGTCGGCGCTGGCCCCACGTCGTCCGGTGCGGGTGGCGCGGGCGGTGGCCGACGCCGCGGCGCGGGCCAGCGGGCCGGGCGCGGGCGCCCGAGCGGAGGCGTTCGGCGGCAAGCCGCCGGAGCTGGCCGGGCCGATGACCCTGGCGCAGAGCATCAACGCGGCACTCGCCGACGGGATGCTCGACCACCCGCAGATGGCGCTCTTCGGTGAGGACGTGGCCGCCAAGGGCGGCGTGTACGGGGTGACGAAGGGGTTGCGCGACCGGTTCGGGGCGGCCCGGGTCTTCGACACCCTGCTCGACGAGACGTCGGTGCTCGGCCTGGGTCTCGGTGCCGGGCTGGCCGGGATGCTGCCGGTGCCGGAGATCCAGTACCTGGCGTACCTGCACAACGCCGAGGACCAGCTGCGCGGTGAGGCGGCCACCATGCGGTTCTTCTCGCAGGGGGCGTTCCGCAACCCGATGGTGGTGCGGGTGGCGGGCCTGGCGTACCAGGAGGGGTTCGGCGGGCACTTCCACAACGACAACTCGGTGGCCGTACTCCGTGATGTGCCCGGTCTGGTGGTCGCGGTGCCGGCGCGACCGGACGATGCCGCGCCCATGCTGCGGACCTGTCTGGCGAGCGCGGCGGTGGACGGGAGCGTCTGCGTGTTCCTGGAACCGATAGCGCTCTACCACACCCGCGACCTGTACAGGGATGGTGACGGAGAGTGGCTGGCCGGCTATCCGGAGCCGGGTGGGTGGGTGGCCGGGCACGTGCCGATCGGGCGGGCCCGGGTCTACCGGGTCGGCTCGGCGGACGACCTCACCATCATCACCTTCGGTAACGGGGTGCGGATGTCGCTGCGGGCCGCTGCGGTCCTCGCCGAGGAGGGGGTGGGCACCCGCGTGGTGGATCTGCGTTGGCTGGCTCCGCTGCCGGTGGCGGACATCATCAGGGAGTCCTCGGCGACCGGCCGGGTGCTGGTGGTGGACGAGACGCGCCGCTCCGGCGGGGTCGGCGAGGGCGTGATCGCCGCGCTTGTCGACGCCGGATATGTCGGTGCCGCGCGTCGAGTGGCGGCAGTTGACTCGTTTGTACCATTAGGTCCGGCAGCACGTCACGTACTGGTCTCCGCGGAAGCCATTACCGACGGTGCCCGTACGCTGCTGGCACGGTAAATTCCGTTCCACCCGGTGCGCCACTTGCGCGCAGCCCAACAACTGTGTGGACTTTGCCTGACGGCGTCGCACCGACGCCGCGAGCAGGGACGAGATGAGGAGGCACGCGACAGTGAGCGCGACCGCTGGTCAGGCCGCCGACGGGGTACGCAGCCTGGCGGACCGGTTCGGGATCGAACCGGGGATGGTCGTCATGGAGATGGGGTACGACGACGACGTCGACCAGGATCTCCGAGACGCCCTGACCGACCGCTGTGGAGATCTGGTCGACGAGGACACCGACGAGGTGGTCGACGCGGTGCTGGTCTGGTACCGGGACGGCGACGGTGACCTTTTCGAGCTGCTCGTCGATGCCCTCGGCCCGCTGGCCGACAACGGCGTCGTGTGGCTGCTCACCCCGAAGGCGGGGCGCGAGGGGCACGTCGAGCCGAGCGAGGTCGCGGAGTCCGCGCCCACCGCCGGCCTTCAGCAGACCTCGACGGTCAACGCCGGCCGGGACTGGAGCGGCGCACGTCTGGTGCTGCGCCGAGGGGCCAAGGCCAAGAAGTAGCCAGCGCCGCTCCGCTCGCCCGACGGTCCGCCCACCGCCGGGTAGCAGGCTGACGCCGTCACCCGACTCGACGCGAGGAGAGTTCGTATGCTCATCGAGGTTGGTGCCGAAGCACCCGACTTCGTGCTCAAGGACCAGAACAACCAGGAGGTCCGTCTCTCGGACTTCCGGGGCAGACGCACCGTGCTGCTGGTCTTCTACCCGCTCGCCTTCACCGGCACCTGCCAGGGCGAGTTGGGCGAGGTGCGCGACAACCTCGGCGAGTACGTGAACGACGACGTCCAGGTGCTGACCGTCAGCGTCGACTCGGCCTACAGCCACAAGATCTGGGCCGACCGTGAGGGCTACCAGTTCCCGATGCTCGCCGACTTCTGGCCGCACGGCGCAGTCGCCCAGGCGTACGGGGTCTTCAACGAGGTGGCCGGCTTCGCCAACCGGGGCACCTTCGTCATCGATAAGACCGGAGTGGTCCGCTTCGCCGAGATGAACGGCCCGGGCGAGGCCCGCGACCAGCAGGGCTGGCGCAAGGCCATCGCCGAAGCGACAAACTGACCGGGGTACGCCGTGCGCCCGGGTCGGTGGCGGGCAGGTAAGCTTGCCAGCCACCGGCCCGCCACACGGGCGATCCGGGCGCGTAGCTCAGTGGGAGAGCACTCGCCTTACAAGCGAGGGGTCGCAGGTTCGAAACCTGCCGCGCCCACCCTCCGACCAGTAAGCGAACAGGGCCACCGAGACGCCGGTGGCCCTGTTCGTCTCAGTTGCCGTCTCAGTCGGCGGGGCACCGGCTCACGGCAATGAGCCGAGGTCGCGGTGGTCGCATCCCACCGCCCGGCGTCGAGTTGGTCACGGGGGACATCCGGGACCGTGCGCGGGCCTTCGAGATCGTTCAGGAGGGCGGATACGACGGAGTCGTACACCTTGCGTCGTTGACGAGCGGGCGGGACTCGTTCGCTGACCCGTTGGGCTACTTCGACGTCAACGCGACCGGCATCCTGAACCTACTCATGGCCCTAGACGCCGCGCGGACAACCACGGCGCCAGCCTCCCAGGTCTTCGCCTCCACCAACATCGTCTACGGGTCGCAGCACCACGGCGCACTGTCCGAAGACCTCGACCTGCACCCCGAGAGCCCGTACGCGGCCTCTAAGGTCACGGCTGAGCACATGGTCGCGGTGTACGCGGCGACCGGAGCAATCGGGCGCGGGCCATCCTCCGGCCCTTCAACATCGCCGAGGCCGTCGAGGGCATTACCGACACCGACCGCGCACGGATCATTCCCAACGTCTTCTGCGCGGGAAGCGGAAATACAAGGGCCGCCGCAGACGGCAGCGCCGAGGATGGTTGAGGTTCACGGGCCGGCAGCTAGCGTAAGCACGGTGACGTCGAATGCCCCGTCAGGCGAGTTGCCGACGGCCTTCGTAGAGGTGCGGCGCGGCGGATAGGGCCGCCCCTCCGACCAGGGTGCTACGCATCGCTGCGCGACGGCCCTGCGAGCCGCCCCGGGGCCAACGAGCCTCTGCGACGCCTCGGGCCGGCGTTTGCGGCAGGTGGGCGCCTGCCCATGATCTCGCGCCTCATACTCACGACGGCCTCGGTCACGGCATGCGGCGTCAACCGGCGCTCAACTAGAGGAGCCTCCGACGCGGTGATGTCAGTTGCGTGCCAGGTGTACAACCTCATTCACAGGTAGCTCGCCATTTCGCCGCCATTCAAGCACACAGAGTTCGCTGGTCAGCTGGGCCAGGATTGGATACCAATTCGAGGCGCGCCGCATCCGTGATGGAAAGACCCGACTGTTCGACAGGTGGTTCGGCCCCGGACTGCCGGGCGCAAGGCTCTGTTCGGTCAATTGCAGCTCTAGAGTAGCTGCGGCAGACGCTACTCGCGCAATTAGAAGAAGGTGATCCATATTGTTGGAATCGAATTCTGCCGAGTTTTGCCCCTTCTCTGATTTTTGGGCGGTAGACTCGCCGAAATTCTTGTCGGAAACGAGGCCGCGAAGGATGCCTGCAATTGCAGCAACGAGGCGAAGCATCCCAGGCCCCTGCGCTTTTTCTCGTTGACCACCTCTAACTCGGATGAGTGCCTCGGCTTTCTCGAATATCTGCTCGGCACTCACGGCATTCCTCTGTGTTGGACAGACGAAAGACGGCAGGTCGGGTAGATTTCGCCCGATTCCGTCCAGGGAGTTGCCGCGCCAATCGTCATAGCGCACGTGAGTGGTAGTGGTTCTACCAAGGGTGGCATCAAATGCGCTCAACGTGAGTTGGGATTTATCCAGGAGGAATCGCACATCGGCCGGTGGCGTCCGAAAGTCCAACGAGGTAGCAAGGCTCACGAGAGCAGCAAGCCGACGGGGCATATTTCGTTCGATGGTGTAAAGGACCTGCTGGTTCTGCGCCTCAGCAGCTGCCTCGTCTTCATGAGCAACGAAACGCAGAAAGGCGACGGCGTCCTGGCGTAACTGATCCCGGGCGCGCTGCTCGAAGTCAGTGATCGGCGGCAGGTGTTCGGCAGATAGATTCAAAGTGCTGTCAGGGCCCGAAGTCCAAATCGCGCACTCCGAAAAAGTTAGCAAATCGTCCGAGAGGGCTACGCTTACTTCCTTGGATGTTGGTAACCGAACCTCACCGACGATGCCCGACGCCCACCTAACAAATTTTTGCACCTCTGATTCTCTGTTAATCAGAGCGTGGCGCTGAGGGTCGGACTGGGGGGTTAGATGCGACGACCGCGCTAGGCAGAATTCATACTCACGGACGGAAATCGGGCTCCGACTGAGCCATCCGCCCTCATTTACCCGAACCGCCTCACGCATCGTCCGACCGAGTATCACCGTGGCCGCCATGGCGCGGGATTCAGGGTTGCCCCCCGCCGCATTCGAACTTAACGCTTCCTCGAGCTTTGCGCGCAACTCTGGCGATAGTTCTCGGGCTTCGTCGGAGCAGCCAACCGCCAACTCGAGCGCTGCTTGGCTCGCGGCTTCCGCTAGACACGCCTCCACAACGGCGTCGGCGCCCTGCTGCGCGACGTAGAGCAGAGTTGTCTCGCGCCACCAGGGGTCGGTAACGCTCTGGACCAGCACTGACTCCAACTTTTTTTCGGCAATATATCGCGAACATAGGAACTCTTGGAAGGTGAGATGGGGAAAGGCGTAAATCCCCGTCTCTCGTTCCAGCAGCAAGCCGCACTCATCTCTGATGACCTGCAGAAAATCTCGCGTGTCTAGTCGGATGCTCATTCGTCTGAGGTGCGGGGCAATGATGGTGGCTGCCTCGTCGGCGGCGACTCGAACCTTCCTTCTCCGCATCATCTCGAAGGCGAGGTGCTGAATCACGTATTCCTTCTGATCAAGGGAGAGATCGCTCGAGATTTGCTTGGCGTCCTGTCGTCGCCCTAGAAGCACCTGGCATATCTCGCGATAGAGGTCGGCTCGTGTGCCTGGGAGTGCTCCTCGGTAGTAGTGCACATGAGCGATCATTGTTAGGAGGAGCGGGTTTACGGCAAGCGCGTGAAGGTTGTTGTTCGAACGCAAGCGTCGCATCAAATCCTTGGCACCATCTTGTGCTCTGAACGTAACCCCGGCATCGATCCGGCCGGCTCGTCGCTGTTCAGTCGCTAGATACCATTGATGGACGAAAAGTTCGATCTGTTGTTCGGTGAAGGGTCGGACCCGCGCCGATGTCGCGCGACTAATCGGATAGGACTTGTAGCCGTATGGCCGGGACGTCACTACGAAATTGTTGTCGGGATAAGTTGCAATCTGGCGGTCGACCCAATCCACGACCTGACGCCGATCTTCGGGTTCTGCTACCTCATCAAGACCATCGAGTAGGATGACGCACCGCCCCTTGCCCAGTTGCTTCTCAAACCAACGGGGTGGGTCGGCTGCTGCTGGTGAACCCATAAGCGAGGTTCTCACCAGGGCCGCAAGGGTGGTATCGCCATCTTGAATGATGGTTTTGGTGTGCTCTCTGAGAAAGAGAAGGATTGGCATCCTCGCCCTCGGTGCGCCAAGGCGTCGGGCCTTTCGGCCGCGGTGCAACATAGTCAGCGTCATGTACTTGAGAAGTGTAGTTTTTCCGCTGCCAGGCGGGCCTAGTATCGCAAGCGGATCAGGACGCTTGCCGTGTCGACGTAGTAGTTCCCATACGTGAAGACGGGTCCCTGGCAGGAATCGGTCTGCCTGAGGCTCGCCTCCCTCGAGCAGCCCGCTAGGTATTTCGTGGATCGGCTGCGGGAAGAGGCTGATGTCGACGAATACCTGGTCCGCTGATAGTGAATATATCCCGCGCAGCGGTAGGCCCTTTAGGTCCATGTCGAGATATAGTTCCCGCAGGTATCTGTGATACTTTCGTCCGTAGCGCGAAAACGTTCGTATCAGCCACTGGTCGACTACGTCTACTACTCTTTCCGACCATCGCTTCTGTAGCTCATCCACGATTTTGCCTAGAAAGATCCACAGAAAGAGGACAACCTCCCAGAGGATAATCCCGCCAATCAGGATCGCGGGATTGTCCCTGTAAAGGTCTCGAAAAAGAACCGCTCCTGCGGTAGGGGGGACGGCAGCAGCAAGGAGCGCTGCGGTAAGCGCGGCCCGATTGGTTCGTTGCGAGTCGGACATGTCGGTCCTAGGGGATGGCAGGAATTTCGGCGAGGTGGTGGTTGGCGACGTTCGCGAGAGGTACATCCTAATAGATGTGACCATGCCGGAACATTCATGCGGCTGCGCCGAGGAACAATAAGGGCACTGCGGGTCGGGAGCCGTCAATCACAAACACGACACCTGTCGGATTCATGTCTCTCGAATCTCAACATTGGCGCAGCTATCAGCAGATAGTTGATCTCCCTGCGGATGGAGTGCGTTGACTGCGGCGCCACGGAGTGGGCTGAAAAAGTTCCCCACGACGCTTAGCAGCCTCGTGCACTTCAACCGCCGTGCCTCCAGTCACCGCCGTCGTTTCGGCTACCTCCGGTAAGTCAGACATGCGTGTCGCAGGAGGGCGGTCCCGTGGGCGGGCCAGACCGGTACCGCCATGATGGGCGGGTGCAGGACACCGTCGCCGTCGCGCTCATAACCTCACTCTCCACGCTGGCCGCCGCCGCCCTGACCGGGTTGGTCGGCGCGCTCAGCATCCGTCGGCAACTGGCCCACCAGCTCACCGTCGCCCGACAAGAGAGCGCCGAGCGCCGGGCGACGCGTCGGGATGAGCTGCGGCGGGCCTCGTACGTCGGGTTGATGAGCGCCTGCGACTAGGCGTACCGGCAGTTGGACCAGCGGTGGCTGGACGCAGGCGGGGCCCGCCGGCGCCCGGCTACGATGAGGCGTATGCGGTGATGCGCGCCGTGGACGAGGCGTATAACCTGGTGTTCCTGGAGGGCCCGGTGGAGGTCGCGACGGCCGGCCGCGCCGTGTTGACGAGCCTCACCACTGAGTGCGCCGACCAGCGTCGGTTCGGTGGCGAGCCGGGCGACGGGAGTGCGCCGCTGCGCGACCGGCACCGGGAGCGCTGGCTCGCGGCGATCGAGGTACGGACGAAGCGCCGGATCTCGTTCGTTGACGCCGTACGCCCGGTGGTGGGTCACGAATCCTGATCGCCGCATGCCAGTGCGCGAACGCCGGCCCCTAGGTGACTGGCCGAGCATCAGGGCAGCCTTCACCGCTTTGTCCGCCGGGGCCTCGTTATCGGCCAATGTCAATAGCTGAAGTGGCCGAGCGTGAAGCCTGCGGGGCGCAGGCCCACCACGAGGAGTCAGACGAGGCACCGGGAGACGCCTTTCCCTGAAGTCGCGAGGGGCGGCTATCAGTGGAGCGGTGTGTCTTCCGAGCCTCGGCGCGCCCACACCGGATGCGGCGATACCCAGGTATGATCGGCGGCGTTAGCAGGAGCACCCCTCTAGCAGAAGGTGCTCTGCTATGTACGGATTGCGTCGTAATATCCCTGAAATTCCGCCTGGCCTCTGGCACCTCCTCGGCGCCGCAGCTGCTGCCTACTTCCTCCTGCTGACTGTGGTCGCGCTTGTCGCCACGCTCCATTCCGACAAGGAACGCCGCGCCGACGCCCGGCGGGTGCTCACCGTGCTGCTGACCATCGTGCCAACCAGGCGGCGCCGCTGAGCACCACGCCTATCACCTGGCCAAGTAGCCCAGCCATGCTGCGGAGCGTCCGGGTCGAAGGGTCAGCTGGTGAAGCCGCCGTCCACGTTGACCACCGCACCGGTCACGTAGCCGGCCTCGGGGCTGGCCAGGTGCGCGACGGTGGCCGCGATGTCGGCGGGGCGGGCGTACCGGCCGACGGCGGTGAATCCGGTGATCGCCGCCGCGTTCGGCCCGTCCGCCGGGTTGGCGTCGGTGTCCGTCGGCCCCGGGTTGACCAGGTTGACGGTGATGTTCCGGGAGCCCAGTTCCCGGGCCAGGCCCCGGGTCAGCCCGACCAGAGCGGTCTTGCTCATCGCGTAGAGCGTCAGCCCGGGAAAGACCGCCCGTTCACCGACGTTGCTGCCGATGCTGATGATCCGTCCGCCCTCGCCCAGGTGCCGCAGCGCCGCCCGCGCGGCGACGTACGGTGCCCGGATGTTGACCGCGACGGTCTGCTCCACCTCGGCCGAGCCAAGCTCGTCCACGGCGCCGACCGTGAACACCGCGGCGTTGTTCACCAGGATGTCCAGCCGACCCAGTTCGGCGGCTGCCCGGTCGACCGCACCTTGCACGGCGGCGGGGTCGGCGCCGTCCGCCTGGATCGCCAGCGCCCGTCGGCCCAGCGCCTCGATCTGCTTCACCACTGTCGCGGCCCGCTCGGTGTCCTGCCGGTAGGTCAGCGCCACGTCGGCCCCGTCCTGGGCCAGACGCAGGGCGATGCCGGCCCCGATGCCCCGAGAACCGCCGGTCACCAGGGCGACCCTGTCGTTGAGTGTCGTCGTCATGCAAACGATCATCTGGCCGCGCGGCCTCGTCGTCTGGCGGCTATCGGACCCCTCGTTGCGACCCTCAGGTCCGATTCCCGCGATCCTCGACGGCCTGCGGACGCGGTGGGCCGCCATGATCCGCGCACCTTCACCGATCCTGCTGCCTCACCGGGCGACGAGACAGCCGGATCACCGAAGTTGCGCGGATCTTGCCAGGTGGGGGAGGGTGGGGCCGAGGGATGCGGGGAGAGTGGTCGTGGAACTGGCAGGCATCGGCGCGGTGCTGTTCGACATGGATGGCACCCTGGTCGACTCCGACGCCGCCGTGGAGCGGGCCTGGGAGCGGTGGGCCGCCGAGTACGCCGTCGACCCTGCTGCGGCGCTGGCCATCGCGCACGGCAGCCCCGCCGACCGGACCATCCGCCGGCTGCTGCCCGCGCTCGACGACAGAGCGGTCGGCATCGCCGCGGCCCGGCAGTTGGCGTTGCAGTACGACGACCTGTCCGACGTGACCGCCACCCCCGGTGCGCACGAACTGCTGAACGTGCTGGCCCGGCTGGGGTTGCCCTGGGCGGTGGTGACCAGCGCCGACGCGCGGCTCGCCGAGGCCCGGCTCGACGCCGTCGGCATCAAGGCGCCGGTGCTCGTCACGGTGGAGGACGTCAGCGTCGGCAAGCCGGACCCGGAGGGCTACCTGCGGGGCGCGGCGCTGCTGGGCGTACCGGTGGCGCGGTGCCTGGTCGTCGAGGACGCCGAGGTCGGCCTGCGGGCCGGGCGGGCGTCCGGGGCGATGACCGCCGCGTTGAAGGGACTCTACGGCGACCTGCGGCTGCACGACCTGGCGCACCTGGCACGCCAGCTGGATCCGCCGCCGACGGCATCCTGACCGGGCGGCCCGGCCGGGGCAGCCCCCTGTCCGCACCCGGCGGTGAATCAGTTGGCGCGTCCGAGTCGGCTCTGCTGCACTACCCGCTGGCGACGATGGAGGGGAGACGCTGTGGAGCTGACGCTGACGCCGATGACGGCACCGGAGCTGGACCGCCTGCGGGGGCCACTGGTGCAGGGGTACGCCGACGACCTGGTGGCCCACCGGGGGATGACCCCGCAGGCGGCCCTGGAACGGTCGGTCGACCAGATCCGGGAGTCGCTGCCGGCCGGCGTGGCCACCGAGGGTGCGCTGCTGCGGGTGGGCCGGGTCGGCGACGCCGAGGTCGGCTGGATCTGGGTGACCCTGCCGACGGCCGCCGCCCCCAACCAGGCCTGGATCCACAACATCGAGGTGCACGAGGAGCACCGGGGACGCGGGTACGCGCGGCGGATGATCCAGCTCATCGAGGCCGAACTCGCCCAACGCGGTGTGCCCGAGCTGGGACTGAACGTCTTCGGTACGAACGCCGTGGCGATCGGCCTCTACCGCAGTCTGGGCTTCGAGGTCACCTCGCAGCAGATGGCGAAGCGCCTCACCCCGGGGAGCTGAGCCGGCGGCGGCCCGGGACGGGTCCCCTCGGCAGGACTGTTCACAGGCCCAGCGGGAAACCGGCGCGGACCGCACCTGGGGAGGAGCGACGGATGACGCACGGCGCCGGACTGACCATCGGTGTGCTGGGCTCGTACGGTGGGCGAAACCTCGGCGACGAGGCGATCCTCACCGGCCTGCTCACCGATCTGCGTACGCAGGAACCGAACGCCCGGATCATCGTCTTCTCCCGGAACCCGGAACACACCCGGGCCGCCCACCCGGATGTCGAAGCGGTGCCCTGGGAAGGCGTGAGCCGTACCGACTCGGCACTGGTCCTGGCCCAGCTGGACCTGCTCATCCTGGGCGGCGGCGGCATCCTGTACGACCGGGAGGCCCGCCGTTACCTGCGGGTGGTCCGGGTGGCCCAGGAACGCGGCCTGCCGCTGATCACGTACGCGGTGGGGGTCGGGCCGCTCAGCGACGCGGTGGACACCGGCATGGTCCGGGAGACGCTCTCCAGCGCGACCCAGGTGACAGTCCGGGACCAGGAGTCCCGGATGGTGCTGGAGGAGGCCGGCCTGCTCAACCCGATCACGGTCACCGCGGACCCGGCGTTCCTCCTGCAACCGGAGGAGTTCCCGGCTCACCTGTTGGCGGAGGAGGGTGTGCCGGTGGGCAAGCGCCTCGTCGGGATCAGCGTGCGGGAGCCGGGCCGGGCCGCCGAACGCCTCGACGTGGACGGCTACCACCGGCTGCTGGCCCAGATCGGTGACTTCCTAGTGCACCGGATCGACGCGTACGTGCTGTTCGTGCCGATGGAGCGCGACGACATCAGGCATTCGCACGGTGTGCTGTCGCACATGGTCGCCGCCGAGCGAGGTCGGATCCTGCACGGCACCTACTCTCCGCAGCAGGTGCTGGGGCTGATGCGCCACTTCGACCTGGCCGTCGGCATGCGCCTGCACTTCCTGATCTTCGCGGCGATGGTCGGTACGCCGTTCCTGCCCCTGCCGTACGCCGGCAAGGTCTTCGACCTGGCCCAACGACTCGGCGTGCCGGCCCTACGCGGGGTGGAGCGGGAGGTCGAGGGGCCGCTGCTGGCCGAGGTCGACCGACTCTGGGACGAGCGGGAGCAACGCGCCGAGGCCACCGCACGACGGGTGGCCGACGTGTGCGATCAGGCGCGGGGCACCTCGGAGGTCACCCGAGGCGTGTTGGAGAGCCTGCGTAGCCAGACCCTCACCCGGGTCTGAGCGGGCGGTCACACCGCCGGGCCGGTCCACCGGTAGCGCCACTCGCGGGCCTCCTCGCGGGCGGTCTCCAACTCGTAGATCTGCGCGTCGGCCAGCCCACCGGAGCCGAGGTGGTGGTGGGTCAGTGGCGGACGGCCGTTGCTGTCCAGTTCGACGGTGATGGTCTGCCCGTCCGCCGTGCCGCCGACGAGAAGGATCTGCACGGATGAAGCCATGCGCCCATCCTGCCCGGCCCAGCGCCCGCCCGCAGCGGATAGCGGGGCAGCGGGGCGCCCGGCCCGTGGCTACTGTCGGCGGATGGAGCAGACGATCGATCCCACGCTCGGTCCGGTGCTCGCCCGCACCGGCGACGAACGCGCCGTCCTGACCTCGTTCCTCGACTTCCACCGGGCCGTGCTGCTGCGCAAACTGCGCGGTCTCTCCGACGCCGACGCCCGACGCCGGCTGGTGCCGTCGGCGACCACACTCGCCGGGCTGGTCAAGCACCTGACCCTTGTCGAGCGGAACTGGTTCCCGACCCTGTTGGCACCCGAGCCCGGCGACGTCTACCTGACCTCCGAGGAGGACGCGGTCGCCAGCTTCACGCTGAGCGACCAGGAAACCATCGCCGGTCTCACCGAGGCGTACGAGCGGGCCTGCGCCCGCTCCCGGGCGGTCGCCGCGAGCATCGACCTCGACCACGTGGTGCCGCACCCGCAGCTCGGTGAGGTGTCGCTGCGCTGGATCCTGGCGCACATGATCGAAGAGACGGCCCGGCACGCGGGCCACGCCGACATTCTGCGCGAGCTGACCGACGGCGAGGCCGGCGCCCTCTGAGCCAGGGGTCGCCGCACTCCGTCGGCCGTCAACCGGTGGGCAACAGGCCCGGTGGGTACTCCATCCCGTCATGCGTACAGGCCGCAGCGGCAACCCGCGCCGCGTACCGGGCGGCACGCGCCATTGGCTCACCGCGCAGCCGGGCGGCGATCAGGCCGGCCGCGAAGGCGTCGCCCGCCCCGTTGCTGTCCACCACCGGCTTTCCCGCGACGGCGGGCGGCACGGATACCGCAGTGCCGTCGCCCGGGTACAGGTCGGCGCCGTCCGCGCCACGGGTCACCACCACCGTCCGGGGCGCCAACGTGCCGGCGAGCGACGCGGCCCGGTCGCCCAACCGCACCGCGCTCAGCAGAACCAGGTCGGCGACCTCCGCGAACGGCTGATGGTAGGTGTTCTCGCCGTCCCAGTCGTGCAGGTCGGTGGAGAGCGCCACGCCCGTCGGAACGGCAGCCCGCACGGCGGGCAGCAACGGCACCGTCCAATCCATGATCGAGAGGTGGACGTGCCGGGCGTCGCGGACCAGTGCGGCCAACTCGGTGGCGGGAAACGGTGGATCACCCTGCCATGGGCGCGGGTCGTACAGCGACGTGCGCCGCCCGCCCGGGTCCACCAGGTTCACCGACCGGCGGGTGCCGCCCCGGTGTTCGGCCAGCAGCGCCGGCACCTCGGCCCGGGTCAACGCCGCCCGGACCAGCTCACCGCCCGGATCCGCACCGAGGGTGTCGACCACCAGTACGTGCAGGCCGAGCGCCCGGGCGGCCAACGCCACCCCGGCGCCGGTGTTGCCGATCCGCAGCTCGATCGGCTCGACGGTGTGGGAGTCGGCAGCCGGGAGGGGCAGCGCGGGCACGCGAACCCGTACGTCCACCCCAAGCCCACCAAGAACCAGCAGATCGACCACAGCGCCGACGCTAGTCCGTTGCCGCACCCACCTCCAGTCCCCGCGATCTTGCGCTTTCTGCTGCGACAAAACGTGCACTCTTCGCCGAACGTCGACACAAAGTGCAAGATCGCGCAGGTGGGCCGGTGGGCGCGGACGCCGGGCCGGGTGGGCCGCCTAAGCTGGGGGCGGGCGGCGACTAGGGGGAGCAGGTGCTGGTCATCCACGGGCTGTGGTTGCCCAGCGGCAGCTCGACCGGCGGCCTCGCCGTCTGGGCCGAGGACAGCACCGCACCGATTCCCGCTGCACGTACGGGCCGGCCGGCCCGGGAACGCCCGCACCCCTTCGCGGCCGGGCACACCGACCTGGCCACCGTCCTCGCCGATGCCGCCGAGCCGAGCCGGTCGGACACCGCGCTAATCACCCTGCCCACCCTGGCCGGCGCGCCGACCGACTCACCCGAACTGATCCGGACCACAGTCGCACCCGCGGCCCGCGGCCGGCTCACCCTGGCCGGGTGGCGGGTCCCCACCCTGGTGTACGCCCCGGACGACGCCCTTTCGCTGCTGCGAGCCCTGGACGACATCCCGGCGGTGCCCGGGGCCACCCTGCGGCACCTCGCCGAACTGGTCGACTTCGCCGCCGACCTGGTGACCCGTGGCCGCGTCCTCCCCAGCGTGCGCGCGACGACGGCCGATCGGATGCCCGGCGCTGGCGCGACGGCGGTCGACCAGACGCCCGGCGCAGGCGCGGCGACGGCCGGCGCGGGCATGACGACGGTTGACTGGGCGCCCGGCGCGGGCGCGACGACGGCGTCGGGCGGGCAGGTGCGCGCGCAGGCGGTCTGGCGTCCGCTGCTGACCGGCACCGACGCCGCCTGGGCGCGCGCTGGCGCTGGCCCTGCCACCCGCCGCCCGCGCTGCCGTCCTGCCGTCCACCGCCGCGTTGCCGCCGTCCACCGCCGCGTCGCCGTCCGCCGCCTTGCCGTCGTCCGCCGGCGCTGCTCAGGGGCCCACTGGGAGCGCCGCCACCTCCGCTGCGGCGATTGTTGGTTCGGGCGGGTCTGAGCTGACCGCTGCCGCCCTGGTCGCGGATGCGCTCGACGCGTTCACCGACGCCGCCGCGCGGGCCGCGCTGGCGACCACCACGCTGGCACGGGGGCTGCGCCCTGGTGGTCCGGCGCCGGCCTGGCTCGCCGCGCTCGCCGGCCCGCAGCGGGACTTCACCATCGACCCGGCCAGGCTGGACAGCCTCTCCACCGAACTGGACGCCTGGCAGCGCGACGCCGCCGGTGGCCCGGTGCGGGCCAGTTTCCGCCTGGTGGAACCAGCCCCCGACGAGGTCACCGAACCGATCCTGGCCACCCGGGTGAGGTCCGCCGACAGCGCGCCCGGGTCGGTGTCCGCCGACAGCGCGTCGGTGTCGGTCGGGTCGATCGGTGCCGGGCGCTGGCGGTTGGAGTTCGGGTTGCAGGCCGCGGACGAACCCGGCCTGCACGTGGATGCCGGGGACATCTGGCGAGCGCCGCAGACCCTCGGCGGCCTGGTTGGCCGGACGACCAACCCGCAGGAGACGCTCCTTGCCGAGCTGGGCAGGGCCAGCAGGCTCTGGCCGGACCTGGACGCCGCGCTGCGTACCGCCGCCCCGGAGGCGATGGAACTCGACGTCGAGGGGGCGCACCGGTTCCTCAGCGCGGGCGCACCGGTGCTGCACGCGGCCGGTTTCGGGGTGCTGCTGCCGTCCTGGTGGCAGCGTCCGTCGGCGCGACTGGGCGCCCGGTTGCGGGCGCGCAGCCGCACCGCGCCGGGCACCGTGGGTGGCACCGACGCCGGTGTCGGCTTGGACGCCCTTGTCGACTACCGCTGGGAGATCGCACTCGGTGACCAGCCGCTCTCCGCCGAGGAGTTGGCGGCGTTGGCCGAGACGAAGACCCCGCTGGTACGGCTCCGCGGGCGGTGGGTGGAACTGGACCCGGGGCGGCTCGCGGCCGGGCTGCGCCTGCTCCGCTCCGCGGGCGAGCTGACCGTCGCCGACCTGCTCCGCCTCGGGCTGGCCGACGGTGAGGCCACCGGCGAGCTGCCGGTGCTGGAGGTGACCGCCGACGGGGCGCTGGGCGACCTGCTCGCCGGCGCGGTCGAGCGGCGGCTCACCCCGCTGGACCCGCCACCGGGCTTTCGGGGGACGCTGCGGCCGTACCAGCAGCGGGGGCTGGCCTGGCTCGCCTTCCTGCGCTCACTCGGTCTGGGCGGTGTGCTCGCCGACGACATGGGGCTGGGCAAGACGGTGCAACTGCTCGCGCTGCTCGCCGGGGACCCACCGGAGGCCGGGCCGACCCTGCTGGTCTGTCCGATGTCGCTGGTCGGCAACTGGCAGCGGGAGGCGGCCCGGTTCACCCCGGAGCTGCGGGTGCACGTACACCATGGTGCCGAGCGGGCGCGGGGGGCGGAGTTCACGGCGGCCGCGCACGGCGCGGACCTGGTCCTCACCACCTACTCGGTGGCCGCCCGCGACGCCGCCGACCTGGCCGGCATCGACTGGCACCGGGTGGTGGTGGACGAGGCGCAGGCGATCAAGAACGCGTCGACCCGGCAGGCCGAGGCGGTTCGCGCGCTGCCCGCCCGGCAGCGGGTGGCGGTGACCGGCACACCGGTGGAGAACCGCCTCGCCGACCTCTGGTCGATCATGCAGTTCGCCAACCCGGGTCTGCTCGGGCCGGCCGCGACGTTCCGCAAACGGTTCGCCGAGCCGATCGAGCGGCACGGCGACGTCGAGGCCGCCGAGCGGCTGCGCCGGATCACCGGCCCGTTCGTGTTGCGCCGGCTCAAGACCGACTCGTCGATCATCTCCGACCTGCCGGAGAAGCTGGAGATGGAGGTGCTCTGCAACCTCACGGCGGAACAGGCCGCGCTGTACCGGGTGGTGGTCGACGACATGCTCGCCCGGATCGAGACCAGCGACGGCATCGAACGACGCGGCCTGGTGCTGGCCACCATGACCCGCCTCAAGCAGGTCTGCAACCACCCCGCCCAGTTGCTGCGCGACGGCTCACCGCTGGAGGGCCGCTCCGGCAAGCTGGCTCGGCTCACCGAGATCCTTGAGGAGGTGCTAGCGGCGGGGGAGCGGGCACTGCTCTTCACCCAGTACGCCGAGTTCGGTGCGATGTTGCGGGGTCACCTGTCGGCGCGGTTCGGCCGGGAGGTGCTGTTCCTGCACGGTGGCCTCGGCAAGGCCGAGCGGGACGCCCTGGTGCAGCGTTTCCAGTCTGCGGAGGGTCCGCCGCTGTTCGTCCTCTCCCTCAAGGCCGGCGGCACCGGGCTGACCCTGACCGCCGCGAACCACGTGGTGCATGTGGACCGGTGGTGGAACCCGGCGGTCGAGGACCAGGCCACCGACCGGGCGTTCCGGATCGGGCAGCGTCGACGGGTGCAGGTGCGTAAGTTCGTGTGCGCCGGCACTGTCGAGGAGAAGGTGGCCGCGATGATCGCCGACAAGCGCAGCCTCGCCGAACGGGTGGTCGGCACCGGTGAGCAGTGGATCACCGAGTTGTCCACCGGCCAGTTGCGGGACCTGTTCGCTCTGGAAGCCGGCGCGGTGGTGGAGTGAGCGAGCGGAGCGCCGACGTGAGCACCGACCGGTTCGCCGACTACGGGCGTCCGCGTCGGGTCGACGGGGGTCTGCGGGCACGCAGTGCCCGGGGCGCGATCGGCAGGTCCTGGTGGTCGCGGCGTTTCCTGGAGGTGCTGGAGTCGTTCGCGCTCGGCACCCGGCTGACCCGGGGCCGGTCGTACGCGCGAGCCGGTCAGGTGCTCACGCTCGACATCACCCCCGGGCGGGTCGACGCGGTGGTGCAGGGCTCCCGGCCGCAGCCGTACCAGGTGTCGATCGCGCTGAAGCCGTTCCCGGCGGCGCTCTGGTCCCGAATCGAGGACGAGCTGGCCGGGCAGGCGTTCTTCAGCGCCCGGCTGCTCGCCGGAGATCTCCCCGACGAGTTGGAGGAGCTGTTCGCCGCGGCCGGCGCGCCGCTCTTCCCGGCCGCCGTGGACGAGTTGACCCAGCGCTGCAACTGCCCCGACTTCGCGGTGCCGTGCAAGCACCTCGCGGCGACGTTCTACCTGCTGGCCGAGGCGTTCGACGCGGACCCGTTCGAGCTGCTGCACTGGCGCGGTCGGTCCCGGGCGGAGTTGCTCGACGAACTCCGCGCCCGGCGGGCCGCGACCACCGGTGCGACCTCGGCGCCCCCACCGCTCGACCCACCGTCCGGACCGAACGGTGCGGTGTCGACAGTGGACGTCGTGGCGCCGGTCGGCGCCGCTCGGGCGCTGGCCGGGCTGTCGGCGACGCCGCTGGCGGACACGGCGGACCGGTTCTGGTCAGCGCCGGTGCCGCTGCCGGATCGGCCGCCCCGACTGGTGACCGGCACCGACCTGCTGCTGCGCCAGCTCGGAGCGCCGGCCCCGGCCATCGGTGGGCCGGGACTGCTCGAACGGTTGCGCCGCGCGTACCGGGCGTTCGGTCCGGCCGACAGGTGAGCCGTCACGTCCACCTGTTGAGCCGTCCCGTTGAGCGGTTGAGCAGTCACGTCCAGCGGCGGCGGAACCGCCACATGATCGCGGCATTGGCCACCAGCACCACCGCGCAGATCGCGCCGGTGAGTCGACCGGCGAACACGGCTATCGCCGGCAGCGACGCCCACAGCACGATGGTCAACAACATCAGGTAGCGGCCCCTGCGGGCTCGGGCCCGGTGGTCCAGCCGGTTGAAGAAGGCCGGGTCACTTTCCCGGAGCTGACGGGTGATCTGGTCGAATCTGCGCTGATCCTCTTTGCTGAGCATGGCGCTGCCTTCCCCTCACGCGTTCAGCGGTTCGGCGGCATACCCGCTGCGGTGGCGGCTCACGCTCGCCCGCTGCTGCTACTTTTCCTGCACGCGAGCGCGCCTCATGTCCGACTTACCTGAGCCTTAAGTTTGCCTTTGGTGGTGAACGAGGCCGAAACTGTCGCGTACGGCGGCGTGGTCCGATCCGTGCTCGGCACGCCACGCGTACGCCCTGCTGGGAAGGTCTGCGGGCAGGTCCATCCCACGGCCCGCCGCCGCTGTCGCGCTGAGCGCTGTCTTAAGTGCCCTCACGAGTGTGTTCCGGCCACCTTGAAGGGCCCTGGGGCCTTGGTTACCTTGCCGTAGCAACCCCCTCAGGCAACAGTCGCCGCACCTGCCGCACCTGCCCGGTAGCAGCTTCCGGCGCTCATCAGAAATCGGGATTGGTACATGGCCGACCAGAATGTGCCACCACGTCGACCGCGGGACGACCGCGGTTGGGACGGACATCAGCACCCCAGCGCTGACGGCTACGGCGACCCCCACACGCCCGCGCCCTACGGCTACGACTCGCCCCACCCCTACCAGGGTGACTACGCCGCGCAGGCCGACCCGCGTGAGCAGTACGCCGGGCAGCCCGCGCCCGCCCCGCGCGGTCCGCAGTGGGTCGGCCCGGAGGGCCTCGGCCGTCCGGCCCCGGCACGACCTGCCGGTACCGGACTGCCCACCCTGGACGATGACAACGAGCCGGGTCGCAAGGTCGGCCGACGTAAGGCGATGGTGGCCCTCGGCGGCACCGCCGCCGTCGTCGCCGGTGGCGCCGCGCTCGCCATGACCCCGCAGATCCGTGGCCTCTTCGGCGACGAGGCGGCGGCGGGCGACGCGACCGGCAGCACGGTTACCGACGGCACCGCGGCGCGCCCCAGCGGCCAGCAGCCCAGCACCGTGCGTACCTACACCGAGCAGAACGAAAGCTACATGGGCTCGCGGGCCGGTGAGGCGCTGAAGAAGAACGCGCCGGCCGGCGGGCGGACCTTCTCCGGCCCGGCAGCGGCCGCGGCGGCGACCAAGGTGACAGTCAAGACGGTGCTGGCCAAGGACCCGATCCTGCACCTGGCCCGGCGCGCCACCTTCGGTGCGACGCCCGCGGTGGTCGCCGACATCAAGCGCGAGGGCATGGACGCCTGGATCCGCGCCCAGCTCGACCCGGAGAAGTTGGAGCCGAGCAAGGGCGAGCTGAAGCTCGCCGAGCTGCCGACCCAGAAGCTCTCCGTGCAGCAGCTACGCGACCAGCGGGACAAGCTCAACGAGCAGGACGCCCACCCGGAGCGGGAGATGGTCGACGCCACCATCGCCCGGCAGATCTGGTCCAAGCGCCAGCTGTTCGAGGTGATGGTCGACTTCTGGAACGACTTCCTGCACGTCGCAGCGGACTTCGACGGCGGCGAGGTGTACCGCAACTCGTTCGACCAGGACGTCGTGCGCAAGCACGCGCTGGGCAGCTACCCCGAGATGCTGGTCGCCGCGAACAAGCACCCGGCGCTGCTGATCTACCTGAACCAGAAGGACTCCCGCAAGGACGCGATCAACGAGAACCTCGCCCGGGAGAACCTCGAGCTGTACTCGGTCGGCGTCGACGGCGGCTACAAGGAGCCGGACGTCCGGCAGGCCGCCATGTTGCAGACCGGCCGTGGTGTCGACGACAAGGGCAAGTACGTCTTCCGCCCCGAGCAGCACTACGTCGGCAAGGTGAAGATCCTCGGCTTCACCCACGCGAACAACTCGTCCGACCCGAAGAAGGCCGAAGCGGCGATCGACGCGTACATCACCTACATCGCGACGCACCCGTCGACAGCGAAGTACGTGGCGCAGAGCCTTGCCACCCGGTTCGTCTCGGACACCCCGCCGAAGTCCCTGGTGGACCGGCTGGCCAAGACGTACACGACGAACAAGGGCATGATCAAGCCGGTCCTGATGACGCTGTTCTGCTCCTCGGAGTTCTGGGCCGGCGTGGGTCAGAAGGTGCGCCGGCCGATGGAGTACCTGGTTGCCACGTACCGCACCCTGGGCGTCTCGCCGGAGGCGTCGCCGAAGCACAACAACGGCGACAGCAAGCGCACCGCGTACGCCCGGGGGCTGCGCCAGATTCACGACAAGATGCGCGAGCTGGGCCAGTCCCCGATGGGTCATCCGACCCCGGACGGCTACCCGGACGTCTACGTCGCGTGGACCTCGGCCGGCACCATGGTCAACGGCTGGAACGAGGCGGGCGAGATCCTCGCCGGTTACCGCACCACCTTCACGTACACGGCGCCGGAGAAGCTGGTCGCCAAGCCGCCGGCGACGGCCGGGGCGTACGTGGACGCGCTCTCCCTGCGGCTGGTGGGCCAGAAGTTGAGCACGCGGGAGAAGAACCTCATCCTCGGCGTGGCCGGTGTGGCGGCGACCACCAAGGTCGACGCCACGTTCAACGGGGCCATCACCGCCGTCGCGCGGGCGATCCTCGCTTCCCCCCAGCACCACCTCCGGTGAGGCACCCGATGGAGAAGACTGTGTACAACTCTTTCCCCCTGCACCCCGAATGCCCCGACGTGCGACGGCTGGCCGACAACCCGGCCGAGGCGTTGCTGCGCGCCGAGGCGGACATCGTCGCCGCCGAGAACGCCGCCGAGTTCGACAGGTACCGCACCCTGGAGGACCTGGAGGAGGCCCAGCAGGACGGTCGCGGCGTGACCCGGCGGACCTTCGTCGCCGGTGCCGCGGCCACCGCCACCGCGCTGGCCACCGCCCAGTTCGTCACCACCTCGGCGTCGTTCGCGGCGACCAAGACCGGCACCCTGATCCACGTCTTCCTCTACGGCGGGCTGGACGGCCTGAGCCTGATCGCGCCGGACAACGACGCGGTGCTCAACAAGGCCCGGCCCGACCTGCTGCTCGGCAACGACTCGCTGGCCCTGGGCCGTGGCTTCAAGCTGACCAGCGCGTTCAAGCCGCTGGAGAAGTGGCTCACCGCTGGTCAGTTGGGCTTCATCCCGGCGGTCTCCGACGAGCGGCTGTCCCGCAGCCACTTCCAGGCCGCCGACGCCTGCAACCTGGGCGGGCTGCCCAACGAGACCGGCGGCCGGGGTTGGCTCGACGGTCTGGTCGACAACCTGGGCAAGGGCACCGCGTTCCGCAGCGTCGGCATCGGCAGCACGTTGCCCCGTTCGCTGGTCGGCAACAACGGCGCGCTCTCGCTGAACAACGTCGGCTCCCTGCGGCTCAACGGTGACGAGCGGTTCCGGGCCGCCACCGAGAAGGCCATCAAGGGCCTCTTCACCGGGATCAACCACCCGGTCGAGGAAGCCGTGCAGGAGGGCATGGGCGCGCTGGCCACCGCCCAGAAGCTCGCCGCCAAGCCGTACCAGCCCGCCGAGGGCGTCAAGTACGAGGGCGTCGGCAACGCGTTCCAGCAACTCGCCCAGTTGATCAAGGGCGGCGCCAACGTCCGGGTCGCCACCGTCGGCATGGGTGGCTACGACACCCACGAGAACCAGGGCACCCGCGAGGGCGGCCAGCTGCACCGCCGCCTCAACGAGCTGGCAAACGCGATGGCCGCCTTCTTCACCGACCTCGGCCCGAAGGCCGCCGACGTGACGATCATGGTGTCCAGTGAGTTCGGCCGTCGGGTCGGCTCCAACAACAACGGCACCGACCACGGGCACGGCGGCGTGGTCACCCTGCTGTCCGGCAAGAAGCTGGCCGGTTCGCTGCTGGGCACCTGGAACGGTCTGGACAAGCTGGACTCCGGTGACGTGCCGGAGTACAACAACATGTTCAACGTCTACGGCGCTGTGGCGCAGGGCCGGTTCGGGCTCACCAACGCGGAGGTCGACAAGGTCTTCCCCCGCCAGAAGTACGCCCCGATGAAGCTGTACGCGTGACGTATTCGCACACCCACGCCGCCGGCCGTCGTACCGGGACCTCGTCCCGGCACGGCGGCCGGTCGGCGGTACCCGTACCCCCGCAGATCCCGGACCGGCGCGGGCCTGGCGGCCGACGGCTGCTGGGCGTGCTGCTCCTGGTCGGCCTGCTCGCCAGCGTGCTGCCCTGGTGGCTGGGCACCCCGGCCGGATCGTTGCGGAGCACAGCGACCACCGTCACCGCGGCCGGCCGGATCACCGGCCTGGTCGCCGGCTACCTGCTGCTGGTGCAGGTGCTGATGATGAGCCGACTGCCGGTGCTGGAACGGTGGATCGGCGGCGAGCACATGGCCCGCTGGCACCGGGACATCGGCGCCACACTGCTGGTCACCGTGCTGGCGCACATGTCGCTGATCCTGGTCGGCTACGCCGACCTGCGAAACCAGTCGATCCTCGCCGAGGTCGGCACGTTGCTCGGCGACTACGAGGACATGGTCTCGGCGTTCGTCGCCGCCGGCATCATGATGCTGGTCGGCTTCAGCAGCATCCGGGCGATCCGGCGGGCGTTGCCCTACGAGATGTGGCACCTGCTGCATCTGTCCAGCTACCTCATCCTGCTGCTCGGCTTCGGCCACCAGTTCACCCACGGCGCGCAGCTGTACCGGCCCGGCCCGGTGCGCACCGGCTGGATCGCGCTGTACGTGCTGGTCGTCGCCGCCCTGCTCTGGGGCCGCGTGATCGCACCGCTGGCGTTCAACCTGCGCTACAAGCTGCGGGTCGCCGACGTGGTCGCCGAGAGCACCGACACCATCTCCATCTACCTCACCGGGGAGCGGCTCGGCCGGCTGGCGATGCTCGGCGGCCAACACTTCCGCTGGCGGTTCCTCACCCGGGGCTGCTGGTGGCAGTCACACCCGTTCTCCGTCTCCGCCGCCGCCAACGGCCGCTGGCTGCGGGTCACCGTCAAGGTGGTCGGCACCCACACCGCCGACCTGCGTGACCTGGAACCGGGCACCCGGGTCTGGGCCGAAGGCCCGTCGGGCACCTTCACCGCCGCGCACCGGCTCCGCGAGCGGGCGCTGCTGATCGCCGGTGGCAGCGGCATCACGCCGATCCGGGCCATGCTGGAGGAGCTGCCGCCGGGCGCCGCGCTGATCTACCGCGCCCGCACACCGGCCGACGTGCTGCTCAGCCGCGAGTTGGACTGGCTGGCCCAGGAACGCGACACCTCCGTCTGGTACGTCATCGGCTCCCGCGACGACCCCGGCCCCCGCCAGCTGATGAGCCCGGACGGGCTGCGGCAACTGGTGCCCGACGTGGCCCGACGCGACGTCTACCTGTGCGGGCCGCCCGGGTTGGTGGAACAGTCGGTGCGGGCGCTGCGGCGGGCCGGCGTGCCCCGACGGCAGATCCATCTGGCCACGTTCGAGCTGTAGGAAGGGCATCCCCATGCGTCGCGCGCTCCTCGCGATCACCGGCCTGGCCGCCAGCACCACAGCGCTTGTGGTGTTCAAGGGCTCGCCAGGCACCAGCCAGGTCGCCCAGAACCTGCCGACCGCGCAGCCGGTCAACCCCTCCGGGCCGGGCGTCGAACCGGGTGCGCCGGGCACCGACCCGGCCGCCGGCACGCCGACACCATCGGGAAGCGCCAAGCCGTCGACGTCGCCCAAGCCCGGCAAGACCACCGCGCGCCCGTCGGGCACCAGGACGACGAAGGCCCCCAGCGCGCCACGGACCATCACCAAGGCACCCCAGTCGACCACCCGACGGGTCACCGGCAACGGCTTCGAGAACGAGTACGGGTACGTGCAGGTGCAGATCGTCGTCTCGGGTAGCCGGATCGTCGAGGCCGTGGCGCTGTCGCTGCCCAGCGGGGGTGAATCCGACATCCACAGCGGCGACGTCCGCAACCGTTACGACGGCAGGGGCGGCGAGGTGGTGCAGAAACAGAACGCGAACCTCAACACCGTCTCCGGGGCCACCGAGACCAGCAACTCCTACAAGCAGTCGTTGCGGTCCGCCATCGAGCAGGCATTCTGACGTGCGGGCCACGCTGACCCGACCCGGGCTGTGCCGGGTCGAACAGATCATGGGTACGACGATCACGCTGGACCTCGCCGACGACCTGCCACCGGCGACACTGCGCGAGTTGGCGGACGAGGTCTTCGCCTGGATGCACGAGGTGGACGCGCGGTTCAGCACCTACAAGCCGGACAGCGAGGTGTGCCGCTTCGACAGGGGTGAGGTGCTGCTCTCCGAGGCGTCCGCGGACCTGCGGTACGTGCTGGAGACCTGCGCCGACCTGTGGGGCGCCACCGACGGGTTCTTCGACGCGTACGCCACCGGGCGGCTCGACCCGTCCGGCTACGTCAAGGGCTGGGCGGCCCAGGTCGCCTCGGACCGCCTCGTCGCCGCCGGTGCCGTCAACCACTGCGTGAACGCTGGCGGCGACGTACGGGTGCGGGGCCTGTCGCCGTCGGGGGAGCCGTGGCGCATCGGCATCCGGCACCCGTGGGACGCGATGGCGGCCTGTCTGGTGCTCAGCGGGACCGACCTGGCCGTGGCGACGTCAGGCGTGTACGAGCGGGGCCGGCACGTGCTGGACCCGCGCCGGGGCGCACCGGCCAGCGGGCTGCGCTCGGTGACTGTTGTCGGCTCCGACCTCGGGTTGGCTGACGCGTACGCCACCGCCGCCCTCGCCATGGGCACCCCTGGCCTCAACTGGCTGGCCCGCCTGAACGACCACACCCACGCGGCGATAACCGACAACGCCCGCCAGCACCACTCCGTCGACCTCCCCCTAACCGCCTAGCCCCTGACGCGCCCCCGCCCCCTTCGCTCCCCGCGATCTTGCAGTTTCGGTTGCTGGTTCGTCCCGTTACGTGCAGTTTGTCGGGACAGCAAGTGCAAGATCGCCGAGAGCGGGGTGGGGGTGCGGGGGAGGGGGAGCCGAGAGCGGGAAGCTACTAGCGGATGGGGCGGTGGGTGCCGGCTGGGCGGGAGCCGGTGGGGCGTGGACGGCCGGGGCGGGACCCGGACGGTCGGGTGCCGGCCCAGCGGCGCCCCGGGTGGCTGCGCCGGGGCGGCTCGGTGCCGCCGGGGTGAGGCGCTCTGTCGTTGGTGGACATCGTTCCCCCGTTCGTGGCGCGCGTTCGCACCGTCCCCCTGTCAACGAGGACCGACGCCTCGGCGACGCTGTCGGGCACCGGATCGAATCGTCGACCGGGCCGGACTCACATGCCTCGACGGGGCAGCGGCAGGTGACCGGGGAGCAGGTCGGGGGCGAGCGTCACCCCGGCGGCGCGCAGCGCCCCGATCAACGTGTTCTGCACGAGGTACGAATCCGGAAGCTGCCAACGTGCCTGTTCCGGGGCGACCGCCCAGCGGACCGTGCCCTCCGGCAACCGGGTGGGCGGCGCGGGGATCCACGAGCCCGGCCCGTGCCGGACCACGTGGAAGCAGTGCTCCAACTCCGGTCGGAGCGGGTCGCCGGGGCGGACCAGGAACATCCACCGTCCGGTGGGCGTGACCAGCACCGGCCCGCGTACGCCGGTGCCGGCCGGGTGGATCTGGACCGCGTCGAGCACGTGCCGGCCGAGGTGGGCGGGCACCTCCAGCACGTCGAAGGCGCGGCCGGTGGGCAGCAGCACCCCGTGCGGTCGGCTCCGCCACCAGGTGGCCACCCGGGCCGGGTCGGCGCTGGCGGCCAGTTCCCAGTTCTCCAGGGCGGGGTGGCAGCCCACTGTGGGACAGCCGGCCCGCCCGCAGACGAAGCGGCTGCGGGCCAGACAGGCACCCGGGGTGACCTCCCAGCCGTGTACCGCGTACCGGATGGCGACCCGGCGCAGCCGGACCCGTTCCAGCGGCGACAGTTCGGCAACGCGCGGTACGACATTCCCCCACATGTGTGCCAACTCCTCTCGTCGGGCCCGGCGTTCGCCAGGTCGCATGTCGAGCACCGTCACTGCCGTAACCCACGATCGTTGAGGTTGACGAACGGCCCGTGCAACTTGCACGAAAACTACGAGGACTACCTGTACGGCTGACGTACATCCTGTGCGACCAGCGAAAACCTGAAAATGAATGGCAGTCGCCGCACCCGCGGACATCGCCCCGACTCGATTGGTTGTCGGTGGCAGGGGAGGATGGGGAGATGGACGAGCTACCCATAGGACGGCGAGTTGCCTACTGGCGGGGGCGACGCAAGATGTCGCAGCAGGTCTTCGCGGACCGGCTGGGCAAGTCCAAGAGCTGGGTGGACAAGGTCGAACGCGGCGTCCGACGGTTGGACAAGTTCTCCGTCCTCTACGAGATCGCCGACATCCTCCAGATGGACGTGCAGCTGCTGATGGGCAAGGATCCGGAGCGGCGTGCCGACGCCCTCAACTGCATCGACCAGGTCGAGGTGCAGGAGATCCGGGCGGCGCTGGAACGCTACGACTCGATGAGCGCGTACTTCGACGCGGCGCCGTACCCGCCACCGATGGACGACATGCGCAAGGCCGTCAACCACGCCTGGCTCACCTACCAGTACGGCCGCTACGGGATGCTCACCCGGGCGCTGCCGAAGCTGCTGCGCGACGCCCAGGCGGCCGACGCCGCCTACGGCGGTGAGCAGGCCGCCGAGGCGGCCCACCTGCTCGGCCAGGTCTACCAGATCGCCTCCTCGGTGCTGCGCAAGCTCGGCGAGTGCGAGCTCGCCTGGTTGGCCGCCGACCGGTCGATGGCGGTGGCCCAGCGGGCCGACGACCCGCTGCTCGCCGGGATCGCCACCACCCGGGTGTGCAACGCCCTGGTCGCGATGGGCCGGGCCCGCCCCGCGCTGGAGCTGAACGTCCAGATCGCCAACCGGCTGGCGCCGGGTGGCAGCAACGAGGTCTCGCCGGCCCGGCTCTCCGTCTACGGGATGCTGCTGCTCCAGGGGGCGATGGCCGCGTCCCGCATCGGTGACTCGGCCAGCGTCGACGACCTGATCAACTGCGCGCAGGAGGCCGCCACCCTGCTCGGCGGCGACCACAACCACTACTGGACGTCGTTCGGCCCGACAAATGTCGAGCTGCACCGGGCCGCCGCCGCCGTGGAGTTGGGCGACGGGGGGCGGGCCGTGGAGGTGCACCAGCTGCGCATCGCGGAGCCCTCCTTCAACGCGCTGCTGCCCGAGCGCCGCGCGCACCACCTGCTCGACATCGCCCGCGGGTACGCCCAGATAGGCGACGTGGCGAACGCCGGCGAGATGCTGCTGCTCGGTGATCGGCTCGCCCCGTCGGAGATCCGCTGCCGGCCGATCGCGCACGAGGTGATGTCTGACATCCTCCGTCGCACACGTGGTGCGCCGCCTTCTCCGGTAGCGGAGTTGGCTGAGCACATGGGAGTAGGGGTATGAGCGCGGAGCCGGTCTGATGGCCGGTGCAGCGCGCAACAGCGGGCACCGCGAGGTGCTCTACGTCATCGCCTGCGGTTCGCCGCTGGCTCGGCACGTCGGTCGTCTGGTCGACCTCGCCCAACGCGACGGTTGGGACGTCTGCGTGGTCACCACGCCGGACGGCGCGAAGTTCGTCGACCAGTCGGCCCTGATCCGGCAGACCGGCCACCCGGTGCGGACGCACTACAAGAACCCCGGTGACCCGGACGTGCTGCCGCCCGCCGACGCCATGATCGTCTGCCCGGCCACCGTCAACACAGTCAACAAGTGGGCCGCCGGGATCACCGACACGCTGGCGCTCGGGCTGTTGGTCGAGGCCCAGGGCAAGGGCGTCCCCATCGTGGCGGTGCCGTACACAAACGCGGCGATGGCCTGCCACCCGGCGTTTCGTGCCGGGGTGGCACGGTTGGCCGAGTGGGGCGTCACTGTGCTCTTCGGCGACGATGTCATCGCTCTGCATCCGCCCGGAACGGGGGAACAGCACCTGCACGCCTTCCCCTGGGCGATGCCGCTGGCCGCACTGCAGACCGTCTCCTGGAGCGCGGTCTAGCGCGTCCGGAAGATCTTCCACCCGACGCGGCCGGGCCGGGTGTCACCGCCCGGCGGCCCCGACGCCGGTAAGCTGGCCCGCCGTGAGCACAAGCGGATCCGCCCCCACAGTCAGCGACGTGGTGGCCGCGCTGGAACGGCGCTTTCCGCCGGTCTGGGCGGAGGAGTGGGACCGGGTGGGCCTGGTGCTCGGTGAGCCGGCCGCCCCGGTCCGCCGGGTGCTCTGCGTGGTCGACGTGGTGCCCGAGACGGTCGACGAAGCCCTCGCCGCCGACGCGGACATGATCGTCGCGCATCACCCGCTGCTGCTGCGCGGGGTGTCCTCGGTCGCCGCGACGACCTTCAAGGGGCGGATCATCCACCAGTTGATCCGGGCCGGGGTGGCGCTCTACGCGGCGCACACCAACGCCGACGTGGCCTCCCCGGGCGTCTCCGACGCCCTCGCCGCCCGCTTCGGGCTCACCGGTCTGCGCCCACTGCAACGACCCGCGCCCGGCTCGCCCGCTCACGGCGACGACAGGGGTTTCGGCCGGATCGGCGAATTGCCCCAGCCGATGACCCTCGCCGAGCTGACCCGGCACGCGGCGGCGGTGCTCCCCGTCACGTCCTGGGGAGTTCGCGCGGCGGGGGATCCCGGGCGTATGGTTCGTACCCTCGCCGTCAGCGGCGGGTCGGGGGACAGCTTCCTCGGCGCCGCGACCGCCGCCGGGGTGGACGCGTTTCTCACCGCCGACCTGCGGCACCACCCGGCCGGCGAGCACCTCGCCGCCGATGGTCCCGCCCTGATCGACGCCGCCCACTGGGCGACCGAACGACCGTGGCTGGACGACCTGGCCGCTTTCCTCCGGGAGGCGCTGGACGTCGAGACGCTGGTGTCCGACCTGGACACCGACCCGTGGACCGTGCACGCCGCCGCACCCGCCGCACCCGCTGTGGACGACAAGGAGCCCGACCGTGAAGGCTGACCCTCAGGTGCAGCGCCGCCTGCTCGACCTCCAGGCGATCGACACCAACCTCGCCCAACTCGCCCACCGCAGGCGTTCGCTTCCCGAGCGGGCCGAGCTGGAGTCGCTGGCCCGGGAGCTGTCGTCGATGGAGGACGAGCGGGTCCGCGCCCAGGTGGCGGTGGACGACCTGGACCGGGACATCGCCCGGTTGGAGAAGGATGTCGAGCAGGTCCGGGCCCGCAAGGAGAAGGACGAGAACCGGCTGGCCGCCGGCACCGGCCCGGCCCGCGAGTTGGAGGCGCTCCAGCATGAGCTGGTCTCGCTCAAGCGCCGCCAGGGCGACCTGGAGGACGCCGAGCTGGAGCTGATGGAGCAGCGGGAAACCGCGCAGGGCGTACTGGACGGCGTGGAGCAGCGGCTGGCCGAGACCCGGGACAAGCGGGCCGCGACCGAGCAGCGCCGCGACGAAGCGCTGGCCGAGATCGCCAAGGATGAGGAGTTCAAGCGGGGCGCCCGTCAGCCGCTCGCCGCCGACCTCCCCAGCGATCTGGTCAACCTCTACGACAAGATCCGCGAGGACACCGGGTTGGGTGCCGCGCTGCTCACCGGGGGTCGCTGCGGCGGGTGCCGCCTGGACCTGTCCGGCGCCGACCTGGCCCGGATCCGCAAGGCCGCCCCCGACGACGTGGTCCGCTGCGAGGACTGCCGACGGATCATGGTCCGCACCAACGAGTCGGGTCTGTAGGTCGTGGCGCCGCGCGTGGTCTCCATGGAGGCCGACGGTGGGTCCCGGGGCAACCCCGGCCCCGCCGGCTACGGCGCGGTGGTCCGCGACCCGGAGACCGGCGAGGTGCTCGCCGAGCGCTCCGAGTCGCTCGGCACGGCCACCAACAACGTCGCCGAGTACCAGGGCCTGATCGCCGGGTTGACCGCCGCCGCCGAGCTGGGCGCCGCCGAGGTGGACGTCCGGATGGACTCCAAGCTGGTGGTCGAGCAGATGTGCGGCCGGTGGCAGATCAAGCACCCCGGCCTGCGGCCCCTCGCCGCCCAGGCCGCCGCGCTGGTGGGCCGGTTCACAGCGGTCCGGTTCAGTTGGATTCCGCGCGAGCAGAACAGGCACGCCGACGCCCTCGCCAACGCCGCCATGGACGCCGCCGCGGGTCGGCCGTCGGCGACAGCGGCCCCCGGCCGCCCGGCGACAACGCCGGCCACCGGCCAGCCCTCGACGTCGCCCGCCACCCCGATCGTCGGCAGCGATCCGGCGACCGCGCCGGCCTCCTGGGAGCCACGGCCGACCTTCACCGCCACCCGGCTGATCCTGGTCCGCCACGGCGAGACCGCGTACACCGAGCAGCGGCGCTACTCCGGGCGCGGCGACGTCCCGCTCTCCGAGCGTGGCCGGGCCCAGGCCCGCGCCACCGGCGCCCGGGTGGCCGAGCTGGCCCCGTCCGTCGCGGCGGTGCTCAGCTCACCGTTGTCCCGGTGTACGGCCACCGCGGCGTCGATCGCCGGGGCGCTCGGTGACGTGCCGGTCCGCACCGAGGACGACCTGATCGAGTGCGACTTCGGTCAGTGGGAGGGTCGCACCTTCGCCGAGGTGCGCGAGCAGTGGCCGGGGGAGATGGACGCCTGGCTCGCCTCACCCCGGATCGCCCCGCCGGGCGGGGAGTCGTTCACCCAGGTCGCCGAGCGCGCGCACCGCGTCATCAGCGGGCTGCTGACCGCGTACCCCGGTGAGACAGTGGTGGCCGTCTCGCACGTCTCGCCGATCAAGCTGGTGCTGCGCGACGCCCTCGCGGCCGGCGACGGTTTCCTGCACCGGCTCTTCCTGGACGCGGCAGGCATCTCGGTGCTCGACATGTGGTCGGACGGCGGCGTGGCAGTGCGCACCGTCAACGACACCGCCCACCTCGCCGCTCTCTGAGTCGATTTACTCCCGGCCGGTCGGCCGCGCCGTTCGGCGCAGCCGACCGGCCGTTCGGCGCAGCACCCTTCGGACGGGTCAGGTGACCGCCGTCACAGAGTCGTAGCCTCCGGCCGTTACATCGGAAGCCACGACTCCCCGGAGGTGTGTCAGATGGCTGCACCCGAACCGGAGGCGCCGCCCACGGTGCCGACCAGGGCGAAGGACCACAGCCCCTGGAACTGGTTGCTCTTCATCCCCATCGTGGTGCCGCTGATCCCGGCGTTCTTCAATGGCGACTCGCCCCGGGTCTTCGGCTTCCCGCGCTTCTACTGGCTGCAACTGGCCTTCATCCTGCTCGGCGTCGGCACCACCACATTGGTCTACCAGATGACGAAGAAGCGGGGAGACCGGTGAGCGCGAGGAGTGAGCCGGGTTTGCGAGCCCCGCAGTCGCGAACGAAGGAGGTCCAGTGATGTGGCGCGACCATCTCACCGAGATCATCGTCTTTTCCGTGCTGTTCCTCCTGGTCAGCGTGATGGGCTTCGTGGCCGCCCGGTGGCGGGCGCCGAAGGACATGGCGCACCTGGACGAGTGGGGGCTGGGCGGGCGCAGCTTCGGCGGCTGGATCACCTGGTTCCTGGTCGGCGGTGACCTCTACACCGCGTACACCTTCGTGGCGGTTCCGGCGTTGATGTTCGGTGCCGGCGCGGCCGGGTTCTTCGCCGTGCCGTACACCATCGTCATCTACCCGCTGGTCTTCCTGGTGCTGGTGCGGCTCTGGTCGGTGTCGCACCGGCACGGGTTCGTCACGCCGGCCGACTTCGTCCGCAACCGGTTCGACTCGCCGGTGCTGGCGCTGCTGATCGCGATCACCGGCATCGTCGCCACCATGCCGTACATCGCGTTGCAGCTGGTCGGCATCGAAGCGGTGCTCAAGACGATGGGCGTCACCGGCGACAACGCGCTGGCCCGACACCTGCCGATCATCATCGCGTTCGCCATCCTGGCCGCCTACACGTACCAGTCGGGGCTGCGCGCGCCCGCGCTGATCGCGTTCGTCAAAGACAGCCTGATCTACATCGTGATCCTGGTGGCGGTCGTCTACCTGCCGTACAAGCTGGGCGGCTGGGGTGACATCTTCGCCGCCGCCGACGCGAAGTTCGACGCCTCACCCAATCCGAACGACGGCATCCTGCTCAACGGCAACAACCAGCTTCAGTACGTGACGCTGGCGCTCGGCTCGGCGTTGGCGCTGTTCCTCTATCCGCACAGCATCACCGGTGTGCTGGCCAGCCGGAACCGCGACGTGATCAAGCGGAACATGTCGGCGCTGCCCGCGTACAGCCTGCTGCTCGGGTTGATCGCGCTGCTCGGCTACATGGCCATCGCGGCCGGCGTGAAGCCGCTGCCCGGTGCTTCGGCCGGCAGTGTGGACAACAACACCGTCGTGCCGCTGCTGTTCGACCAGCAGTTCCCGGACTGGTTCGCCGGTGTCGCGTACGCGGCGATCGGCATCGGCGCGCTGGTGCCCGCGGCGATCATGTCGATCGCGGCGGCGAACCTGTTCACCCGCAACATCTACAAGGAGTACCTGAAGCGGGACGCCTCCCCGGCCCAGGAGGCGAACGTCTCGAAGATCACCTCGCTGGTGGTGAAGGTCGGCGCGGTGGCCTGCATCGTCTTCCTCGACCCGCAGTTCTCCATCGATCTCCAGCTGATCGGCGGCGTGATCATCCTTCAGACGCTGCCAGCGGTGGCGCTGGGCCTCTACACCCGGTGGTTCCACCGCACCGGCCTGATCGTCGGCTGGGTGGCCGGCATGGGGTTGGGCATGTGGATGCTCTACCAGGTGGCCAGCCCGACCCGGAAGCACTTCGGCGGCTCGGCGTTCCCGCTGTCGGAGTTCGGGTTCGACACCACCAAGACGATCTACGTCGGCATCGTGGCGGTGGCGGTCAACCTGGCCGTGGCGGCTCTGGTGACGCTCGCGCTGCGGGCCGCGAAGGTCGAGGAAGGAGTCGACGGCACCGAGCCGGACGACTACTTCGCCGACGAGGGCGACCCCCGGATCACCCCGGGCCCCGACCGCGACGCCGACCCGGCCCGCGAACCGGTCGCCTGACCTGAGGCCCCGCCCGGGTTTTCGCGTCGATCATGGAGTTGTGGTGCCTGGTTGATGGCTGTACACGGCAGTCGTCCCCCACCACAACTCCATGATCGACGAAGCCTGGGCTTCACGAGCCCTTGTGGACCGACTCTCGCAGGTCCGCTGACCCGATCCCCTGGAGGGCGAGGGTCAGCAGTTGTTCCGCCTTGGCCGCGCCCGTCGGTTGCGCCGCGAGTGAGATGCCGTTGGCGAGGATCATCAGGTCGGCCATGGTGATGTCGGGCCGTACCGAACCCTCGTCGACGGCTCGGCGTAGCAGTGGTTCACCGGCGGCGACGAGTGTCGCGCCGCAGGTGTCGGACTCCTGGGCGGGCTCGTTCAGGAGCGAGTCCGCGAGGCCGCGGGTTGTCGTGGCGTACGCGGTCACCTCGTGCAGCCAGGTCGTCAGCGCGTCGAGCGCGTCCGACGCGGCGAGTAGATCTCCGGCGCGCGCCGCCAGGTTGCGGACACATCCGCCGAAGACCGCCTGGAGCAGCGACCACCGGGTGGGGAAGTGCCGGTGCAGGGTCGCCGAACCGACCCCGGCGGATCGGGCGATCTCCTCCAGCGAGGCGTACGCGCCGTCGCGGGCGATCGCCGCGGACGCCGCCGTGACGATGAGGTCGTAGTTGCGCTGCGCGTCCGCTCTCATGGCCCGCCTTGCAGAAATGGGGTGGTCCCCCGTATCGTAGCCGACGAAAAGTGGGGTGCCACCCCATTTGTTTCTCAGGAGGCATCGTGGCTGTTCTCGTCATCGGCGCGACGGGTAAGCAGGGCGGGGCAACGGCCCGAGCGCTGCTGGACCGTGGCGTCCCGGTCCGCGCCCTGGTCCGCGATCCCGGCACTGACAGCGCCCAAGCTCTGCGGGATCGGGGTGCCGAACTGGTCACCGGCGACCTGGACGACGCCGACTCGCTGCTCGCCGCGGCGGACGGGATGGACGGCGTCTTCTCCATCCCGTATCCCGATGTGACGGACATGCAGGGCGACGCCGAGGTGATCCGCGGCCGCAACGTCGTCGAGGCGGCGCGCCGGGCCGGCGTGTCGCAGTTCGTGCACAGCAGCGTCTCGGGTGCCGGCGACTTCCACCGCAACCAGCCCGGCTGGGCCGAAGGTCGGTGGGACAGGCACTACTGGGAGAGCAAGGCGGCAATCGATGAGCTGGCGCGCTCGGGTGGCTTCGCGCACTGGACGGTCCTGAAGCCCTCGACCTTCATGGAGAACCTGGTCGGGTGGTCCTACCTCTTCGGCGACTGGTCCAGTGGCACGATCATCACCGGCTTCGCCGAAGACACACGCCTGCCGTGGGTCGCCGTCGACGACATCGGCGAAGCGGCGGCGATCGCGTTCACGAACCCGGGCAAGCTCGACGGGCTGGACGTCGAACTCGCCGGCGACCTGCTCACCATGACCGAGGTCGCCGCCATCCTGAGTGAGGTCACCGGTCGGGCGATCACCGCGCCCGTGCTCACCCCGCAGGAGGCCGTCGAGCGCGGCCTGCTGCCCGCCATGGTCAAGGCGGTCGAGCAGATCAACGAGAACGGAAGCCCCGCCCGTCCGGAGATGACCCGCGCCCTCGGCCTACCGACCACCGACTTCCGCACCTGGGCGCGGCGAACGTTGTCCTGAATCCCGGCGGGTTCGCCGCCAGATCGTGCTCGATCGTCGTTGTAGTGGTGTCGGAGCGCGCGGGATGCCACTACAACCAGGATCTTGCGCGATCTTGGCGGTGGACGGGCTTCTTCGCGCGACTGGATGGCGCGGTGAGCCACGCCACGACACCCCGACGCGGGGTCAGCGGGAGCGGTTGCGGTTCACCAGGGCCTGGTTGAGCCGGGTCAGTAGGGCGGCCAGGGTGGTCCGATCCTCGGGGCTCCAGTCGGCCAGCATGTCGCCGTAGAGCCGGGTGCGGGCGGCCTGGACGGCGGCCATCCGCTGGAGACCGGCCGGGGTGGGGGAGATGACAGTGCCGCGGCCGTCGGACGGGTCCGGGGTGCGGGTGATCAGGCCGTCGCGCTGAAGCGCGGAGACCTGTCGGGTGACTGTCGAGCCGTCCAGGTTGAGTCGGGCGGCGAGCGCCGAGACGTTCTGCGGGCCGGCGTCTGCCAGGTGGCGCAGGATGACGTACGCCGCGCGGTCCAGCACCCGGTGTTCGGCCGTGCCGGTGGCCCGCCGGGTGGCCTCGCCGAAGCGCATCAGCAGGGCCACCTCGGTCTCGATCTGGCCGAGGGTGCTCTCGTCACTGTCGTCGCTCATAGCTGTATGATACAGAATAAATACCTGTACGATACAGCTATCTGAGGAGTCGGAGTGGATCGGCGTTCCGAACCGAACCGCAGTGCCATCTACGCCACCACACTGGTGGCCTTCCTCGCCATCGCCGGCATCGCCGTCGTCGACCCGATCCTGCCCGCCATCGGCGAGGCGATCGGGGTCACCGCCTGGCAGGTCGAGCTGCTGTTCACCGCGTACATCGCGGTCATGGCCCTCGGCATGATCCCGGCGACGCTGGCCAGCGGGCGGTTCGGCTTCAAGCCGGTGCTCATCACCGGCGTCTCAGTTGTCGGCCTCGCCGCGATCCTCGCCTCGTTCAGCGACAACATCGTGCAGCTCTCCGTGCTGCGCGGCGTCTGGGGGCTGGGCAACGCGATGTTCTTCGCCACCGCCATGGTGGTGCTCGTCAACCTGGCCGTCGACCGGGAATGGGTGGTGGGCCTCTTCGAGACCGCCCTCGGCCTCGGCTTCGCCGTCGGACCGCTCATCGGTGGCCTGCTCGGCCAGGTCAGCTGGCGGCTGCCGTTCTTCGTCTGCGGCGTCTTCATGGTCCTCGCCCTCGGCGTGGCCTCCCGCAAACTCCGCGAACCCACCAACCGGCAGGCCCCGGTACGCGTCGGCCAGATCTTCGCCACCTACCGCCGACCGGCGTTCATCGCCCTCTGCGTGGTCACCGCCGCGTACAACTTCGTGTTCTTCGTGGTGCTCGGCTACACGCCACTCTTCCTCGGCCTGGACGTCATCCCGCTGGGGCTCGCGTTCACCGGCTGGGGTCTCGGCCTGGCCGCCGGCATCATGGTGATCGGTCACCGGCTGGCCCACCGCATCGGCGCGGTGCAGACCGTCGGCGTGGCCATCGCCGGGCTGCTGGTCTGCATGGTCCTCTTCGCCACCTCCACCAGCACCGCCGAGGCGCTAGTGGTGCTGGTGCTCGCCGGACTCTGCATGGGGCTGGCCAACGCCAACCTCACCGACCTGGCGCTCGGCCTCGGCTCCAGCGACCGGCGCGTCGCCACCGGAGCGTTCAACCTGGTCCGCTGGGGTGCCGCCGCGCCGGCCCCGATCATCTCCGGCAAGCTCGCCGAGCAGTCGCTGTCGCTGCCGTTCTGGGTCGGCTTCGGGGTGCTCGCCGTCGGCGTGCTCGTCTACCTGGCCTTCGCCCACCTGATGGCCGCCGGCTACGGCGAGCGGGTGCTCTGGTCCCGCTGGAACCGCGCCGCCGCCGACACCGAACACGAGCCTGTCGGCGAGACGTACTGACCGTCGGTCGACCGGGTCAGTTCAGGGCGCGCCAGAGCAGGTAGAGGCCGATCGTCGTGCCGAACACCACGATCACCGTCTTGAGCACCACCGGCGGCAGCCGACGGACGAGCCGGGCGCCCGCGTACCCCCCAATAAGGGTGGCCGGCGCGACCACCGCGACGGCCGCCCAGTTCAAGGGGCCGAACACTGCGAACACCACCAGCGTCGTGCACCCCACCACCGCGGAGAGCAGATTCTTGATCGCGCTCACCCGGGCCAGTGTCGCGTCCAGCACCAGGGCCAGCCCGGCCACCAGCATCACCCCGAGGGCCGCACCGAAGTAACCGCCGTACACCGCACCGAGCGCAACCATCGTCTGCACCGTTACCGTCCGCCGGCGTGGCGTCAGGTCCCGGGGGTGACCGACCAGGCGGCGCAGCGGGTCCTGGAAGGCCAGGACCGCTGTCGCGCCGAGGACCAGAAACGGTACGACCAGCTCGAACGCGCGGGCCGGAGTGGCCAGCAGCAGCAACGCCCCGAGGATCGTGCCCACAATGGTGGTAGGCACCAGCGTGGCCAGCGCGCGGGGACGCGGCAGGTCCTGCCGGCTGCCCGCCACGCTGGCCAGGTACCCGGGGAAGACGGCGACGGAGTTGCTGACATTCGCCGGCACCGGAGGCAACCCGATCGCGATCATCGCCGGAAAGGTGATCAACGAACCGCCGCCGGCCACCGCGTTGACAGTGCCAGCGGCGAGACCGGCGGCGAGCAGCAGCGCGGCGTGGGAGAGATCCATAGCCCCACGAGGCTAGCCGCCGCCTCACGGGACGGATTCGCCGGACCGTTCGTGAGCTGCGCGATCTTGCCCAGGCGGGGCGGCAATACCGGCAGCACGCTCGTCGTTAGGATGAGAGCGCGACGGACGAGTCGACCGGGCGGCCGCGTCGGCGGGCTTCGGCCCGCCGCCGAGGAACGTCCGGACTCCACAGGGCAGGGTGGTTGTTAACGGCAACCCGGGGCGACCCGCGGGACAGTGCCACAGAAAACAGACCGCCGACCCCAACGGGGACGGTAAGGGTGAAACGGTGGGGTAAGAGCCCACCAGCACCCCGGGTGACCGGGGTGGCTCGGTAAACCCCACCCGGAGCAAGGCCAAGCAAGGGCCGTCACCGCAAGATGACGACCCGGCGCAGACGCTTGAGGGCTGCCCGCCCGATGTCTGCGGGTAGGCCGCTGGAGCCTGCCGGCAACGGCAGGCCGAGATGGATGGCCGCCGCCGGCGCGGATCCTTCGGGGTACGCGCCGCGCACAGAATCCGGCGTACAGGTCGACTCGTCCGTCGCCCACCAAACCAGCCGCCGTCACACGGCGGCTGGTTTCCAGGACGCCCCGACAGTCTGTCGAATTGGCGGCCCGATCGGCACAACGCTTGATCGACTGGTTCTGCGGCCTCCCGATCCAGGCACATACAGCCGCAACCGGGCACCCTTTGCCGTCGATGGCCCCCTCCGGGGCCCGACACACCGGTCGGAACTCCGACCGATGTGACCGACGAGATCCGTACGAGACACCGATTCCCCAGCCAGCTGACCCAACACGCGCTCAGCGGCAAATGAGGATGCCCGCAGTCGGCAACGCACTCCATACTTCGATCATGACTACCGGTGGCGATGCTCTTCCTGTGCTGGTTATCGACGGGGCGAACTTCTCCGACCTCGACGGCTTCGCCCGCGAGTTCTCGAGCCTGCTCTGCCACTACGCCTGGAACGGGAACCTGGACGCCTTCAACGACATCCTTCGAGGTGGTTTCGGCACGCCCGAGGCTGGCTGGGTGTTCAGATGGATCAACTCCGACTTGTCCAGGGCGGCGCTCAGCCACCATGCGACGATCCGTTGGCTCGAACAGATTCTGTGCACCTGCCACCCGTCGAATCGGGCGAGCGTCCGAGCAAGGATCAGCGACGCCCAGCAAGGAAGAGGTCCGACGCTCTTCGACATGCTTGTCGAAATCGTCCGTGCCCATGGTGCCGGTGGAGAGGAGTTCGAGGACGGGGTCGTGCTCGAACTGATGTGAGAGCCGGCGCCAGCCGGCGCGACTCGCGCCCAACGAACGCGTCTTGCGAGCGCTCGACACGAGACTCCATACGCTCGATCGCGTCCATCTGGCGCTGTGCCGCGACCGACCCCGGTAACCGTGTGAGGCAATCGCGACGAGCCACCCAACGTGGACCTCGCTGCGACACCACGCCCTCGAAGCGGTAGATGGGTATGCTCCTGGACCGCCAGGCACGTGACGTGATCAATTCCATCAAGGCGTAACCAGCACTCGTGAAGGAGTCAGAGTTGACTTGGGTTGCGGTGATCGGAACATTGGCCGGAACTGTCATCGGGATGGTCGGCACAATCGTTGGCCAACAAATAGCTGCAAAATCTGCCGAACGGCGGGAGCGACTTCAGCGCCATGCTGCTCTGCGGGTCGAACGAAAGGTCGCGATCGACTTGTTCTTTGAGGCGGAGCAAGAGGCCGAGCGGGTGGCGGCCGATCCGAGTCAACTCCCTAACAGCGAGCGAGGTCTCGTGGCTCAAAAGCTATGGTTTCGCCACAAACAGCTTACGCTGATTTGCTCAGACGACCTGCGGGCGGCGGCCGACGATCTGTCGCGAACCTGCTTGGGTCCTGCCTGTGGCATGGTGCCCCAAAGGGGCAGAAGGTATATGAATTCACCCAGGAAAAGTCACGCACTTTCCGGCGCATAGCTAACGCTGAGCTAAAGGCGCTGCAGGAATGAGGGGACCTGATACCCGTGCGCTGTCATCGGCATGAGCGGACGTCTCGCCAGTGCGGCCCCGCAGACAAGCGCTCGCGGTCAGACCATCGTGATCATGTGAAGGATCCGGTGAACCGCCCTCTTCGAGGTAGGCGGCACGGGCCTGCTCCCGGGCCTGCATCCTCGCTCGTAGCCGTCGAGGGAGTCTGGAGATGGTCAGCTGACCGAAGCGTTCTGAAGGAACTTGCCGCTCGGATGGGCGCCGTTGCGACGGACGGCGAGCGTATGCGGCAGCTGGTCACGGCGGCCGAGGCGAACGGCTTCGAGTTTGAGGACTGAGGTCCGCTGTCCCGTGTGAGACGTTCAAGGCTGCATGGCGAGGCACTAGCGCATGGGCGCGTAGCTCGGTGGCAGTTTGCGACAAGGGGTCAGTGACGCACACCGGCCGGGAACTCCTCGACCCCCAGCACGCGCAGCAGCTCAAGCTTCTCCCGGGCCTCGGCGTCGCCCGGGGTCAGCACCAGCAGCTGCTGGCCGAGGTCGGGGGTGACCAGGGTTTCGCAGTCCATCGTGATGCGGCCCACGCGCGGGTGCATGAACGTCTTGCGGTCGGCCCGGCGCACTGCCACCTCGTGCTCGGCCCACAGCCGCCGGAAGTCGTCGCTCGCAGCCCGCAACCGTTCGATCAGGCCGGTCACGGCCGGGTCGCCGGGCCGCCGGCCGGCCACCGCGCGCAGGTCGGCGACCTGTTGGCGGGCGTGCCGTTGCCATTCGTCGGGGCCGTGGAGGTCGCGGATGACCGGGTCGGTGAAGTAGCGGTAGGCGACGTAGCGGCGGTCGCCGGTCAGCCCGGTGTGGTCGCCGGTCAGCAGGATCGACATGCGGTTCTGCGCGAGGACCTCGCCGAGGTCGGACAGGACCATGGCGGGGGTGTCGCCCACCAGGTCGAGCAGGCGGACCAGGCCGGCCCGGGCCAGGCGGGCGATGCCGTCGGCGGGTGGCGGTTGGTGGCCGGCCAGGTGGAACAGGTGGCTTCGCTCGTCGTCGGTCAGGCGCAGGGCCCGGGCCAGGGCACCGAGCAGCTGGGTCGACGGCTGGCTGCTGCGGCCCTGCTCAAGGCGGATGACGTAGTCGACGGACATGCCGGCGAGCATGGCGACCTCCTCGCGGCGCAGGCCGGCGGTGCGGCGGCGGGGGCCGTCGGCGATGCCGACCTCGGCGGGGCGGATGGCCTCGCGTCGGCGCCGCAGGAAGTCGGCGAGCTGCTCACGCTGCATGCCTCCATGCTGCCCCGGGACTGGGCACCGAGCCAGGGAGCGGCGCTCCCACGATAAGCGCTCCGCTGCCGGCGGACCGGAAAGCGGCGCACTGTGGAGCCGAGATCGACCGATGAAGGAGAGTTTCGATGCAGACACGCACTCTGGGCAACACGGGTCCCGAGGTTTCCGCGGTGGGGCTGGGCGCGATGAGCATGTCGGGCACGTACGGCCCGGCCGATCGCGAGGAGAGCATGGCCACCGTACGGGCCGCGCTGGACGCGGGGGTCACGCTGGTCGACACCGGTGACTTCTATGGCATGGGGCACAACGAGCTGCTGCTGTCGGAGGCGTTGCGGGGACGCGACCGGGACAGCTATCTGCTGAGTGTGAAGTTCGGGCAGCAGGTGGGGCCAGGCATGCGGTTCGCCGGTCAGGACTCCCGTCCGGCTTCGGTGCGGAACTTCCTGAGCTACTCGCTGACCCGGCTCGGCGTCGACCACGTGGACATCTACCGGCCGGCCCGGCTCGACCGGTCGGTGCCGATCGAGGACACGATCGGCGCGATCAAGGAGATGATCGACGCCGGTTACGTGCGGTATGTGGGACTTTCCGAGGTTGACGCGGAGACCGTCCGGCGGGCGCACGCCGTACATCCGATCGCTGATCTTCAGATTGAGTACTCGCTGCTGTCGCGGGCGGTCGAGGCCGACGTGCTGCCCACGCTGGGGGAGTTGGGCATCGGGCTGACCGCGTACGGGGTGCTGGGCCGTGGCCTGCTCTCGGGGACCTGGGTGCCGGGGCGGGCGGACGATCCGCGTAACCGCAGTCCCCGCTTCTCCGCCGAGAACGCGTCGCACAACCTCGCCCTGGTGGAGGCGTTGCGCCGGGTCGCCGACGCGAAGGGGTGCACGGTGGCGCAGTTGGCGATCGCGTGGGTGGCGGCGCAGGACCCGTCCATCGTTCCGCTGGTCGGTGCGCGTACCCGGCAGCGGCTGGCCGAGGCGTTGCCGGCGCTGGACGTGAAGCTGTCGGCCGATGATCTCGAAGAGATCGAGGCGGCCGTGCCGAAGGGTGCCGCGCGCGGTGACCGTTACCCGGCGGCGTTCATGTCGAGCCTCGGCGTCGGTAACTAGTGCCTCGGTTACCGCGTCCCCGATCCGCACAGTGACCCGCCTCGCAAACATTTGCCTCTGACGTTAACGTGAGGTTCTAGCGTGGGGGGCATGCAGATCAACGGTACGAAAGCCCTCGTAACAGGTGCCAACCGTGGGCTCGGCAAGGCCTTTGCCGAGGCGCTCGTCGCCCGCGGTGCCACCACCGTCTACGCCACCGCCCGCCGCCCCGATCGCATCGACATCCCCGGCGTCGTCCCTCTCCAACTGGACATCACCGACCCGACGTCCATCGAGGCCGCGGTAGCCGAGGTGGGCGAACTCGACATCCTCATCAACAACGCTGGCATCTCCACAGACGCGCCCCTGCTCGGCTCATCCACGGAGAACATCCGCCGAGAGTTCGACACCAACTTCTGGGGCACCCTGAACGTCGTCCGCGCCTTCGCTCCCAAGCTTGGCGGGGGCGCCATTCTCAACGTCATCTCAGCGCTGAGCTGGTACACCTTCGCCCCTGCCAGCAATGGCTACGCCGCTTCCAAAGCCGCGGAATGGTCTCTCACCAACGGCATCAGAATTGAGCTTGCCAACCAGAAGACCCAGGTCACCGCGCTGGCCCTGGCGATAGCCGACACCGACATGATGGCCGCCTACGACATCCCTAAACTGCCACCCCACGAGGTGGTCGCCATGGCGTTGGACGGCCTGGAAGCGGGCAAGCTCGAAGTGATCGCCGACAGCCCCACCGCCAAGGTCAAGGCTTCGCTTTCCCGCGACCCGGCCCTCTTCTACGCCGACATCTCCGCCGCCCTCTTCGGCTGACGCCACCGTCTGCCCGTCAGGGAATGTGAGGCGGCTCAACATTGCAGAGGTCTGTTGTGAACTGCGGTGACGGTGTCGTTTGTCCGTAGACATTGCAGCAGCCACCGCCGAGTCTCGAAGGTCGTGTGGGCCCAAGACGAGGCGGTGGCTGCCGCCGCTACGAAAACCGCAGTTCGCGGGCCAGTTGATGGCTGCGAGGCGTCCGGCAACTGCATAGAGGATCTCGACAGTGCACCAAGTGGGCATGCCAGCCCAGCGTGCCCACGCCCACTCCGCCTCGGGGGCGGGCGCTACGGCCGCTTGGTGACCTGGGCGACGAACGCGGCCCAGGCAGCCGGGGGGAAGGCCAATGCTGGTCCGGCGACGTCCTTCGAGTCGCGGACGGCCACCACACCGGGCAGGTTGCTTGCCACCTCGACGCAGTTCCCGCCGCTCGCGCCGCTGCGGGTGGACTTACGCCACTGAGCGTTACTGAGGTCCATGGCGGCTCTCAACTTCCTTCAGCAGGTCGATGGAGTGCCGCAGTGACCCGGGACGTGCCCGATTGCGGCACCTTGGTCCGGCGCGAAGCCCGTCGCGACGGTTACTGTCGCTCGACGAGCTGAGCGACGAACGCCCGCCAGGCCGCCGGCCCGAAGGTCAGGGCCGGGCCGGCAGGGTCCTTGCTGTCCCGTACGCAGACGACGCCGGGCAAATTGTCGGCGACCTCGATGCAGTTGCCCCCGGACGATCCGCTGCGCCGGGACTTGCGCCAGGTGGCGTTAGTGAGGTCCATGATGGCTGTGCACTTCCTTCATCAGCTCGTTGGACTGTCGGCGCGGGAGTGCCTCGTTCCTTACGTTCTCCCACCTCGTCTGAAGAGTATGAAGCCCATCTTCGTTGTCGACCACGATGCCGCCCAGCTGATTTTCGAGGTGCCCAACCCAGGCCCCGTCGCCGGCTCGCGCGAGCGCGAACGGCCCGGACAGCCCGATGTGGAGGCCCGCGTCCGCCGGGATCACGTGGATGTGAACGTGCGGCAGCTCGGCGACGGTGATGAGGTGGGCGATCTGCTCGGCCATGATGCCGGCGTGCTCGTCGCCGGCGCGGCGCAACGTTGACTCGTCCAGCACGGCCACCACCTGCGGTGGTGTGTCGCCGGTGAGGATCTTGTGCCGGCTCATCCGGGCGCTCACCTGCTGGTCGACCTCCGTGGCCGACATGAGGTCGTTCAAACGCATCACGATGCGGGCGTAGTTCTCGGTCTGAAGTAGGCCCGGGATCAGCAGTGGCTCGAAGAGACGAAGCTGTCGGGCCCCGCGTTCGGCGTCCAGCCATGGCAGGAACCACGACGGCGCGCCGAGTTTCACCACCAGGCGTCCGAACAACCCGTCGTTGTTGAAGGCGCGGTCGGCGCCCCGGATGAAGTCCATCGTGAGTGCTCGGGTGCCGCTTTCCACGGCGCTGACGTGCGAAGCGCTGAAGCCCGCTGCCCGGCCGAACGACTCTTGCGTCATTCCGGACGCTCCGCGAGCGCGGCGGATCTCGCTCACGATGAAGCCCGCGAGAGGGCTCGGCACGTCAGCCATTCAACGCTCCTCAAATCGGAGATCGACTACCCGAGGTGCCACAGGTCGGGACCCCGTTAGGCCAGGTCAGCCCGGACGCCGGAAGCACCTTCCCAGCGTAGTGGCCTCCACAGCAGAGTGTCACCAGGCGGCGCGGCTGGTGAGGACCACGAAACCCGGCGGTCGCGTTCGTAGCGGGGCCGCTCCCGACGGGCGAGCACTCACGGGAGCGGCCCCTTCCCAACGGCACCAGAGGGGGAGACCGTGCCCGACGACAAACCCGAGAAGCCCATCCCGGAGCCGATCAGCGCGCCGGGCGCGTACCCGTGGGGTTTGTGGTGATCGGAAAGATGAAGGCCGGGGACGTGGTCTGTCTGACCACCGCGGCGAGCGTGCAGTTCCTGCGCCCGATCTTCGTGCGCGTCATCCGCGAGTTGCCCGAGCGGCACACGTACCACGGGTGGGTCTGGATTGAGGGCTACGAGCTGAACGCGGCGGGCGACGCGGTCGCGCAGCGCGAGTTGTACGTGATGCGTACGGGCGTGCGGTTGCAGGCCCTGCCCGTCACACCGACCAGGCCGGCCAAACGTCGACGACATCCGGTGCGGGTCGGATGACCGCCCGCTCTCGCCCGCACCTGCCGATGCGCCCGGCGTGGCTGTGCCGCAACTGCGCCGCGCCCTGGCCGTGCGGCCCGGCTCAGCTTGCTCTCGTGACCGAGTTCTACGGCCATTCGATCGCGCTGGCGTTCTATCTCGCCGCATCGATGCAGGAGGCGATCGACGACGTGTACGGCCTGGGGCTGCGCCCGAACCCGGCCGCGATGCACGCCAGGTTCCTCGGCTGGCTGTCGCTGGCCCGCCGGCCACAGCGATAGCCAGGTAACGAACCGGCCGGGCGGGGTTGCCCCCACCCGGCCGGCGTCTTGATCCCTGAAACGTCAGTGCTTCTTGAACACCGGCATGGTGTCCAGCGTGGTGGTGATGTTCTGCGTGGTGCCGCCCCGGTACGTCTTCCCGGTGAAGATGTCGGTCCAGGTGTTGCCCGGCGGGAACCACACCGACGTGGTCGCGGTGGTGCCTGGCGTCGTCACCGGGGCCACCAGGTAGTCCGGACCGTAGAGGTACTGGGAACCGGCGGTGGCGTAGGCGGCCTGCTCGTTCGGGTACGCCAGGTACATGGAGCGGACGATGGGCGTACCCGTGCGGGTGGCCTCCTTGGCGGCGGCGTAGGTGTACGGCTGCAGTTCCTTGCGCAGGTTCAGGAACTTCTTGGCCGACGCGTTCGCCTCCGGGCCGTACTGCCAGGGCAGCCGGTCGCTGTGGTTGGAGTGCAGCCTGTCGATGGGCTGGAACGTGCCGAACTGGACCCACCGGGCGTAGAGGTCGTCGGGCAGTTTGGTGCTGCCCGGTTCGGTGCCCGGCTCCTGAAGGCCGCCGGTGTGCCCGCCGATGTCGTGGCTGACAGCGGCCAGCCCGGTCGCGGCGGATTCGCCCGGCGTGTAGCCGACCTCCATCTGCAGTGTCGACCAGTCGGAGGTGGTGTCGCCGGTGAAGTGCAACGTGGTCCGCTTGTCGGCCCATGGTCCGGTCGACACCGGGGTCGGGCTGCTGTATCCGCCGGCCTGCAAGGAGCCGTACGCCCGGGAGAACGCGAAGCCGGTCTTGTCGGCGTACTGCTTGTTGATCCACGCGTCGGCTGTCACCCCGGCGAGCGAGGACTTCGTGTTGTCGCAGCACCAGTCGAGCCACCACAGGTCCGGGCCCTTGCTGCTCTTCGGGATCATCCCGTCGTGCAGCTGCATGTAGGCAGTGAGCTGGTCCGGGTCGCCGAAGTCGAAGGCGTAGCAGTCGGGACCGCCGTTGCAGCCGACGCGCTGGAGCTTGCCCTTCGCGGTGGCCTGCGCCTGCGCGAACTTCGGGTCCGAGCCGAGGATGCTCGGGTGGATGTTGATGCCGGTGTGCAGGCCCTGCTTCTTGGCCCAGTCGAAGAAGGCCTTCGGGTCGGGGATGCGGGTGGGGTCGATGCTCCAGCCGTTCCACTTGTCCGGCGCCTTGACGTCGGTGTCGAGGACCAACACGTCCAGCGGCACGCCCTCGGTCTTGGCCCGGGTCACCAGGTTCTGGAACTCGGTCGCGGTGCGGTCGTAGTACTCGGAGTACCAAACCCCGTACGCCCACTTGGGCAGCAGTTTCGTGGGCCCGGTCAGGGTCGACAGGTCCTTGAGGCCGCCTGTGAAGTCCTGCCCGTACGCGAAGACGTAGCCGTCCTGCTCGGCGGCGGGCCGCGGCTTGGTGGTGCTCAGGGCCGAGGCCGAGTCGTCGAGCAGGTACCAGCCGTCCTGGTAGAGCAGGCCCGGGGCGGTGAGGGCGGAACCGGTCACGCCGTCCAGGCCCCTGCGGTAGCCGCCGAGCGGCGCGTGCGGGGCGAGCAGCGGGGAGCTCTTGCTCGTGACGGCGACAGTGTCGACGTTGACGTTGCAACTGGCGTCAGTGGGGCAGCCCAGGGCCACTGTGTTGGTGCCTCGGTTGAGGTGGACCGGGACGGAAACGGTGTTCCAGTAGTCCCATCCGCTGGTCGGCGGAAGGGTCGCCGTGACCGGTGCCGCCGTTCCCGCCGTGACCGACATGGTGCGCGTCTGGCTCGGCTGGGCGCCGGCCCGGCCGTTGGCGTAGCGGATCTGCACCTGGTAGTCACCGGCGGACGGAACATCCGTCACTGTCAGCGTGTCGGCTGAGCTGGTGCTCTCCAGGCCGGCCAGGAATCCCGTACCGGATGCGCCGTTGTGGTCGTTCGCGGGCCTCGCGCCGCCGGTCAGCGCACCGGTCTCGGCCTCTCCCAGCGTGCCGAACCGCAGAGGCTGCGGCTGGGGCGGGGTCGGCGCCGGGAACGAGTCACCCGGGTTGACCACCGCGAGACTGTCGACGTTCACGTTGCCGGAGTCGTTGGGACCCCGCACGATGCTGATCTCGTGCCGGCCGGCGGTGAGGCCGACCGGCGCGCTGGCCAGGCCCCAGGTGTCCCAGTTAGTGGTGGGCGGCAGTGTCAGCGTGTGGCCGGCGTCGCCGTCGACCTGAATCGTCAGGGTGCGGTCCACGTTCTGGCCGTCGCCGCCGGTGCTGTTGGCGTAGCGGACGGCGAGCTGCTTCGTGCCGCCCTCCGGAGCGTCGAGCGCGAACGTGACCGAGTCGCCGGACGAGGCGAAGCCGGCCGCGAAGCCGCGTCCGGTGAACCCCTGGTGGTCGGTGGCCACGCCAGGGCCGTTCAACTGCAGCGATTCGGCCTCGCAGAGCGCGCCGAACGCGCAGGCCGGGGCGGTGTGACCGGCCCAGGGTTGGCCCTGCACGGTCTGCTTGCCGGCAGTGAGCCGCACGGTGAGGTTGTCGGCGGTGAACGCGCCCGAGCCGACCCGGTACCGCAATGTCATCGCGCCGGTGTCGATGGTGAGCCAGCCGTGGTCGACGTGCTTGGTGAAACGCGTACGGGGGAAATCGTCGCGCCCGATGGCGTTGAACGTGGCGGCGTCGGTGAACCTGCCGTCCTTCTGATACTCGGTGCGGATCAGTGTCGGGGACAGCACCTCGAAACGTGCGTCACCCGAGCGTACGGCTCCGTCTTGCGCCCGGTGGTGGCTGGCCTGGGCCGGCGCGGACGGAGCGAGCGCCAGCCCCGTGATGAGAATGCCGACTGCGGCGACTGCTGTCGCGGTGCGGCGCGGTGAGTTCCGATAGAGCAAGATGCGCTCCTCGTCTCAAATGGAGGAAATGAGTCGATGACAACGCTGTCACTCGCTCGAAACGCATGTCAACGGGCCTCCGAGGGTGTCGCTTCTCTCTTTCCCGTACTGCCAGCGGCTCAGACGTACGGGGACCACGGCTCGGGCTGTTCGGCGTCCCAGCCCAACTCGTCGAGTGCGCGCAGGACCGCGCCCGCGCGGGGAGTCCAGAAGAGCAGGACCTGGTCGCGCTCCTCGACCTCGAAGGAAACGGCGGTGGCCGGCAGCGGGAACCGTCTGTGAAACGGATGGTGCGCCAGCGCGGCGACGTAGAAGTGTTCCAGGGTGTCCGATCCGGTACGCGACGTGAAGGTCAGCGTGCTGTCGTCGGCGTGCAGCCTCACCGTTGGCCAGGCCATTCGTCGGACAGCTCGGAGCGTGTCGCCTCGGGTGAAGTCGAGGCGGTCAACGTAGGTCAACCCGCCACGCGCATCGAAGCTCTCCGAGATCATCGGTGGATGGTACGACGGGGCACGGCGGCGACAGCTACCAGATGTGCGCGCGTTCGTCGATGAACCGAGACGGTTCCCCGAGGAAGGTGTTGGCCGGGACTGCGCCATGTGCCAGGTTGAGGGTGTCCAACCGGTAGAACGTGGCACCGCCGTTCATCCCGGCGAAGCGGTAGTTGATGTGCCAGCGCAGCCATTCGCCGCGGGCGAGTCGTACCGAGGGCGGCCGGCGGTGACGGCGCGGCGCGCCCCAGGCCGCCGCGACCAGTTCAACCTGGAGTCGACCAGCTACCAGTTGGAGGCGCACGTCGCTCCGGTACGGCGGGCGTGTCACTTCCTCGCGCGGCTCGAACCCCACGGCCTCCGACATCTTGATCTCTTGAACGAACGGCACCGCCCGTTCCGGCAGGACGAACGACACCGGTACGGCGTTACGCCGGGTCGCCTCGGCGCCGCCGCGCGAACGCTTCGTCCACGAGGTACGAACCCACTGCACCACGGCATCCACCCGGCGATGCTCGGTCGTTACGGGTCCTGACGCAACCCGGATTCATACCGGCTCCGCTCCGGCGCACGGTCGACCCGTCTGCGGCTTGACCTCGTGCCGGACGATGAGCTGGTGAAGGTACGGCACTCGTACTTCGACCGTCTCGTCCTCCTGGTGTTCGGGACGCTGCTGCTCACCGGAGCTGTCGGTATCGCGTACGCGATGATGGACATCGCCTGGGTCGGCCTGTTTCTGAGTGCGGCGGCTGTGGCGTTCGGTCTGGCCACAGGTGGCCGGCTGGTGCGGGACGCGGTGTTGCCGTTCCGTGTCGACGTCGACGTCGACGGCTTGTCGGTGCGGATTCCGAAGCTCAAGCGCCACCTGCTGTGGGATGAGGTTGCCGCTGTCGTGCTCGCCGACGCTCCCACGACCGCCGACCGACCCACGCTGCGGCGTCCACGTGTGCTCCTGGTGCCCGCGGCCGGGGTGAGCCTGGGCGTCCCGCTGCCCGAGAAGAGCCCGGTGGACGGCCAGGCGGCCATCGAACTGTTCGCGCTCGCTGAGGTGGCCTACGGGGAGGACCAGTTCGCGCGGGACCTGGCGGTCCTGGCGGGTGAGCGCTTCCACCATTTGTGCCGGCAACCGATCCAGCCGACCAGCGGGGTTCCTCTGGGGCGCTTTCCGGACGAACCCGACCGTGCCCGGCTCAAGCGGTGGCTGGACCGGCGCAGGGCCCTGCTGTTCGTCGGTTGGTATCTGCTCGTCCTCGTTCCGTCGCTGTCGCTGACCGTCGTTGCGACACAGCACAGCGAGCTGCTCGGCGGCATCGTGTTTGTCGTCTCCCTGGTGGTGGTCGGCATCGTCACCACAGTTGTTCGGCACTTCACCGAGAGTTGCCGGGACCTGGTCGACACCGAAGCGATGATCGACGGCGCTGACCTGGTAATCGGTGCTGATCCGGCAGCGCCCCGGATCAGCCTGGTCTCCGGGGTCGTCACGGTGCGGCAACCGGATCAGCTGAGGGGCTTCGGCGATGCGTGGGTGCTGGCCCGCTCGGCGGACGAGGAGCCCCCGGTTCCTCTGCTGCTCCTCGCTGATCCGCGCACCGGGTCGCTCCGTGGCCGGGATGACCTGCGTGCGCTGGAGGCGGTCCTGAATGGCTCCGCTGACGAACGGGACCGCGCGGCGGGTCGACAACTCGACGAACTGGCGTCGCGCCCGCCGGCACCGGTCGCGTCGCCCACCCTGTCCTCGGCGGGAGCCCTGCCAGCCCGTGCCCAAGCCACCGCCCTGTGGCAGGCGTCAAAGGGGGTGGGACGTGCTGTCGTGCTACTCGGCGTCGTGGTCACGGTGGTGATCGCGGGCGGCTGGGTGGTCGAGGAAACGGCCGTCGTGGGGCCTGCCCTGATCATCACCGGTATCGGCATGTTCGGCGTGTGGATCTTTTACGGGGTGTATCGCGTACTGGTGCTGCTCAGGGCGCTACTGAGGATTGTCGCGCGCCCGTTCCGCTGAGGCGCATTCCCGTCGTACGCAAGGCTGCTGACCGTGCCGTCGCGGCTCGGTCAGCAGCGGGGGCGGTCGAGCGGAGCGGCGGCACCCGCGAGCGCTTCGACTGTCGCCGTCGGTGCGGCCGACTCCGTCGGCGTCGGTGCGGGCGCGATGGTGGGGCTCGGCGGGGCCGAGGGTGAGCCGCTGGGCGTGGGGGAGGCGCTGGCGAGGGTGGCCGTGCTGCGTTGCACCTTCTTGGTGACCAGGCGGATGCCGGTGGCTATCGCCTGGCGTCCGTACACGTCGGTGACCCTGATGCTGTACGGCCCGGGGCCGATCCCGCCCTCGATGGTCCAGTGGTTGTCGCTCTGCCGGGCGGCCTTGCGGAAGCCGCCGCCGGCCCCCTGCGCCTCGACCGAGCGGAGTGGGTTGCCGTGGTTGCCGACCTGCACCGCGAACCAGTATTTCGAGGCGCCGCCCTTCATTCGGAAGGTGAGCCCTCCGTCGAGCGGTGGGTTCACCACCGCCCGGTACGTCACTGACGCGATGCCCTGCGACCGGTCGGCGATCTTGGTGAACGCCTCGGTGGAGAGGTCGATCTTGCTGGGTCCGCAGCCGCCGCACTGGTCCATCACCATGACCCGGACCTTGCCCTTCGGGCCGCTCACCTCCAGGTAGCTGCCGCAGGCCGCCGATCCGGAGTACTGAGATGCGCCGACAGCCACGTAGAGCCGGTCCGCCGGCGGGCCGGGGAAGGAGCAGTTGCCGCCCGAGCGGCCCGCGTCGTAGAAGCTGGCCTTTCCCTTGTGGACGGCGTTGCCCGTCGGCGGCGCGGCGCAGGCCGGGGCGGCGCCGCCGCGGACGGCGAGGGTGATGCCCAGGACGGCGGCCAGGGCGGTGACCCCGGCGCCGGCCACCCAGTGCCTGACCCGTCGACCCGACCGAGGTGTGCCGTTGTCGCTGGCCGGGATGTCGTTGTCGGGGGCCGTGCCTGGTGCCGTCACGGCGCCTGATGTTGCCGCACCGTGCTGTGGCAGCGCAAAGCCATCCCACTGATCGTCACTCGCCGGATCGGCGCGGCCGCAGTCCGTTGAGGTTGGTGGTGAAGCCGAGTACTACTGCTGAAGAAGTCGAAACAGATCACCACCGAGGAAAGGGGCACGAGGTGAAGCACCCCATCTCCGATGTGCAGGAGTACCTCTCACTGGAGCCGCTGACCACGCGGATCCAGACACATCAGCGCTACAGCGAAGTCCCGGACGACGTCGAAGGTACGGTCCGGCAGGCGGTGTCGCTGTCCAGGGACGCGGATCTGCTCGATGTCGGCTGCGGCACCGGCGCCTTTCTCCGCAATCTCGCGGAGCGGGGCCATCGCGGCCGGCTCGTGGGGCTGGACACCTCACCGGCGGCCGTACACGCGCTCTCTGACGTCGCAGGCGTGTCGGCGCAACTCGGCAACGCGATGAACCTGCCGTATGACGCGGCGACCTTCGACGTCGTCACAGCGCGCCACATGCTCTACCACGTTCCGGATGTGCGGCGGGCGTTGGCCGAGTGCCGGCGGGTGCTCAGGTCGGACGGAGTCTTCGCGGCCGTGGTGAACAGCCCCGGCACCACACCTCGGGTGTCCGCGCTCGTCGCCGAGCTGGTCACGTCGGCGGGGATCGACATCCCGGTCGTGCCCAACTCGCGGGTCAACAGCGACAATCTGCCCGAGATGATCGAGTTGACCTTCGGCGCGGTCGCCGTACACCGATTCGACAACGCCCTCGTCTTCGACAGTCCGGAGCCGGTCATCGCGTTCGCGGCGGCCCAACTGTCGTTCTACGGCGTCGAGCCCGACTCGGCCCTGCGCCCGCAGTTGACGCGGGCCATCGGCGCGAAGGTGCGCGCCTGGTTCACCGCCGAGGCGGGGCCGTGGCGCGACCCCAAGGGCTACGTGATCTGCACGGCGCGTCAGGGCCGGCAGGGCTAGTCACTCGCCGGACCGGCGGGGGCGCAGTCCGTTGAGGGCGGTGGCGACGACGAGGTCGGCGTACTCGGCGGTGAGCGGGCCGCTGCGGTGCAGCCACCGGTTGAGTATCGGCCCCCAGATCATGTCCACCGCCACGGCGAGGTCGACGCCCTCAGCGATCTGGCCAGCCCGCTGGGCGCTGCGCAGGCGCTGCCGCTTGGCCTCCTTCAACGGCCCGTCCAACCGTTCGGCATACGCCGCTGCCAGCACGGGGTCGAGCGCGATCTCGGTGGCCAGCGCGCGCATCGGTTGCTCGTACCGGGGGTCGTTCATCTCCTCGACAGTCGCGTGCAGCACCACTGTCAGGTCCGCCGCCAGGTCGCCGGTGTCCGGCAGCGTCGGCGGTCCACCCTCGGTGGCCTCGCTGAGCATGAGGAAGGCGTCGAAGATGACAGCGCCCTTCGACGGCCACCAGCGGTAGATGGTCTGTTTGCCGACGCCGGCCCGCGCGGCGATGCCCTCGATGCTGAGCTTCGCGTACCCCGTTTCCCGAAGCAGGTCGAAGGCCGCGGTGAGGATGGCGCGTCGGGAGGTCTCTCTCCGGCGGGCCGTGTTGGGCGTCATGGGCAGAAGGATAACAGCCGACGAGACGAACCGTCTCGTCTTGACGGCGATGCTGTGGCGGCCCTAGTCTCGGCACATCACGAGACGGACCGTCTCGTCTTGAAACACTTGGAGAACACATGCGTACCTGGTTCATCACCGGTGCCAGCCGCGGCCTGGGCCGCGCCTTCGCCGACGCCGCGCTCGACCGGGGTGACCGGGTGGTCGCCGCCGCCCGCACCATCAACCAGGCCGACTTCGACGAGAAGTACGCCGACCGGCTGCTGGCCCTGACCCTCGACGTGACCGACCGCGCCGCCGTCATCGCCGCCGTGAACACCGCCGTCGAGCACTTCGGCCGGCTCGACATCGTCATCAACAACGCCGGCACCCTGTCCATGGGCATGATCGAAGAGTTCACCGAGGCCGAGGCGCGCGCCCAGTTCGAGGTCAACCTCTTCGGCGCGCTCTGGGTCAGTCAGGCAGTGCTGCCGCACCTGCGCGCCCAACGGTCCGGCCACATCGTGCAGGTCTCCAGCATCGCCGCGCTCGCCGGCTTCCCGAGCACCGGCCTGTACAGCGCGAGCAAGTTCGCCCTGGAGGGCATGAGCGAGGCGCTGGCGATGGAGGCGGCGACCTTCGACATCACTGTCAGCATCGTGCAGCCGGGCGGATACTGGACCGACCTCTACACAAGCGTGCGCGCCACCACCCCGATGGACGCCTACGCGCCACTGCGTGCCGAGTTGGAGCGCCAGTGGGCGCAAGGCTCGATCGACAGCGAACCGCGGCTCGCCGCCGACGCGCTGCTGCGCCTGGTCGACAGCGACGAGCCGCCGCTGCGGCTCCTGCTCGGCAGCATGGTGTACGACCTCGCGTTCGACATCGCCCGTCGACGGATGGACACCTGGGCGAGCTGGGAGCAGGTCAGCCGCGCCGCCGAACACGCCGTCGCGGCCCCCGGAGCCGACACATGAGAGGGCTGCTCGTATCGCCACGAGCAACCGGTGCGGCGTTCTAGGCTCCGAGATATGGCGGCGGCGTGCCCATCGTTGGCACATAAGTCCGGGCAGAGCCTTTCACCCATGATTTCTCCTCGCGAGGCGCAAACCGAGACGGAGAGGAAACACGCATGGCTGTCAAAACCAAGACTCGTCCGGGCACCACGGAGATTCGGCCCTTCTCGGTCGACATTCCGCAGGCCGACCTCGATGACCTGAAGAGGCGCATCAAGGCCACCCGCTGGCCGGACAAGGAAACGGTGGACGACCAGTCGCAGGGCGTGCCACTCGCGACCATTCAGGCCGTCGCCCGCTATTGGGAGAAGGAGTACGACTGGCGCAAGGTCGAGGCGCGGCTGAACGCCGTACCGCAGTTCATGACCACCATCGACGGGGTGGACATCCACTTCATCCACGTGCGCTCGAAGCACGAGGAAGCGCTGCCGCTCATCGTCACCCACGGCTGGCCGGGCTCGGTGATCGAGCAAATGAAGATCATCGAGCCGCTCACCGACCCGACGGCGCACGGCGGGAGCGCGTCGGACGCCTTCCACCTGGTCATCCCGTCGCTGCCCGGCCACGGCTTCTCCGGCAAGCCGACCGAGTCCGGGTGGAACCCGCAGAAGATCGCGACCGCCTGGACCGAGCTGATGAAACGGCTCGGCTACAACAGGTTCGTCGCGCAGGGCGGCGACTGGGGTGCTGTCATCGTCGACCAGATGGGCATTCAGGCGCCCCCGGAACTGCTGGGCATCCACACCAACATGCCCGGTGCGATCCCACCCGAGATCGACCTGTTGTTCCAGGGCGACACCACCGGCGCGAACAACGCCATGGGCTCGCTGCCAGCAGGGCTCTCCGACGACGAAATGCGTGCCGCCGAGGAAGCCAACTACGTCTGGAAACACGTCGCCTACGCCCTCATGATGGCGACACGTCCGCAGACGCTGACCGGGCTGGCGGATTCTCCGGTCGGCCTGGCGTCGTTCCTGCTCGACCACGACGCGAAGAGTCTGGCCCTGATCTCGCAGGTCTTCGACGGGGCCAAAGCGGGCCTCACCCGCGACGACATCCTGGACAACATCTCGCTCTACTGGTTGACGAACACGGCGATCTCCGCGTCCCGGCTGTACGCGGAGAACAAGCTCTCGTTCTTCGCCGCCAAGGGCGTGAAGGTCCCGGTCGCCGTGAGCGTCTTCCCCGACGAGCTGTACGAGGCGCCGCAGAGCTGGGCCGAGCAGGCGTACTCCAACCTCATCTACTACAACAAGCTCGACGTGGGCGGGCACTTCGCAGCCTGGGAACAGCCGAAGATCTTCTCCGAAGAGCTTCGCACCGCCTTCCGGTCGCTGCGCTAGATGGGCGTGCACCTGCCCCCGCTGAACGGGGCGGCCGAGTGGCTCAACTCCGAGCCACTCGGCCCCGCCGACCTGGGTGGGCGCGTCGTCCTGGTCAACTTCTGGACGCTGACCTGCATCAACTGGTTGCGCCAGGAGCCGTACGTGCGGGCCTGGTCGCAGGCCTACAGCGATGACGGGCTGGTCGTCATCGGGGTGCACACGCCGGAGTTTCCGTTCGAGCACGAGGTCGACCTGGTGCGCCGCGCGGTGGCGGCCCGATCGATCGACTACCCGGTGGCGGTCGACAACGACTACACGATCTGGAGTGCGTTCGACAACCACTACTGGCCGGCGCTCTACTTCGTCGACACCGACGGCGTCATCCGCGACGAACACTTCGGCGAGGGGCGCTACGAGCAGTCCGAGCGGATGCTCCAGCACCTGCTGGGCATCGAGCGCGAACCCGTACCCGTCAAGGGGCTCGGCCCGGAGGCGGAGGCCGACTGGGACAACCTGCGCACGCCCGAGACGTACCTCGGTTTCAGTCGCGGCGAACACTTTGCGTCGCCGAACGGTCCGGCGCTCGACGAACGCCGCGCCTACCAGGTGCCGGAGAGCCTCGGCCTCAACCAGTGGGCGCTGGCGGGGGAGTGGACGATCGGGTCGGACAACGTCCTGTTGGACCGGGCCGGCGGCGGCATCGCCTTCCGGTTCCACGCCCGCGACGCGCACCTCGTGCTGGCCGCCGGGGTGGGAGCGTCGATTCCGTTCCGGGTGCTGCTCGACGGTGACGCCCCCGGCCTGTCACACGGTGTCGATGTCGACGAGGACGGCAACGGCGTACTCCAGGACGGCCGGCTCTACCAGCTCGTCCGCCAGGACGGCCCGGTCCGTGAGCGGACCCTGGAGATCACGTTCGGCGAGCCGGGCGCCCAGGCGTACGCCTTCACCTTCGGCTGACACGCAGATCGACAGTGCGCACAGTGCCGAAGACCGGTGAGAAGCTGCGTATTTGAGCGCCGGGACGCAGGCGAGTGTCGGTCGCGTACCTTGCGGCGAGCGCCTTCTCCGCCGCCTCGTCGCCGTCGTCGGCTTCGAGCAGCAGGGCGGCGATCTCATCGGCGAGCGTGAGGTCGGCGGCGGCGAGGTCGTCGGTCATCGCGCCGAAGCTGTCCCACAGCAGCAACTCGTCCTTCTGCCGGTGGGCCAGTTCGTGCAGGACGTAGTTGTAGATGAACCAGGCGCCGTGGACCGGCAGGCCGGGGGCCACGCCGTAGACGTCGGGATCGATCGTCCCGGCCCGGTACGCCGACCACACCCGCGCCGCCGAGTCGAAGAGCCCCGCCCCCGGGTCGATGTCGTAGCCGTCGAACCGCCAGTCGCCGGCCGGGTCGAGCTCCGGGTCGGCCCAGACCCAGCGCTCGCCGTTCCAGTACTCCATCACCACGTGATCGTGGTGCCAGCCGGGAGTGAAGTAGGAGGCGAAGCCGACCCGGCTGCGGCTGGGAATGCCGTGCTGACGGAGGATCGCGATCGATAGCAGCGTGTGGTCCCGGCAGCAGCCGGCCACCCGGTCCACGGCCGGGCGCTCAACGCTCAGCGGCAGGGGAAAGCGGGATTGGTCGGTGTCGAGGACGCGGTCCACCCAGCGGTGGTTCACCTCGTCCAGCCGGTCGACAGGCAGGTCGACGCCGCCGGCCCGGTAGTGGACGATCACGTTGCGGGCGGTCGCGGCGACTGTGGGGACGTCGGAGGCCACGGCGTCGAGGAGCCCGCCGTGCCGACCGGGGTCGCTGTAGGGGGAGTGTCCCCGGTAGTCATCAAGGTCCATGGAGCCAGTCTCCAGCCCGCCACCGTGTCAGGGTCAAGGCGCTTTTCCGGACAATGTCGACTGCCCGGCCGGCGGCCGGCGGCCAGATCTTGGACAGTTTCCGTTAGCTGATAACGGAAACTGTCCAAGATCTACGTGTTGCCGTCGACTGCGCGGGGCGTCAGGTGGCGAAGATGCGCGCGTAGATCTCGTCGATGACGTCGTTCTTCGCGAGGCTGTAGTCGCGGGGCTGGTGCGCGGTGTCCCGGGCGAGGCGGTGCTTGGCCGCGGCGTACCGCTCCCGGTCGTGCGGATGCGAACGCAGCCAGTCGCGGAAGAGCCGGTGCCGGACGGGTTCCGGCGCACCCGGCGGCCAGACGTGCAGGTTGACGTCCTCGCCGGGGCTGACGAGCATCCGATGCCCGTGCCACCAGGGCTCGCGCAGGACGAGCCGGTATCCGAGCCGCTCCAGCGCGGGGAGGTAGGCGGCCTCCTCGGCGGTGTCCTCGACGACGAGGTCGATGTCGATGATCGGCTTGGCCGCCAGCCCCGGCACCGCCGTGGAGCCCACGTGTTCCACAGCGAGGGCCAGGTCGCCCAGCGCCTCGACGATCGACGTGCGGAGGGCGACGAATCGCTGCGCCCAGGCCCTGTCGTACTCCTCGATGACGACTGACGCCCAGGTTCCTGGCGGCTCGCCGACCAGGCCGGCGTCGACCTGCTCGGGGCTGCCGTGGAAACGCTGCACGACGTCCTGCGGATACTCGGCCACGTCGACCTCCTCGGGAAGCAAAGTCCGCCAGGCTACGACACGACGATCGGTGCGGCCGCACCCGACCGACGCGGGCATCGGATGTCGGGTGGGCCACCGGCCCCGCGACCTAACGTCGGTGTTCGAAAGGGAAGGAGGCCTGGGTGCTGGATCGGCTCAACGAGGCCATGGCGTACATCGAGCGCCACCTCGACCAGAAGATCGAGGTGGCCGAGCTGGCTCGGATCGCGCTGACGTCGGAGTACCACTTCCGGCGGCTGTTCTCCGCGCTGGCCGGGATGCCGCTGTCGGAGTACATCCGTCGGCGTCGGCTCACCGTCGCCGGTGCGGACGTGCTGGCGGGGGAGCGGACGTTGCTCGACGTCGCGGTGCACCACGGCTACGGCTCGGCGGAGGCGTTCGCCCGGGCGTTCCACGCCGTGCACGGCGTGGGCCCCGGAGAAGCTCGGCGTACGGGGGCAGCGCTGCGAGCCCAGCCCCGGATGTCCTTCCGACTCACAGTCGAAGGGAGCGGCAGCATGGAGTACCGGATCGTCGACAAGGACGCGTTCGCGCTGGTGGGGCGCAAGGCCCGGGTCCCGCTGGTGCACGAGGGGATGAATCCGGCGATCGTCGCGTTCATCCGGAGCATCGACAAGGGAACGACAGAGCGGATCGAGGCGCTCTCCGATCAGGAGCCGAAGGGAATCGTCAACGTCAGCGACAACCTCGCCGACAGTCGGCAGGAGGGCACCGAGCTGGACTACTGGCACGGGGTGGTGACCAGCGTCGTGCCACCGGAGGACCTTGACGCGTTGCCGGTGCAGGCGGGGTCGTGGGCGGTGTTCACCACGTCCGGTGCGTTTCCGCAGGCGGTGCAGTTCCTGTGGCGTGACGTGTTCACCCAGTGGTTTCCGTCCAACCCGTACCGCAGCCGACCTGGACCGGAGATCTCCCGGGTCCGGGTGTCGGCGGACGGCGCCCAGGCGGACGCCGAGCTGTGGATTCCCGTCGAACGGGTACCCACCCCTATGTAGAGTTCCGATACAGTGGCCGGATGCGGATGACCATTCCGGTCGCGAAGGTGCTCGCGGCGCTGCTCGCCGAGCCCGACGAGCAGCGCTACGGGCTCGACCTGATGCGAATGACCGGCCTGCCCAGCGGCACCCTCTACCCGGTGCTGCACCGCTTGCAGGGGGCCGGCTGGCTGGCCGCCGACTGGGAAGCGATCGATCCCGTCGCGGCCGGCCGGCCGGCCCGCCGCTACTACCGACTGACCGCCGTCGGTGTGACGCAGGCCCGGCAGGCGCTCGCCGACCTGCGGGCCGCGATCCCCGACGGCGGCCGTCGCTCGTGGGGCGGCACCGAGCCCACCGGAGCACCGGCGTGGTGACCCGCCGGGTTGTCGAGCTGCTGTTGGAGTTGGCAGCGCGCCGCTGGCCGGCCGAGGTTCGCGACGACCTGCGCCGCGAGTGGGCCGCCGAGCTGCACGTGCTCGCCGAGAGCGGCCGCCGGACGAAGATGGTCGGCTTCGCGGTGAGCCTGGCGGTCAGTCGCGCCGGCGCCCCGATCGTCGACAGCACAGTGCTGCGTGGTCGGACCGGTCGCACCGTCGCCGCGCTGCTGCTGTCCCCGATCGCCTGCGTCGGGATCGTGCTCGCCAGCGCGTCAGCCCTCATGCCGATCGAGCGCATGGTGACCCAGGACTGGTCCGAGCGGGTGCAGAAGCCGATCTGGACGGCGCTCACCGTCGGGCTGGCGGTGCTGCTGGCGGTGTTCGCCGCGCGCTGGGCCCGGCACGCCGCACTCGACGGCCCGCTGCGCATCGCGCTCGGCGTGGTGCTCCCCATCGGTGCGGTCGCTGTCGTGTTTCTGTCAGCCATCTCCCCGGACGACATGGTCACCTTCGTACCCGGGCTGCTGCTCTGGTTGGCCGGCCTGACGCTTGCCCTCTGGGCCGCAGCGAGCCTCGCAGGCCGGAATCGACTCCGCGCGGCCTGGTGGGTGGGCGTCCTCGGCGCACTCGCCGCCGCCGACCTCGCGGTGATTCTCGCTGTCGTCGACGTCATCGCGGCGGGCGGTCGCGCCGGCCCGGTCAGCAGTCCGACGCCACTGGGCGGCCTCGACTGGATCTCCGCGCCGTTGTGGCTGCTCGCCACCTGGACGGAATGGAACATCAGCCTGCCCCGACCCACCATCTCATGGGAGATCTTCCACATCGTCACCAACGAGGTGCGGGCGGAACCCATGTTCTACCTGGCCTGCATGCCGTACGCGCTCGCGTACACCATCCGGGCGGCCCGGTCGGCGACCGCCGAGCCGGTGGCCCTCGCGCCGACCCCCGTGTGAACCTCAGTCGGGTACGTCGTCCCACTTCGCACCCGGCTCCAGGTAGCCGGCCAGCTGGTTCTCGCGCAACGCGTACGCGATGACCAGCAAAGCGTGCTTGTCCAGCTCGGGCAGCCGGTCCAGTGCAAACCACCGCACGGCCAGCGACTCGTCGTCGTTGACACGGGCCGTGCCGGCCACCAACCGGCACAGGAACCCCAGGTTGAGGTATTCGCAGCGGTCCCCGTTCGGGTACGTGTGCGGGTGTGACACGGCGCTGGACATCCGCACCGGCGCCACCTCAAGGCCCGTCTCCTCACGCACCTCCCGGACCAGCGCTGTGGCCGGCTGCTCGCCCGGCTCGACGAAACCGCTGATCACCGACCAGCGCCCGTCGTCGGCGCGCTGGCCGAGCAGCAGCTCACCGGCGTCGTTGCGGACCACCGCGCTGACGCTCGGCAGCCAGAGCAGGTCGTGGCCGACGTGCTTGCGCAGCCCCACGATGTAGTCCGGTGTCGCCATCCGGCGATCATAGATGTGCCCAGCAGTGATGCTCACCTGCGCATCTTCCGGAGTTCCAGTCCCACGCGTTTCGCCATTTCGGCCCGACGAACGCAATGCATATCTACTGTGGAGATCGTCGGCGACTTGTGCGATCCGGTGGCGGCCGGCCGGTTCGCGGTGCACAGTGATTCCCATGAGCGATAGCGAACGTGGTGGGCAGTTCTACTGGTGCACCCGGCATCACCGGGTCGAGACGGACGCCAACGTGTGTCCGGCGAAGCACGTTCTCGGCCCGTACGACTCGGCAGCCGACGCGGAGAACGCCCTGCAACGAGTGCAGGAGCGAAACGAGGCGTGGGATGCCGAGGACGCTCGTTGGGCCGGGGACGACAGATAGGCGGCGCGGGACGGGCTCGCGCCGAGGTATTCCGTGCTCCGCGAGGACGCACGCGAGAGCACGTCCCCCGAGGAGGGAACCACGATGGCCGAAGCACAGCAGGCCACCAAGCGCCCGGCCGCCCGACGCACCACCGCGAAGAAGACCGCCGCGGCGGAGCGGAACACGGCGGCGAGCCGGACCACCCCGGTGCGCAAGTCCACCGCGGCCGCCGCGAAGGCGCCGGCCCGCAAGGCCGCCGGCGGGGCGGGCCGCGCTCCGGCCAAGAAGACCACCACCGCGGCCAAGAAGGCCCCCGCGAAGAAGGCCACCACCAAGACCACCGCCGCGGCCAAGAAGGCCCCCGCGAAGGCCTCGACCACCACCCGCAAGACGACCGCCGCCGCCAAGCGGGCCCCGGCGTCCACCGCGCGCAGGACCACCACCGCCGCGAAGAAGACCACCGGTACGACGAAGAAGACGGTGAGCGCGGCGAAGAAGACCACCGCCAGCGCGGCGAAGAAGACCACCACCGCGGCGAAGGCCCCGGCGCGCAAGACCACCACCGCGGCGAAGGCTCCGGCGCGCAAGACCACCAGCGCGGCGAAGGCCCCGGCGCGGAAGGTGGCGACCAAGGCGTCCGCCGCCAAGAAGACAGCGACGAAGAAGACGGCAGCGGCGAAGAAGACAGCGTCCACCCGCCCCAGCGGCGGCGCGCGCAAGGCTCCGGCCAAGAAGGCCCCCGCCGCGAAGGTGACGGGTACCTCGTCGACCACCGCCCGCAAGGCGGCGGCGAAGAAGGCCCCGGCGAAGAAGACCATCGCGGCCAAGACGCCGGCCCGCAAGGTGACCGCCCGTAAGTCTCCGGCCCGCCCGGTCGCCGCCCGAGCCACCGCCCCCCGGGGGGCCCGCAGCGCAGCCCGCAAGGCGACCGGCTGAACGCGGAGCATCCCCTCACCGGGCGGATTTTCGGCCGGTCACCGGAAGCGGATCACCCGTGGCGCTGTCAGGATTGACCCGTGGTCATTCGACGCGTACTCGCGCCCCGCATCGACTTCGGCGCGTTGCGCCGCGAGCTCGGCCTGCCCGAGGAGTTCCCGGCCGACGCCCAGCGTGAAGCCGACAAGGCGGCTGCGGCACCGCCGCAGCCGCCCGTCGACCGCACCGACATCCCGTTCGTCACTGTCGACCCCGCCACCTCGCGGGACCTGGACCAGGCGATGCACCTCAGCCGCCGCCTCGGTGGGGGCTACCGGGTGCGGTACGCGATCGCCGACGTCGCCGCGCACGTCACACCGGGTGGGGCGTTGGAGGCGGAGACCTGGCGGCGGGGGCAGACCATCTACCTGCCCGACGGCAACGTGCCGCTGCACCCGCACACCCTCAGCGAGGGGGCGGCCAGCCTGCTGCCCGACGACGACCGGGCCGCTGTGGTCTGGACCATCGACCTGGACGCCGACGGCGGCACCGTCGCCGTCGAGCTGGAACGCGCACTGGTCCGCAGCCGCGCCAAACTGGACTACACCGGGGTGCAGGCGGCAGCCGAGGCCGGCCGGCTACCCGACCCGATCGCGCTGCTGCCGGAGATCGGCGACCGACTGACCGCCCGTGGGCTGAGCCGGGGCGCCATCAACCTGCCGCTGCCCGAGCAGGATCTGGAGCCCGACGGTGAGGGCTGGCGGCTGGTGCTGCGCGCGCCGGTGCCGATGGAAGAACACAACGCGCAGATCTCCCTGCTGACCGGGATGGCTGCCGCCGACATCATGCTGGCCGGCCGGGTGGGTCTGCTGCGGACGATGCCGGCGCCCAAACCGGAGGCGGTGCAGCGGCTCCGGGCCGCCGCCGCGCCGCTGGGCGTGCACTGGCCGGACGACGTGGGCCCGGGGCAGGTCATCGCCGGTCTGGACGCCGCCCAGCCGCGCGCCGCCGCGTTCATCGACCAGGCGGCCGAGCTGATGCGCGGTGCCGCGTACACCGCCTTCGACGGGGAGCTGCCGGAGCAGCCGGAACATGGTGGCGTGGCGGCCGCGTACGCCCACGTGACGGCGCCGTTACGGCGGCTGGCCGACCGGTACGCCACAGAGGTCTGCCTGGCCCTGCACGCGGGCCAGGCGGTGCCCGACTGGGCCCGTGCCGCGTTGCCCCGGCTGCCCGAGGTGATGGCGAGCACCGACCGGGTCGCCTCGGCGGCCGCTCGTGGCGCCGTCGAGTTGGCCGAGGCGGCGGTGCTGGAGCACCGGGTGGGTGAGACCTTCGACGCGGCCGTCCTCGACGTCGACGCCCCGCCCAACGGCAAGTCCCGGCCCCGCCCGCCCGGCGGCACCGTCGCGCTGGACGCCCCGCCGGTACGCGCCCGCTGCCTCGGCCAACTGCCGCTCGGCGAACGGGTCCGGGTCCGCCTCGTCACCGCCGACCCGGCGGCCCGTACCGTCCTGTTCGAGCTGGCCTGAGCGGGCCGCCGGCCCGTCGTCCATGGGCGTGGTCGCCGGCCTTGGCCCGGTCCTCGGCGGCGCTGTCGCTCGCGGCAGCGGGGATTCTCACAGCGCTCGGCGCTGCTGACCGGCCGAGCGGTTTGCGAGGATGAGGGAATGGCATACGACGCGAGCACCCTGCCCGACGTGTCCGGGCTGACTGTCGGCATCATCGGCGGCACCGGCGACCAGGGGCGGGGCCTCGCCTACCGGTTCGCGCGGGCCGGCCAGACGGTGCTGATCGGGTCCCGGTCGGCGGAGCGGGCCGCCGAGTCCGCGGCCGAGATCGCCGCCCTGCCCGGGGTGCCGGCCGGCGGCAGCGTCACCGGTGCGGCCAACGACGAGGTGGCCCGACGCAGCGACGTGGTGATCATCGCGGTGCCGTGGGACGGGCACGCCGCCACCGTCGCCGCCCTCGCCGAGCCGCTCGCCGGCCGGATCGTCGTCGACTGCGTCAACCCGCTCGGCTTCGACAAGCAGGGCCCGTACGCGCTGACCGTCGCCGAGGGCAGCGCCGTGCAGCAGGCCGCCGCGCTGCTGCCCGACTCCCGGGTCTGCGCCGCGTTCAACCACGTCAGCGCTCCGCTGCTGGCCGACCCCGAGGTCGACCGGATCGACCTGGACGTGCTGATCTGCACCGAGGACCGCGAGCTGGTCGACATCGTCGGCGCGCTCGCCGCCCGGATCCCCGGCATGCGGGGCATCTACGCCGGCCGGTTGCGCAACGCCCACCAGATCGAGGCGTTCACCGCCAACCTGATCGCCATCAACAAGCGCTACAAGGCGCACGCCGGCATCCGCGTCACCGACCTCTGACCCGCGAGCGGCGCGATCCACTCCGGTTTCACGAAGACGGGGTGTCCCGGTGCCCGGGACACCCCGCTTTCGGCGCAACCGAGCGGATCACGCCGTGCCCGGTCCTAGAAGGTGTGTTCGGCGGCGGGGAACTCGCCGCCGCGGACCTCGTCGGCGAAACGGCGGGTGGCGTCGGTGAGAGCGCCGGCCAGATCCGCGTACCGCTTGACGAAACGGGGCGCCTTGCCCGTCCGCAGCCCGGCCATGTCCTGCCAGACCAGCACCTGCGCGTCCGTGTCCGGGCCCGCGCCGATGCCCACAGTGGGAATCGGCAGCTCGTGGGTGATCCGCTTGGCCACCTCGCCGGGCACCATCTCCAACACCACGGCGAACGCGCCCGCCTCCGCCACCGCCCGCGCGTCGGCCAGCACCTCGTCAGCGGCGTCGCCGCGACCCTGCACGCGGTAGCCACCCAGGGTGTGCTCGCTCTGCGGGGTGAAGCCGATGTGCGCCATCACCGGGATGCCGGCGCCGACGATCGCGGCGATCTGCGCGGCGTTGCGGCGGCCACCCTCCAACTTCACCGCGTGACAGCCACCCTCCTTCATGAACCGGACAGCGGTGCGCAGCGCCTGGGCCGGGCCCTCCTCGTACGAGCCGAACGGCAGGTCACCGACGACCAGCGCCTGCCGGGTCGCCCGCACCACTGCCCGGACCAGCGGAAGCAGCTCGTCGGCGGTGATCGGCAGGGTGGTCTCGTAGCCGAACACGTTGTTGGCTGCCGAGTCGCCGACCAGCAACACCGGAACGCCGGCCTGGTCGAAGATCGACGCCGTGTACTGGTCGTACGAGGTCAGCATCGGCCAGCGCTCGCCGCGCTCCTTGGCGGCCGACAGGTCGCGGGTGCGGACCCGTCGGGTGGCCGGGCCGCCGTACAACGCGGTCACCTCGTGCGGAGTGGACTCCACCATCTCTGTCTCCCTTCCTCGAGGCCGCCTGCGCGGTCCCCGGGTTCCGTCGCGATCGTCGCACCGCGAGACGGGCTGACGGCAGGGCCCAGTGCAAGATGTCACTCCACCAGCGCGGGGCCGCCCCACCCGGCCACCCGGGACCGCGCCGTGAGGTCACCGCGCGGCGGCGCCGGGCCGCGCCACCGACCCGGCACCCCCAGGGGTACGGCTCAGCCGTGCTCGCGCCACCGGTTGGTGATCGGCAGACGGCGGTCGCGGCCGAACGCCTTCATGGAGATCTTCGTGCCCGGCGCCGACTGCCGTCGCTTGTACTCGGCGGTATCCACCAGCCGCAGCACCTTGTCCACGATCGCCGGGTCGTGACCCGACTCGACCAGCCCGTCGCGGCCGAGGTCGCCGTCGACGTAGCCGATCAGGATCGGATCCAGGACGTCGTAGTCGGGCAGGCTGTCGCTGTCGAGCTGGCCCGGGCTCAGCTCGGCGCTCGGCGGCTTGCCGATCGAGTTCTCCGGGATCGGGGCTGTCTCACCGCGCCGCGCCGCGTCCCTGTTGCGCCACTTCGCGAGCCGCCAGATCAGCGTCTTCCAGACGTCCTTGACCGGGTTGAAACCGCCCACCGAGTCGCCGTACAGGGTGGAGTAGCCGACCGCCAGCTCACTCTTGTTACCGGTGGTCAGCACCAGGTGGCCCTCCTGGTTCGACAGCGCCATCAGGATCACGCCACGGACCCGGGCCTGCAGGTTCTCCACTGCCACGCCGGACAGCGACAGGTTGGCCAGGAAGCCGTCGACCATCGGCTGGATCGGCTCGACCCGGTAGTCCAGGCCGGTGCGCTTGGCCAGGTCGGCGGCGTCCTCCCGGGAGTGCTCCGAGGAGTGCTGGCTGGGCAGCGACACCCCGACCACCCGGTCCGGCCCGAGCGCGTCGACGGCGAGCGCCGCCACCACCGCCGAGTCGATGCCCCCGGAGAGACCGAGCACCACCGACGGGAACCGGTTCTTGTTGACGTAGTCGCGCAGACCAAGCACCAGCGCCTGCCACACCTCGGCCTCGTCGGCCACCGGCTCGATCAGCCCGCCGGTGGCGGCCGGGCCGGACGGCGCGGGCGGAATGCCGTCCAGCGTGCTGTGCACGATCCGCATGCCGTCGGCCAGCGTCTCGGTGGTCGGCGCGTCGGCGGCGGCCGGCAACTCGACGTCGTGCACGAGCAGGTGTTCGACGAACTGCGGTGCCCGGGTGAGCAGCTCACCGTCGGCGGTCACGATCATCGAGTCGCCCTCGAAGACCAGCTCGTCCTGGCCGCCCGTCATGTTCACGTACGCGATGGCGGCGCCCGCCTCGGCGGCGCGGCGGCGGACCAGCGGCAGCCGGATGTCGTCCTTGTTCAGCTCGTACGGCGAGCCGTTGATGTTGACGACCAGGCCGACGCCGGCCCTCCGGGCGGCGGCGAACGGACCGCCGGCCTGCCACAGGTCCTCACAGATGGTCAGCGCGACGTCCACGCCGCCGATCCGCACAACTGTCAGCGCGTCACCCGAGACGAAGTACCGGTCCTCGTCGAAGACACCGTAATTGGGCAGGTGGTGCTTGAAGTAGCGGGCGGCCACGACGCCCCGGTGCAGCAGCGCGGCGGCGTTGCGGGCACCTCGGCCCGGCTCGGCGTCCCCGCTGACCTGCGGCGGGCCGTCGGCGTCCAGGTAGCCGACCACGACCGGCAACTCGCCGAGACCATCGGCGGCCAGGTCGGCGGCCAACCGCTCCACGGCGGCCCGGGACGCGGCGACGAAGGAACGCCGGAAGACGAGGTCCTCGACCGGGTACCCGGTCAGCATCATCTCCGGGAAGAGCACCAACTGGGCACCGGCATCGGCGGCCTGGCGAGTCCAGCTGCGGACCAGGTCGGCGTTTCCGGCGAGGTCGCCGACGCTCGGGTTGACCTGGGACAGGGCGAGACGCAGGGTGGGCATGCCTTCATCTTGCCCCAGCCCCCGCGCGACAATCCGTACCCTCGGACGAGATTGCCGCCACCCGCCGCGACGCCGCAGCGGCAGGAGCTCGGCCGTCGTGGCGGCGGACGCCGTGGTACGGCGGGGGCACGCGCTCGCCGGGCGGGACACGAAGGGACGGCCGGCGGCAGTTCGCGTAACGTCTGCGTAACCAGGCCCGGGAACACTGGGCGATCAGGTCGGGTGCAGCCCGGCCAAGGCGGACAAAAGAGTGTCGCGAGGGGTTGGGGAAGTGGACCGTCAGCAGGAGTTCGTCCTCCGCACGCTGGAAGAGCGGGACATCCGGTTCGTCCGGCTGTGGTTCACCGACGTTCTGGGCACGCTCAAGAGCGTTTCGGTGGCCCCCGCCGAGCTCGAGGCGGCCTTCGAGGAAGGCATCGGCTTCGACGGCTCGGCGATCGAGGGCTTCGCCCGGGTCTTCGAATCGGACATGGTGGCCATGCCCGACCCGACCACCTTCCAGGTCTTCCCCTTCGAAGGCGGCGTCAGCGGCGAGAGCGCCCGGATGTTCTGCGACATCCTGCTGCCCGACGGCGGGCCGTCCTGGGCAGACCCCCGGCACGTGCTGCGCCGCGCGCTGTCCAAGGCAGCCGAGAAGGGCTTCACCTTCTACACCCACCCCGAGATCGAGTTCTTCCTGCTCGAAAACGGTCCGCAGGACGGCTCGGTGCCCACCCCGGTCGACACCGGCGGCTACTTCGAGCACACCACCCACGCGGTGGCCCGGGACTTCCGCCGTCAGGGCGTACTCGCCCTGGAACGGATCGGCATCTCGGTGGAGTTCAGCCACCACGAGGTCGCGCCCGGCCAGCAGGAGATCGACCTGCGCTACGCCGACGCGCTCACCACCGCCGACAACATCATGACCTTCCGGCACGTGGTCAAGGAGGTCGCGCTCTCCACCGGTGTGCAGGCCAGCTTCATGCCGAAGCCGTTCACCGACCAGCCGGGCAGCGGAATGCACACCCACCTGTCGCTGTTCGAGGGGGAGCGCAACGCCTTCCACGACGGCGGCGACCCGATGAAGCTGTCCAAGGTGGCGAAGTCGTTCATCGCCGGCCTGCTGGTGCACGCCCGGGAGTACACGGCGGTCACCAACCAGTGGGTCAACTCGTACAAGCGGCTCTTCCCGCAGCACCTGCCCGACCGGATCACCGAGAGCCCGGCGTACGTCTGCTGGGGTCACCTCAACCGGTCCGCGCTGGTCCGCGTTCCCGCGTACGGCAAGCCCAACTCGGCCCGCGTCGAGGTCCGCTCGCTGGACTCCGCGGCCAACCCGTACCTCGCCTTCGCGGTGCTGCTCGGCGCCGGCCTGAAGGGCATCGAGGAGGGGTACGAGCTGCCGCCGGGCGCCGAGGACGACGTCTGGTCGCTGACCAGCGCTGAGCGTCGTGCCATGGGCTACGAGGCGCTGCCGGAGAACCTCGCCGAGGCGATCGACGTGATGGCCGGCTCCGAACTGGTCGCCGAGGTGCTCGGCGAGCACGTCTTCGACTTCTTCCTGCGCAACAAGCGGGCCGAGTGGGAGCAGTACCGCCGTGAGGTCACCCCGTACGAGCGGCAGCGCTACCTGGCCCTGTAGACGCAGGGGCTGACGCCGTTGCGCGCTGCCGCTATCGTCTCGATCACCGCGCCGGTACCCCTCCGGGCGGAGAGTCGGGAGGCAAGTCGGTGCTGGAGGATCTGTTCAGCGGTGCCTGGCAGAGCGTCGTGTTCGGGATCGTCGGCGTCGGCCTGATGGCCGCCGGTTTCGGGCTCGTCGACCTGCTCACCCCGGGACGGCTGCGGGACCTGATCTGGGTCGAGCGCAACGCCAACGCGGGGTTGCTGCTCGCTGCCAACCAGCTCGGCATCGCCGGGATCGTCTTCACCGCGATCCTGACCAGCTACAGCGACTTCGGCAAGGGGCTCGCCTCCACAGTGGTCTTCGGCCTGGTCGGGTTGGCGATCATGGCGCTGGCCTTTCTGGTGCTGGACCTGCTCACCCCCGGCAAGCTCGGCGAGGTCATCTGCTCACCCGAGCCGCACCCGGCCGCCCGGGTCAGCGCCGCCACCCACTTCGGGGCCGCGCTGATCGTCTGCGCCTGCATCGCCTGAGGCGGCTTTCCGCGTCGCCGTGCGGGCGGTCCGTCGTGCGGGCGGTTCGTCGTGCGGGCGGTCTGCCGTGTGGGCGGTCCGCTGTGCGGGCGGTTCGTCGTGCGGGCGGTTCGTCGTGTGGGCGGTTCGTCGTGTGGGCGGTTCGTCGTGCGGGTGTGCGTCTGCGGTCGTGCGTCCTGGCGGGTGTGCGTCTGCGGCTGTGCAGATCTTGGACAGTTTCCGTTATCTCCTGACGGAAACTGTCCAAGATCTCTGGCCGGCGGGGGCGCTCGCGGTCGGTGGGCGGTCGCCGCGGGCGTCGTACCCCGGCCGTAGCGTGCCGGGCATGAACCGTACGGATCGCCTCTACGCGCTGGTCGAGGAGCTGCGGGCGGTGTCACCACGGCCGCGCAGCGCCAGCTGGCTGGCCGCGCGCTTCGAGGTGAGCAGCCGGACCATCGAACGGGACCTCGGCGCGTTGCAGGAGGCCGGGGTGCCGATCTGGGCCGAGCCCGGGCGCACCGGCGGCTACGTCCTCGACCGCGCCCGCACCCTGCCGCCGGTCAACCTGACCGCCGCCGAGGCGGTGGCGATGGCAGTGGCGCTGCACCGGCTCGCCGGCTCGCCGTTCGCCGCGCCGGCCGCCACCGCGCTGCGCAAGCTGGTGGCGGTGCTGCCGGCCGCCGACGCCGCCGAGGCGCACCGCCTCGCCGGCCGGGTGCACCTGATCGGCGACGGGCCGGCCACGCCCGTCCCGGCCACGGTCGCCGACGCGGTCGCCGCGCGGCGGGTGCTGCGCATGCGGTACGCGGACCGCTCCGGCGCCGACTCGACCCGTGACGTCGAGCCGCTCGGCTACCTCGGCAACTCCCGACACTGGTACCTGGTGGCCTGGTGCCGGCTGCGCGACGAGCTGCGCTGCTTCCGTACCGATCGGATCCGGAGCGTCCGGGCGCTGCCCGACGTGGTGGCCCGGGAGCTACGCCTGACGGATCTCGACATCCCGCACGAGCGGGTCCGCCCGCTGAGCCTGGTCTGAGACGGGCTCGGCTCTGAGAGGGGCTCGGCGCGGCGGCCTGGTCTGAGACCTGTCGGCGGGGCGGCGGGCCATGGTGAGCCTCGTCGCTGGAAACCCCGCCGGGTGATCCGAAAACACCGACAGGACGCTGTCGCCAACGACCCCGAGACTGCTCCAGACGACGGCCGATCGGCCGGCACGGAAATTCTGGAGGCATGAGATGTCCAGGTCCACCACGCCCATCACCTGGTTCGAGATCGGCACCGACCGGCCCGAGGACGCGGAGCGGTTCTACGGAGACCTGTTCGGCTGGACCTTCGAGGAGCAGGGCTCGACCAACGGTGGGTCCTACCGCGTGACCGGGGCCGGCGGCGACACCGGGATCGGCGGGGCGATCCGGGCAACCGACGGGACGTCGCCCAACTACGCGGTGTTCTACGCCGAGGTCGCCGACGTGGCGGAAACCTGCCGACAGGCCGAAGCTGCCGGAGGGCGGGTGCTGGTGCCGGCGCGTACGACTCCGAGCGGTCTCACGTTGGCCCACCTCCTCGACCCGGCCGGCAACCACCTGGGCGTGTTCACGCCCCCGCCCCCGCAGCCCTGACCCCTTCCCGGGTGGCCGCGCTCCTTCCCGGGCCGCGCTCCTTCCCGGGCCGCGCTCCTTCCCGGGCCGCGCTCCTTCCCGAGCCACGCTCCTTCCCGGGCCGCGCTCCTTCCCGGGCCACGCGTGATCGACTCGGTTTTCATGATGTCGGGGTGTCCGAGCGCGCAGGACACCGCGACTTCACGGAAACCGAGTCGATCAAGCCGGTACAGGCCCGGGCCCGACAGGTCGGAACGGGCCTGCTGCGGGCGTGGGCCGACCGGGGCCTGCCCGGGGGCGTGTCGGGGTCGGACCGGGCCTACCCGGGGGTGTGTCGGGGGCGGACCGGGTCTGCTGTAGGGGGCGTGCCGAGGGCGGACCGGGCCTGTCCTGGGGGTGCCGAGGCCGGCCCCGGCCTGCTTGCGCCTGCCGGGGCCGGGCTCGTCGGACTACTTGCCGGGCGTACCAGCGCCGTGGTGGCCGCCCGGGCCGCGGTGGCCGCCGGGGCCGCGGTGGCCGCCGGGGCCGGGGAAGACGCCGGCCTCAACGGCGGTGGTGATGGCGTCGGCCTGCTCCTGGGTGAGCTTGCCGTCCTTGACCGCCTGGTCCAGGCGCTGCTTGAGCGCGGCCTGCCGGTCCTCGGCGGACGGGCGCTGCGGTCGGTCGGCCGGGCGGTGCTGCTCGCGGACCTTCTCCAGTGCGGCGGTCACCTTGTCGGTGGGAACGCCCAGCTCCTTGGCGAGCGCCTCGGCGAATTCGCCCTGCCGGTCGGCCTTCGCACCCGGGGCCCCGCCGGGCGCCGCGTCGGGCGCGACGGCGGTGTTGGCGCTTGGTGTCGGCGTGGGAGTGTCGGCGGCGAACGCGATCGTCGGGGCCGCGATCCCGACGCCGAGGACGCCGGCGGTGGCCAGGCCGGCCAGCAGGTGCTTCCTGCGGATGGTGCGGGACATGCTGTCCTCCAGAGGTTCGGTCATCCTGCGCTGTCGTGACCGACTGTGACCGGGCAGTCTGGGCGAAAGCCGTGGCGACCCTGTCAGCGAGCTGACAATCAGGGCCGGGCGGTGGGCGAAATCGGTTGTGTCGTCGCTGGCCGGGGGTCAGGGTGGACGATTCACCGACGGAAGGACACTGCGGCATGACCGTCGAGATTCGGGAGATTCCACTCGTCGAGCCGAGCACCGGACCGTACGGCATCACGCCTGGCCCGGACGGCGCGCTGTGGCTGACGTTGGCCCATGCCGGCGGGATCGCCCGGTTGTCGCCTGACGGCGAGGTCCGGACCTACCCGCTGGATCCGGCCGGCGGTCGACCGTTGATCATCACGGCCGGGCCGGACGGGGCGCTCTGGTTCACCCGCTCGGGAGACGACCGGATCGGTCGGATCACCATCGACGGTGAGCAGCGCACCGTCGCCCTACCGGCCGGCACCGGGCCAGGCGGCATCGCGGCTGGGCCCGACGGCGCGCTCTGGTACGCCGGGATGACCTCCGACACCATCGGCCGGGTGGAGACCGACGGCACCCACACCGCGTTCCCGCTGCCGGTGACCGGCGGGTTCGCCTCGATGATCACTGCCGGCGCGGACCAGGCTCTCTGGTTCACACTCAACCAGGCGAACGCGATCGGTCGGATCGACCTCGACGGCACTGTCACGCTGCACCCGTTACCCACAGCGAAGGCGGGCCCGGTCGGCATCACCTTGGGCGATGACGGCGTCATCTGGTTCGTGGAGATCGCCGCCGGTCAGCTCGGTCGGATCGACAGGGATGGAGAGATCGTCGAGTTCCCGCTGCCGGACCGGGCGGCCCGCCCGCACGCGATAGTGGCCGACCCGGATGGCGGCCTGTGGTTCACCGAGTGGGGTGCCAACCGGATCGGTCACCTCGACCCCGCCGGGCGAATCGAGGGCTACGCCCTACCCACCCCGAACGCCGAACCCCACGGCATCACCCGCACCCCCACCGGCATCTGGGCCGCCCTGGAAATCGGCGCAATAGCCCACCTGACCCACCCACCCGGCGGCGATCATGAAGTTATTGCCGCGACACGCCGTGGCAAGTGACAACAACTTCATGATCAATGGTGCCCGAGGTGGGCGGGCGGGGGCGGGTGGGGGCGGGCGGGGGAGCGGTGGGGGGTTAGTGGACTGCGGGGGTTGCGGTGAGGGTGGCGGTGGTGGTGTCTAGGGTGGCGGTGGTGCCTATCGGGACTGTGAGCTGGTTGGGGCCGTGGCCGATGGGGAGGCCGCCGAGGACCGGTACGCCCAGGTCGCCCAGACGTTCGGTGAGCACGTCGACGATTGTGGTGTCCCAGCCGTCGCCGCAGTCGGTGAACTGCCCGACCGCCACCCCGGCCAGTCCGTCCAGTGCGCCGGCCCGGCGCAGGTGGGTGAGCATTCGGTCGACCTTGTACGGGGGCTCCTGAACGTCCTCGATCAACAGCACCGCCCCGGTCAGGTCGGGCAGGTCCGGCGTGCCGATCGACGCGGCGATCATGCACAGGTTGCCGCCGAGCAGGGTGCCGGTGGCGCGACCCGGTACGCGTACGCCGAAGGTCTCCTCGGTGGGGACCGCGGTGATCGACACCGGTTCGGTGGTCATCAGTGCCGCGTGCAGGGACTCGGCGGAACGCAGTGGCGTCCGCTCGTCGCGCCAGGCCGCCCCGGGGCCGTGCACCCCGGCCAGGCGGGCGCCCCGCCAGAGTGCGAACTGCAGAGCGGTGATGTCCGAGAAACCGGCCACCACCTTCGGGTCGCGGCGGACGGCGGCCATGTCGATGGCGTCCACGATCCGCTGGGCGCCGTAACCGCCACGGGTGCAGATCACCCCACGCACGTCCGGGTCGGCGAAGGCCGCGTTCAGGTCGGCGGCGCGCAGGTCGTCGGTGCCGGCGAGGTAGCCGTGGCGGGCGTACGCGTTGGGCGCCGGCACCGGGCGCAGGCCCCATCCGGTGAGCAGCTCCATGCCCCGGGCCACCCGCTCCGGCGAGGTCGGCCCGGACGGCGACACCAGCAGCACCGTGTCACCCGGGCGCAGCACGGGCGGGCGTACGGCGGCGCTGTCCTCGCTGATCACAACCGCAGAGCCTAACGACCCCGACCATGGCCAGGCCGTCACCCAGCGGGCGGACCTGTGCCGGGGCGTGGTGCCGTGCGGCGTACCGGCTAGCCTCGACGGGTGGCAACCGCGCTGGTGATCGAGAACGACCCGACGGACGACGCGCGCCGGCTGGGTGAGTGGCTGACCGAGGCTGGGCTGGAGCTGTGGGTGGTACGCCCACACGCCGGCGACGAGCTCCCCGCCGACCTGGAGGGGTACGCGGCGCTGGTGGTGCTCGGCGGCGACCAACAGGCGTACCCGTTGCCGGACGGCTCGCCCGGCGCACAGTGGTTTCCGGCCGTGGAGGGCCTGCTGCGCAAGGCGGTCCGGTACCGGGTGCCGACCCTGGCGGTCTGCCTGGGCGCGCAGTTGCTCGCCACCGCGCACGCCGGGCTGGTGGAGCGCAGCCCGTCCGGGCCGGAGATCGGCCCCGGCGTGGTCGGCCGGCGCGACGCCGCGGAGAACGACCCGTTGTTCCGGTACGTGCCGTTGATCCCGGACGTGCTCCAGTGGCACGCCGACGAGATCACCGAGCTGCCTCGGGGCGCGACTCTGCTGGCCGCCTCCACCCGCTACCCGCATCAGGCTTTCCGCCTCGGTGACCGGGCCTGGGGGTTGCAGTTCCACATCGAGTGCGACGCCGCGATGATCGCCGACTGGGCCACCGAATCGACCCAACTCGCCGAGCTGGGCTACGACCCGGAGCTTGTGGTCGCGGCCTGCGCCTCGGTGCTGGCCGACGTCGAGGAGGTCTGGCAACCGTTCGCCGCCCGGTTCGCCGCGCTGGCCCTCGGCGAGCTGGACGACAGTACGACGCGGCGCGGCCTGCCGTTGCTCGGGCACTGATGAGCCGGCCGACCAGGGCACCGGGCCGGCTCGCCCGGTACGGCTTCGGCACCGCCGAAGGCGATGGCGGCGCGCGCGCCGCGGACCTGCTCGGCCCCGAGGGGCTGCGGCTGTGGCAGCCGGCCGAGCAGGAGCCGGTCGACGAGGCCGCCGCGGAACTGCTCGCCGCGCTGTCCCGGGCCGCCGACCCGGACCTGGCGCTGCGCCAACTGCACCGCATCGTGGAGGCGGAGGGCCGCAGCACCGAGGGCGCCGAGTCGCCGCTGCTCGCGGACGTGCACGCCGATCCCGGACTGCGGCGGCGGCTGATCGCTGTGCTCGGCGCGTCGGCGGCGCTCGGCGACCACCTGGTGGCCCACCCCGAGCACTACCAGGCGCTGCGGACCGCACCGGACGGGCTCGCCCCGACCGCCGAGGGGCGGTTGGAGCCGACCGACGGCGGCAACGCGGTGGCGGCGCTGCGGATCGCGTACCGCCTGGCGTTGCTGCGGATCGCGGCGGCCGACCTGACCGGCGGTCGCGGCCTGGAGCAGACGATGGCAGCGCTCTCCGCGCTGGCCGACGCGACGCTCTCCGCGGCGTACGAGATCGCTGTCGCGGAGCTGGCGGAGGGGACCGAGCGGCCCCGCCTGGCGGTCGTGGCGATGGGCAAGTGCGGTGGCGGCGAGTTGAACTACGTCTCCGACGTGGACGTCATCTTCGTGGCCGCCGAGGACGCCGACCTGTCCGCCGCGACCCAGGTGGCGACCCGGTTGATCTACATCTGCGGGCTGGTCGCCTGGCCGGTGGACGCCGCGCTGCGCCCCGAGGGCAGCCGCGGCCCGCTGGTGCGGACCCTCGCCAGCCACCTGGCCTACTACCGGCGGTGGGCGCGCACCTGGGAGTTCCAGGCGCTGCTCAAGGCCCGCCCGGCCGCCGGTGACCTGCCGCTGGCCCAGGAGTGGATCGATCAGCTCGCGCCGCTGGTCTGGCGGGCGGCCGAGCGGCCCGAAGCGGTCGAGGACGTCCGCGCCATGCGCCGCCGGATCATCGACCACATCCCGCCGAAGGAGCTGGAACGCGAGATCAAGCGCGGTCCCGGCGGGCTGCGCGACATCGAGTTCGCCGTCCAGTTGTTGCAACTCGTACACGGTCGCGGCGACGAGACGCTACGCCCGCCCGGCACCATCCCGGCGCTGCGCGCGCTCGTCGCCGGCGGCTACGTCGGGCGGGCCGACGGCGAGGCCCTGCTGCGCGGCTACCGCTTCCTGCGCAGCGTCGAGCACCGGCTGCAACTCCAGGGCCTGCGTCGTACGCACACGGTGCCCGCCGAGCCGGGCGCGCTGCGCTGGCTCGCCGCCGCGCTGGGTTTCACCGCCGCGCCGGGGCGCAGCGCGGTGGAGAGTTTCCGGGCCGAGTGGGTCACCCACGCCACCGAGGTACGCCGACTGCACGCCAAACTGCTCTACCGGCCGCTGTTGGAGTCGGTGGCCCGGGTGCCGGCCGACGGGTTGCGACTCACCCCGGAGGCGGCCCGGAACCGCCTGGAGATCCTCGGCTTCGCGGACCCGGCCGGGGCGTTGCGCCACCTCCAGGCGCTCACCGGCGGGGTGAGCCGCACGGCGGCCATCCAGCGCACCCTGCTGCCGGTGCTGCTCAGCGAGTTCGCCGACGCGCCGGAGCCGGACCGGGGGCTGCTCAACTACCGCAAGGTCTCCGACAAGCTGGGCAGCACCCCCTGGTACCTGCGGCTGCTGCGCGACGGCGGCCCGGTCGCCCGTCGGCTGGCCCGGGTCCTCGCGTTGTCCCGGTACGTCGCCGACCTGCTCGCCCGCGACCCGGAGGCGCTGCGGCTGCTGGCCGAGGAGAACGAGTTGGCGCCACGCGCGCCCGAGGTGCTGCGGGAGGGGTTCCTGGCGGCGGCGGCCCGGCACGCCGACCCGGTCGAGGCCACCAGCGCGGTGCGCGCGCTGCGACGTCGCGAGCTGGTCCGGGTGGCCTGCGCCGACGTGCTCTGCCGGGCCGGCGCGCTCGCGCCCAGCCCCACCCGGGCGGACGGCGCGAACCGGCCCGCCCGCGGGCTGTCCGACATCACCGCTGTCGGTACGGCGCTCGCCGACGTCACCGACGCCACTCTGGCCGCCGCGCTGCGGGCCGCCCAGGCCAGCCAACCGGCACCGGAAGGGCTGCGGTTCGCGGTGATCGGCATGGGCCGGCTCGGCGGGTACGAGTCGAACTACCTCTCCGACGCCGACGTGCTCTTCGTCTACGACCCGCCGCCGGGCACCAGCGAGAGCGCTGCCAGCGCCGCCGCGCACGCCGTCGCCGAGGAACTACGCCGGCTGCTCGGCGTACCCGCCCCCGACCCGCCGCTGGGCGTCGACGCCGACCTGCGGCCGGAGGGCCGCCAGGGTCCGCTGGTACGCAGCCTCGCCGCGTACGCGCAGTACTACGCGCGCTGGTCGCGGGTATGGGAGGCGCAGGCACTGCTGCGCGCCCGGTTCGTCTGCGGTGACGCCGACCTGGGCGCCGAGTTCGAGGCGATGATCGAGCCGGTGCGCTACCCGGCCGACGGGCTGACCCGCGAGCAGGTCGTCGAGATCCGGCGAATCAAGGCCCGGGTGGAGACCGAACGGCTGCCCCGTGGCGCCGACCCGGCCACCCACACCAAGCTGGGGCGCGGTGGGCTCGCCGACGTGGAGTGGGCGGTGCAGCTCGTTCAGCTCCGGCACGCCGGCGCGATACCGGCGCTGCGCGGCACGCGTACCCTCGACGCCCTCGCGGCGGCCGAGCGGGCCGGCCTGATCGACCCGGCGGACGCCGCGGAGATGGCCGCCGGTTGGTCCCTGGCCGCGCAGGTCCGCAACGCGTTGATGCTGGTCCGGGGCCGGGCCGGCGACCAACTGCCCCGGCACGGGGTGGAGTTGGCCGGGGTGGCCCGGCTGCTCGGCCGCGACGACCCGGGGGAGTTCCTTGACGAGTACCTGCGCACCGGCCGCCGCTCCCGGGCCGCTGCCGAACGGGTCCTCGATGCCTGACGCGTCGCCGCGTCCGACCGGGCGGAGCGTCGCGGGTTGGGCGGCGGCGACCGCTGTGGCGGTGCTGCTCGCCGTCGCGTTCCTTCTCGCGCCGCCGATGGGCACCGACCTCGCCGCCCAGGTGGCCCGTGCCGGGTTCACCGAGCGGTACGGGGCCGCGCCGGTCGACTTCGGCTGGTACGGCGGCGTCAACCAGTACGGCTACAGCCTCTTCACAGCCCGGTTGGGCGCGCTGATCGGGGTGCGTCCGCTGGGGGCGGTCGCCGCCGTGGTCGGCGCGGCAGCGCTGGGTTGGCTGTTCACCCGCAACCGGGCCCGCCGACCCCTGCTGGCCGGTGTCCTCGGCGCTGTGGTGCTGGTCGGCAACCTGGCGAGCGGGCGGATCACCTTCGCGGTCGGGTTGGCGTTGGGGCTGCTGGCGCTCTGCGCGGTCAGCGCGGAACGCCCGCCGCGCTGGCTCCGGTTGACGCTCGCCGCCGTCTGCGCCGCCCTGGCGACGGCGGCCAGCCCGGTCGCCGGGCTGTTCACCGGGCTGGCCGGCGCGGCGCTGCTGCTGGGCGCCCTGCGCACCGGTGACGGGCCGGGCCGCCCGCTGCCCGGAGGCTGGCGAGCCGAGCGACCACTGGCCGAGGCGTTCGTCCTGGCCGTGGCGCCCGCCGTCACGCTCGCCCCGATGGCGTTCGTCTTCGGCAACGGCGGCACCCAGCCGTACTCCGCCGAGTCGATGCGCATCAACGTCGCGCTCGCGGTGCTGGTGGCGGTCGTGCTGCCGCGTCGCCGCCGGGTGCTGCGCGTCGGCGCGGCGCTCACCGTGCTGCTCCTGATCGCCGCGTACTACGTGCCCAGCCCGATCGGTTCCAACGCGCTACGACTGCCGATGCTGTTCGCGCTGCCCGTGCTGGCCGGGTACGCCGCGTTGCCGGGGGCATGGCTGGCCGCGCTGCTCGCCGCGACAGTCTGGTGGCAGTCCCCGGTGATGGTGAGCGACGTGACCCGGGCCGGTGCCCCGGAGAGCGCCGCGAGCTTCTACCGACCGCTCGTCGCCGAACTCGACAGGCGGCAGCCGGCCGGGCGGGTCGAGGTGGTGCCGCTACGCGACCACTGGGAGTCCGCGTACCTGCCGCCGACAGTGCCACTGGCCCGGGGTTGGGAACGCCAGGTCGACAGCGACCGCAACGCGCTGTTCTACGACGGCAACCTGAGCGCGCAGACGTACGAGCAGTGGTTACGGCACGAGGCGGTGAGCTATGTGGTGCTCGCCCCGGACGCGCCGGCCGACAGGTGGGGCCGCGACGAGGCAGCGCTGATCCGCGGCGGCCTGCCGTACCTGCGGGAGGTCTGGCGTGACTCCACCTGGCAGATGTACGCCGTGGTCGATCCGACCCCGCTGGTCGGTGCCCCGGGTCAACTGGTCGCCGCCGACCGCGGCGCGGTCCGGCTGACCGCCACGCCCGGTGACGTGCTGGTCCGGGTGCGCTGGTCGCGCTGGCTCACGTTGAACGGCCCGGACGGCTGTCTGCGACAGGGCGCGGACGGGTGGACCGAGGTGCGGGTCCGCGCCGCCGGCGACTACTCGATCTCCAGTGGGTTGGCACCGGCGCGCCACTGCTGACAGTGCCTGCCGTCGGCCTCCCAGCGACGGGCTGGCAGCATGTCCGGCGTGCCTTCCCACCTCGCGCGCTGGACCGGCCTGGCCGGCTCGATGCTGCTCGCGCTCGCCGCTTTCCTCGGCGGCGCGTTTCCCGGCGGCCCCCTGCGCAGCACCCCGGTCAGCATCTGGCAGGGGCCCGACGGCCCGCTGATCCTCGCCGCCTGGTTGGTCGGCACCGGCCTGATGGCGTACGCCTGGTGGGCGCTACGTGACGGGGGACCCTCGACGCGCTGGGCGCTTGTCACAGTCGGGCTCTGGCTGCTGCCGTTGCTGATCGCACCGCCCTTCGGCAGCCGGGACGTGTACGCGTACGCCTGCCAGGGCGCCAGCTTCGTCGGCGGCATCAGCCCGTACGAGCAGGGCGTCTCCGCACTGCCCTGCCCCTGGCTGGACTCGGTCTCGGTCATCTGGCGCGACACCCCGGCGCCGTACGGGCCGCTGTTCGTGCTCATCGCGGGCGCCGTGGTGAAGGCCACCGGTTCGCTGACCGCCAGCATCGTGCTGTTCCGTGCGCTGTCGCTGGTCGGCGTCGTCCTCACCGCGTGGGCCCTGCCGACGCTGGCGCGTCGAGCCGGTGTGCCGGCGAAGCGGGCGGTGTGGCTGGCGTTGGGTTCCCCGCTGGTCGCCGCGCACCTGATCGGTGGCCCCCACAACGACGTGCTGATGCTCGCCGCGCTCGTCGGTGGGCTGGCAGTGGTGGCAGCGCACCCGGGCCGGCGCGGCATGCTGCTGGTCGGCGGGCTGATCCTCGGCATCGCGGTGGCGATCAAGGTGACCGCCGTGGTGGTGGTGCCGTTCGCCGCACTGGCGGCCACCGCGGGGCCGTACCGGATCCGCACGCTGATCCGCGACGGCGGCTGGGTGGTCGGCGGCACCGTCGCCGCCGTGGTCGGCGTGACAGTCGTCGGTGGGCTGGACTTCGGTTGGATCGGCGGGCTGTCCCAGGGTGGCGCCGCCATCGCCTGGACGTCCCCGTCGACAGCCGTGGGGCAGACGGCCGGGTACGTCGCGGCGCTGTTCGGTGGTCACATCGACGCGCTGCCGGTAACCCGCGGGATCGCCGTGGTCGTCCTGGCCGTACTGCTCGTCTGGTTCTGGTGGCGGGCCCGCACCCGCGACCCGCTGTACCACGCCGGCCTCGCGCTCGCCCTCACCGTCGCGCTCGCCCCCGTGGTGCACCCCTGGTACTGGACCTGGCCGCTGTTCGTGCTGGCCGCCACCGCCCAGCGGACCAGATGGTTCATCGTGGTCGCCCTGGTCGCGTCGTTCCTGGTGCTGCCCGACGGCACCGGGTTGCCCCGCTACACCAAGACGGTCGGGGCGCCGCTGATGACGCTGTTGGTGATCGTGCTGGTCATCCGGTTGGTACGGTCGGCGCGGGCGGCCCGTCAGCCGGTCGCCGCCGACTGAGGGAAGGTGCGCCCGGTGACCGCTCCCGGCCCGCCCGCTCGCCCACCGGTTGCCCGCGCCGCCCGGTACGTCGGCCTGGCCGGCGCTGCCCTGCTCGCCGTGGCCGGATACCTCGGCGGGGCACTGCCCGACGCCCCGCTGGGCGTGACACCCGCGTCGATCTGGCGAACCCCGGACGGCCCGGCGACGCTGACCTGCTGGCTGATCGGCACCGTGCTGCTGGTCGGGGCGTGGTGGTCACTGCGCGAGGGTGCGCCGTCGACCCGTTGGGCGTACGTCACCGCCGGGCTGTGGGCGTTACCGCTGCTGGTCGCGCCACCGCTGGGCAGCCGGGACGTCTACTCGTACGCCTGCCAGGGCTGGACGTACGCGCACGGCGTCGACCCGTACGCCGTGGGGGTGGCGGCGGCGGGCTGCCCCTGGCTGGACACTGTGGCACCGATCTGGCGGGACACCCCGGCACCGTACGGGCCGGTGTTCGTCCTGCTCGCGGCGCTCGCGGTGAGTGTCGGTGGTGGCCTCACCGGCACGCTCGTGACGCTGCGGATCATCACCGTGGCGGGGCTGCTGCTCGCCGCGCTCTGTGTGCCCGCTCTGGCCCGGGCGGCCGGGGTGCCGGCCCGTCGGGCGGTCTGGCTGCTGCTGGCCTGCCCGCTGGTCGGCGTGCACCTGGTGGGCGGGGCGCACAACGACGCCGTGATGCTCGGGCTGCTGCTGTGCGGGCTGCTGGTCGTGGTCCGTCGACCAGGTCGCCCGGCGGCGCTGCTGCTGGCCGGCGCGCTGCTCGGGCTGGCGGTCACTGTGAAGGCCAGCGCCGTGGTGGTGGTGCCGTTCGCCGTGCTGGCCGCGGTGCACGGCCGGTACACCGTTCGGGCGTTGCTGCGCCACTGTGGTTGGCTGGCCGGAGGGCTGCTCGCCGCGCTGCTGGTCACCTCGGCGCTGTCCGGCCTCGGCTTCGGCTGGGTCGGCGGCCTGACCCACAGTGGCGACTCGGAGCAGTGGACGTCACCACCCACCGCCGTGGGCTTCGTGGTCGACTACGCCGGCGCGCTGGTCGGCCGGGACCCGCAGGCGGTGCCGGTGGTCCGGACGGTGGCGCTGCTGCTGCTCGTCGGGGTGCTGCTGGTGCTCTGGTGGCGGGCCTGGCATGTGCTGCGCGGGCTGAACGAGGCCGCGGCTCCCGAGGCGAGGGGTTCGGGGGCGGGGAGTTCCCTGGTCGCGTCTTCGGAGTTCGCTTGTCCCGAGGTTGGGTGTCCTCCGGCGGCGCGGTCCCGGGTGGCGCTGCACGGCGCGGCGTTGGCGCTGGTCGCCACCGTCGTCCTGTCCCCGGTCTTCCACCCCTGGTACGCGACCTGGCCGCTGGCGCTGCTCGCGCTCACCGCCACCCGGACCACCTGGTTCGTGCTGCCGGCCGGGGCAGCGACCTTTCTGGCCCTGCCCGACGGCACCAACCTGGCCCGCTTCACGAAGGCCCCCGGCGCGGTGGCGATGACCGCCCTGCTCCTGTTCCTGCTCCTTCGGGTCCGGCAGAACGGGCCGAACCGCTCGTCACATCGACGATCCGATGCTCAAGATCGCGCCCGAACATGGTTGTAGTGGCATCGCCGGACGCCGACGCCACTACATCCTGAATCGAGCACGATCTTGGGAGCAGGTCCGGGGCCGGGGACGTGCCGGGCTGGGCGGTCAGCGGTGCGTGTTCCAGGTCGAGCCGAGGGTGGAGGGCCGGGCCAGCGGGCGCGTACGGCCGCCGGCAGGGCGGTATCCCGGGGGGCGTTACGAAACGGGCCGGGCCGGCTCCGCGATCGTCGAGAACGGCAGCCCGCTTCTCGCCGCCCGCACGCCTCTTGCGGATCATCTCGACCTCGACGGGCACAG